>NZ_JBDJMI010000020.1:0-68163 GCF_039673825.1 Luteimonas sp. TWI662 | reverse complement strand
CCCCGCGGGCGGCGGCGCGCCTGCGCCCCGCCCCCGCGGCCCCCCCCCCCCCCCCCCCGCCCCCCCCCACCACCCGGCCCCCGTCTGCAAAGTCGCCTCCCGAAATGCCACTCTGACCCCGGTTTTGATGGCGCTGGGCGCGACGCCCTGCCGCCAGTCTGCTGCAGACCTCTGCAATCTGCCTTCGATCACCGCTTGGCCGTCTGCTGAAGGGTGCGCATTCCCGCACGCTGGAGAAGAACGAAGAACCCCGGCACACAGGCCGGGGTTCGAGAGGCTGCGTGACGTGCCGGTCAGCTGATCAGGCGCAGCGCGAAGGGGTAGCGGTAGGCCACGCCCTCCTTGGCCTTGAGCGCGGCGACGATGCTGAACACCACGCATAGGATCCACAGCACCAGGTTGATCAGACCGCCGATCAGGATGATCGTCAGCACCATGCCGATGACGTAGCCGATGGTCAGCGTGATCTGGAAGTTCAGCGCTTCCTTGGCCTGGTCGGTGACGAAAGCCTTCTCGGGCCGGTCCTTGTGCACCAGCCACATGATCAGCGGCACGATGAAGCCGAGGATGATGCACGACAGATGCGTGAGCATCGCGAACGTGCGGTCGTCCTGCGTGGTGGCCGCGGCCGGTGCCGGTGCCGGATCGAAATCGTTCATTGCGAAGTCCCCATAGGCAAGGTGAAAGAAGATGCGCTGGGCCAGGCGACGATCGCCACCGCGGCCGGCGGTGCGAGCATACGTCAATCCGTGCCGGCCACCGTCATGCGACCGATCAGCATCGAGCCGGTGCGGACATGCGAACGCGGGTCGACATCGGTGCCCACCGCCTCGATGCTGGCAAACATCTGTTTCAGATTGCCGGCGATGGTGATCCCGTCGACCGCGTGGCGGATCTCGCCGCCCTCGATCCAGAACCCGGCCGCGCCGCGCGAATAGTCGCCGGTCACCGCATTGACGCCCTGCCCCATCAGCTCGGTCACCAGCAGTCCGCGGCCCATGTCGCGCACCATCGCGTCGAGATCGCCTGCATTGGCGGCGATCTCCAGGTTGTGCACGCCGCCGGCGTTGGCGGTGCTCTGCAGGCCGAGCCGGCGCGCCGAATAGCTGCCGAGGATGTAGCGCTGCAGCACGCCGGCCTCGACCAGCGGCGACTCGCGGGTCGCCACGCCTTCGGCATCGAAGGCGGCGGACTGGAACCCGCGCGTCAGGAACGGCCGCTCGTGGATCGAAAACCAGGTGGGGAACAGCTGCGTGCCGGCGCTGTCGAGCAGGAAGCTGGCGCGCCGATACAGCGCGCCGCCCGAGACCGCGCCGAGCAAGTGCCCGACCAGCGACCGGGCGACGTCGGCCTGGAACAGCACCGGGTAGCTGCCGGTCGGCACCGGCCGGGGATCGAGGCGCGCGAGTGTGCGCTGCGCGGCGCGGCGGCCGATCGCCGCTGCCGGCTCCAGGTCGTCGGCCGCCAGCGCCACGCTGTACCAGCCGTCGCGCTGCATCTGCTCGCCACTGCCCGCGATCAGCGCGCAGCCGATGCTGTGGTGGCTGCTGCGCTCGGCGCCGACGAAGCCGTGGCTGTTGGCGTAGACGTGCAGCGCACGCGCGGTCGAGACCGATGCGCCATCGGAGTTGCCAATGCGCGCATCGGTGTCGCGACCCGCGGTTTCGCAGGCCAGCGCCAGGTCGACCGCGCGATCGGCGTCGAGCGCCCAGGGGTGCCAGGCGTCGAATTCGGGGAAGCGACCGTCGGCGCCCGGCCGCGCCATCAGTTCGGCGTCGGCCAGGCCCGCGGCGGGGTCGTCCTCGGTGAAGCGGGCGATCGCGCAGGCTTGGTCGACGGTCGCCGCCAGGCTCTCCTCGCGCAGGTCCGCGGTGCTCGCGCTGCCCTTGCGGCGGCCGAAGTAGACCGTCACCGCGATGCCGCGATCCTGGGTGGACTCGACCGTCTCGACCTCGCCCATGCGCACGTCGATGTTGAGACCGGCATCTTCCGAGCAGGCGACCTCGGCCTGACTGGCACCCTGGGCACGGCAACGCTCGAGCAGGCGCTGCGACAGCCCGGCCAGCGCATCGAGGCGAGCGATGGCGTCGTCACCCGGCACGCGGTCGGCAATCTGCGATGGGGACATGGTCAATGGCTTATCCTGTTGCGATGAGAGGCATAGACGAAGACAGCGGCGAGTATCTGAGCCCGAGCCGCAAGCAGCAGCGCCGCGAGGCGCTCGAGGTGCTGGCGCTGGCCGAGGCGCTGGTGGCGCTGCCCGAGGGGCGGCTGGCGAAGCTGCCGGTGCCCGACGCGCTGCTGCCGCACATCGCCGAGACGCGACGGATCACCTCGCACATCGCGCGCAAGCGGCAGATGGCGTTTCTGGCCAAGCAGATGCGCCGCGAGGAAGACGAGACGCTGGAGGCGATCCGCGACGCGCTCGACGCCGGCGGCGAGGCTTCGCGCATCGAGACCGCGATGCTGCACCGCGCCGAGAGCTGGCGCACGCGCCTGCTCGACGAGGGCGACGGCGCGCTGGCCGAACTGCTGGAGGCCTACCCGCAGGCCGACCGCCAGCGCCTGCGCCAACTGGTGCGCAACGCGCTGGCCGAGCGGGCGAAGAACAAGCCGCCGGCGGCGTTCCGGGACCTGTTCCGGCTGCTGCGCGATACGGTGGCGCACAAGCCCGAAGCGCCTTGAATCGCCATTGTTGACCGGCGATACGACAGCGCAGCCCGGCTGCGCGCGCGCCAACGTGCAGCCTGGCATCACAAATCCCGAACCACCGATTACGGCGCTCAAGCCTGGGTACCACCCACGGTGAGCCCGTCGATCAGCAACGACGGCTGGCCCACGCCGACCGGGACGCTCTGGCCGTCCTTGCCGCAGATGCCCACGCCGTCGTCGAGCGCCATGTCGTGGCCGACCATGCGCACGCGCTGCATCGTCTCGGGGCCATTACCGATCAGCGTGGCGCCCTTGACCGGGGCGGTGATGCGGCCATCCTCGATCAGGTAGGCCTCGGTCGCCGAGAACACGTACTTGCCGCTGGTGATGTCGACCTGGCCGCCGCCAAAGTTGACCGCGTACAGCCCCTTTTTCACCGAGCGGATCATGTCCTGCGGGTCGTCGCGGCCAGCCAGCATGTAGGTGTTGGTCATGCGCGGCATCACCCGGTGCGCAAACGATTCACGGCGGCCGTTGCCGGTCGAGGCGACACCGCTCAGGCGCGCGTTGAGGGTGTCGTGCATGTAGCCGGTCAGCACGCCGTCCTCGATCAGCGTGGTGCACTGGGTCGGCGTGCCTTCGTCATCGACGTTCAGCGAACCGCGACGGCCGGCCAGCGTGCCGTCGTCGACGATCGTCACCCCGGGCGCGGCCACGCGCTGCCCGACGCGCCCGGCATAGGTGCTGGTGCCCTTGCGGTTGAAGTCGCCCTCCAGGCCATGACCGACGGCCTCGTGCAGCAGCACGCCGGGCCAGCCGGCGCCGAGCACGACCGGCATCACGCCGGCCGGCGCGTCGACGGCCTCGAGATTCACCAGGGCCTGGCGCAGCGCCTCGCGCGCGAAGTGCTCCGGACGTCCGTCGCCGAGCAGTTCGGCATAGCTGTAGCGCCCGCCGTAGCCGGCATAGCCGGACTCGCGGCGGCCGTCCTGCTCGACCAACACCTGGATGTTGAGCCGGACCAGCGGGCGCACGTCGCCGGCGAGCACGCCATCGCTGCGCGCGACCAGGATGGTGTCCACGCCGCCCGTCAGGCTGACGCTCACCTGCTGCACGCGCGGGTCGGCGGCGCGCAGGAAGCGGTCAATCCGGCGCAGCGCTTCGACCTTCTCCGCGCTGCCCAGTGCGTCGATCGGGTCGCCGGATGGGTAGAGATCATGCGCGCGCGCGCGCACCAGCGCCTGCGGGGCATGCGCGCGGCCGTCGCGGGCGATCGCACGCGCCGAACGCGCCGCGCCCAGCAGAGCCACCGCATCGATGTCGTCGGAGTAGGCCAGGCCGGTCTTCTCGCCGCTGATCGCGCGCACGCCCACGCCCTGCTCGATCGCGTGCGAGCCGCTCTTGACGATGCCGTCCTCGACCGACCAGCTCTCGCGGCGCGCGTGCTGGAAGTACAGGTCGCCGAAGTCGATGCCCGGGCCGAGCAACGCAGAGAAGGTGCGGTCGAGATGTGCGCTGTCGAGGCCGGCGGGCAATAGCAGACGGGACTGCGCGAGGGCCAGCGCGTCGCCAGTCGCGGGGGAGAGATCGGTCATCCCTCAAGTGTGGGGCCTGGTGGAGGAATGGCAACCCACCGCGCGCGCCTTCCGGTGACGCACGCGATCGATCAAGGGCCGATCGGCGGCGCAGGCGCCGCCTCGGGTGGCCGCGCATCGCGGCGCTCGACGACCTCGACCTTCGGATCCTGCCACGGGCCGCTGACGTGGTAGTTGCGTGCGCCCATCTCGGCCAGCGGCCGCCGCAGCACTGCGTTGGCGACCGCGCCCACCGCCGCGCCCACCGGGCCTGCGGTCAGCGCCCCGACCGCGGGCAGCAGGTTGCCGGTCTTGGGCAGCACTTCGATGTCCTGGTCGTGAGTGCGCGCCTGCAGATCGGCGGTGCCGCGGATGCGGATCTCCGCCGCCGGGCCGTCGATCGTGACCCCGTCGCTGCGAGCCAGGCCCTGGCCGAAGCGGATCTCGCCGGCAATCCGGCTGAAGCCGAAGCCGCGATTGAAGAAATCGCGGAAATCGAGCATCAGCCGGCGCGGCAGCTCGGCCACGCTCAGCAGCCCCAGCACACGTCCGGCGCCGGGCTCGACCTCGACCAGTTGGCCGTCCTTGACCGTGACCTGCAGCGCCCCTTCCAGCGATGCGACCGCGAACGCGTTGGGCGCGCCGGGCCAGGCGGCATCGAAGTCCACCCGCCCCTGACCGCCGACGATACTGCCGGCAAAGCCCAGGCCGGAGGCCAGACGGCCGAAGTCGTCGCTCTCCAGGTCGGCTTCGAGCGTTGTGCGCGCAGCGGTGCCGCGTCCGGTCCAGCGGCCGCGCAGCTCGATCCGGTGTTGCGGCGACTGCACCCGCAGGTGATCGAGCGCAACGCCGCCGGGCACACGCACCAGGCTGCCATCGGCGGTGCCCAGTTGCAGGGGGCCGACGCGCAGGTCCTCGATCGCCAGCCGGATCGGCCGCAGCGTCGCCGGATCGATCGTGTCGGCATCGCCCGGAGACGCCGGCGGCTGCGCTGCCCGCGGTTCATCGGCCGGCGGCTGCGCCTGCATCGGCCAATGCAGGCGCTGCAGCGTCGCGACCACCGGCGCAGCGTCCGCGTCGGGCACACGCACGCCGCCCGCCAGCGCCGCACCATCGAAACGCAGGCTGGTGCCGGCGCCCTGACGGACCGCGGTGATCCGGGTCTGGCCGAAACCGGCGCCGGGCAGACGCAGGTCGAGCGCGGTCAGGTCCACGCCCACCAGGCGGGGCGCATCCGCGCCCTCGTCGCCGCCGGCCGCCAATCCGATCCAGTCGGCGAGTTCGATGACCGGGGTGCGCCCGCCGATCGCGATCCCCGAGGCCGGCGGCGCCTCGGCGACACGCCCGCTGCCGAAAGTCAGGCGCACGCCGGTGCCGGCATCGCGCGCACGCGCGCGCACCGCGAGTCGATCGCCGAATCCGACCGCGATGTCGCCGGCGTCGAACGGCAGCGACGCATCGATCGTGGTGCGCAGCGCTTCGCCGGCCGGTTTGGCCAGCGGTGCCGGCAGCCGCAATGCCGTGCCGACAAGATCGGAACGCAGCAGCAGACGCGCCGGCGCCTGGCCTGGCGCGGGCGCACGCGCGACCGTGACCTGCACCTGCCAGGGCGCCGCCCCGTCGACATGGGGACGCAACCAGCCCAGGTCGGGCGCGCGTGCGAGCAGGTCGTTGGCCGCGAGCGTGGCGGCGAGCTCGGCTTCGAACGCCTGGTCGCGGTCACGGACATGGCCCTCGCCCGCACGCAGCGCCAGCGTGCCGGCATGCCCCTCGGTGCGAGCGGCCAGCCGCTCGCCGGAAAACCCGTTCTGATCGAAGCGTGCGCTGCCGCGCACATCACTGAAGTCGAGCGCAAAGCGGCCTTCGCGTGCCGACACGCCGTCCAGCGCAACGCTGCCGTCGAGCCGCACCGGCGCGTCGTGCGGCACCGCCAGCGTCAGTGCGACGCGCGCCGGACCGGACACCTTGAGGTTGTCGAGGGTCTCGGCATGCTCGGCGTGGAACGGGCTTTGCCGCATCAGCGTCAGCAACGCGCCAGCATCGGCCTGGGTGGTGGCGCGGACCTCGACCGGGCTGTGCGCGTAGTGCTGCATCCCGGCCTCGATCGCACGCACCGGCACCCCGGCCAGTTCGCCATGCGCGTCCTCGACCGAGAAACCATCGTTGACGAAACGCACCCGCCCGCTCATCCGCTCCAGCGCCGGCCAGTCGTCCTGGAAGCGGATCGTCGCGTCTTCGATCCGCGCCCGCGCGTCGAACACGCCCCGGCGATCGTGTCCGTCGGCGCTGCTGAAGGGCCAGTCGCCCAGCTCGCCGGAGACGATCGCGCGGCCGTCGCGGACCGTGCCGGCGACCAGTGCCATGTTCAGCCAGTCCATCGCGGCAGCCGGCATTTCGTGGCGCACCCAGAACTTCTTGGCGACCGGCACCTGCGCCGCGTCGACCACCGCTGCCAGATCGATGCGCGGGCGTGCGCCGTTGCCGTGGAACGCCAGGCCGCCGCGCACGTCCGCGGCGTAGCCGTCGCCTTCGATCCGCAGCGCCGGTGTCTCGACGCGCCAGTCGCCGTCCTCGCGCCACGCCGCGATCTCGCCCTCGAGCCGCAGCGGATGCGGCACGCCGAAGCCCTTGGGCCAGTCGAACACCGGCCGGGCCTGAGGATCGGGACGGAAGACCAGGCCATCGGCATCGCCGGTCAGGGTGCCGGTCAGCCCGTGCAGGCCGGGCGTCGTTCCGACCGGCGCGAAGCCCAGGTTCTCGATCCGCGCGGCGACCCGGGCCGGGCCACCGGGCAACGCGGCGACCTCGACATCGGCGAGCACCGCCTGCGGCGCGGCAGCCTGCAACCAGGCGCGCAGCGACGGCGACAGGCCATCGCCGAGCGCGGCCAGCGCCAGCAGCGGCGCGACTTCGACGCGTGCGGCACGCATCGCATAGCGCGAACCACCAGCCAGTACGAGCCCGTCGAGCGTCTGCTCGCGACCGTGCTGGACCATGCGCAGCGTCGGCGCGTCGAGTCTCCAGTCCGCGCCCTCGTGTTCCCAGCGCAGTTGCGCGCGCACGCCGTCGAACGCCACCGCACCCTGGGCGTCGCTGCCCTGCCCGCTCGGCTCTGCGCGCCGTAGCGACAGCGTGTCGAGCGCAATATCGGCCGTGGCCGCAACGACCCGGCGCTCGCGCAATTCCAGCCACGCCGCGACCCGGCCGTGGCCTTCGCCGATCGCCGCACCACTGGGCGCCAGCAACGGCGACCAGACCTGGAGGTCGTTGCGCGGCATCGCGACGTAAGCCCGTCCGGTGAGGTCGTCGCGCAGCAGATCGACCCGCAGATCCAGCGGCGCCCCGTCGACCTCGACCCAGGCCCGGGCCGCGGCGCGCACCCGGCGCCGGTCGACCTGCATCCGCAGATCGACCCGCGGCAACGTGTGCCGCAGCGACAGCGAGGGCGCATCGATCGTGAGCCGGGCACCAATGACCTGCAGCTCGCCGAGGCCTTCGAGCGTGGCCAGCGGATCGTCGCTGGGCGTCGCGCTGCCGGGCAGGCCACGGACATGCCAGCCACCGTCATCGTCGCGCTCGAGGGTCAGTGCCAGCCCCTGGATCCGCAGTTCGGTCAGCGAACGGCCCGGCAGCAGGCCCGAGTACGGCGTGACCTGGATCTCGGCACTGTCGATCGGCACCGCGGTCGCCGGCTCGCCGATGCGCAGCCCGGTCACCCGCAGCAGCGGTCCGCGTCGGCTCCACTGGGTGCGCAGGGTCTCGAATGCGACCGGCCGGCCGGCACGTTCGCTGAGCCAGCGCTCGACGCTGCGCGGATTGCGCTCGACCCACGGTAACGCCAGCTGCGCCAGCGCGACCGCGCCGATCGCGACCAGCACCACCGACAACGCCGCCACGTACCACGCGCCCAGATGCGCGCGGCGCAGGCGGTTCGCCCACGCCGCCGTCATCGTCGTGCCCTAGAGCAGCACAACGTCGAACTGCTCCTGCAGGTACTGGTCGTCGGACTGGAACCGGATCGACTTGCCGAGGAACTCCTCGAGCTCGACGACCGCGGCCGACTCCTCATCGGTAATCGTCGCCACGACCTTCGGCGAGGCGATGACCAGCAGCCGGTCGGCATCGAACTGGCGCACTGCGCGCACGATCTCGCGGAAGATCTCGTAAGTCACCGTCTCGACGGTCTTGACGATGCCCCGGCCGCCGCAGGCGCCGCACGATTCGCCGAGCTGGCGCTGCAGGCTCTCGACAGTGCGCTTGCGGGTCATCTCGACCAGGCCCAGCGGCGAGAAGTCGTAGACGGTGGTCTTGGCATGGTCGCGCGCGAGCGATTTTTCGAGCGTGCGCAGCACCTGGCGGCGATGCTCGGGGTCGGCCATGTCGATGAAGTCGATGATGATGATGCCGCCCAGGTTGCGCAGCCGCAGTTGCCGGGCGACCGCCTGCGCGGCCTCCAGGTTGGTGCGGAACACCGTCTCCTCGAGGTTGCGCTGGCCCAGGAACGAACCGGTGTTGACGTCGACGGTGGTCATCGCCTCGGTCTGGTCGATGACCAGGGTGCCGCCGGACTTGAGCGCGACCTCCTTGTTGAGCGCTCGCTGGATCTCGTCTTCGACGCCGTACAGGTCGAAGATCGGCCGCGACCCGGCATAGCATTCGATCCGGTCCACCAGCCGCGCCTGTTCGGCCGGCCCCGGCGCCGGCAGGTACTGCGCGGCGAACACGCACAGCTTCTCGTAGGTGTCGCGCGAGTCGACCTTGACCTTGTCGACATCGCGGCGCATCAGGTCGCGCACCGCGCGCATCGGCAGGGTCAGGTCCTCGTAGACCCGGCTGCCGACCTTCGCCTCGCCGACGGTGCGCTCGATCAGCGCCCAGGCCCGCTGCAGGTAGGCAATGTCCTCGGCCAGCGCCTCCGCGCTCTGGCCCTCGGCATTGGTGCGCACGATGTAGCCGTGGCCGCCGGTGGCGGCAGCGAGCTCGGACACCAGCGTTTTGAGCCGTAACCGTTCGGCCTCGTCCTCGATCCGCGCCGACACACCGACCGCACGCGACTGCGGCAGCAGCACGAGATAGCGCGAGGGAATGCTGATCTGGGTCGTCAGCCGCGCGCCCTTGCTGCCGATGGGGTCCTTGACCACCTGGACGACGATCTCCTGACCGTCGCGCAGCAGTTCGTTGACCGGCAGCGTCGGCCCCGATGGCGGGAACAGGCTCTCGCCGTCGCCATCGCCGTTGGCCTGCGGCGCACGCATCACGTCGTTGGCGTGCAGGAAGGCCGCCCGTTCCAGGCCGATGTCGACGAACGCCGCCTGCATGCCCGGCATCACCCGCTGCACCCGGCCCTTGTAGATGTTGCCGACCACACCGCGCCGCCAGCCGCGCTCGATGTGCAGCTCCTGCAGCATGCCGTTCTCGACCACGGCCACGCGCGTCTCGCGCGGAGTGACATTGATGAGGATCTCTTCCGACATGCCCGATCAGGCCTCCTGCGCCTGCGCGACGAACGGCCGCGGGGCCAGCCCGAAATCGCCCAGCAGCGCGCCGGTCTGCTGCAACGGCAGGCCGACCACGCCCGAGTAGCTACCGGCCAGGCGCGCGACGAACAGCTCCGCGCCACCTTGAATCGCATAGCCGCCGGCCTTGCCGCGCGGCTCGCCGCTGGCGACATAGGCTGCGATGGTCGCCTCGTCGAGCGGAGCGAAGGTCACCTCCGTGATCACCGTCGCCTGGGCCTGACGATCGGCCCCGACCAGCGCCACCGACGAGATCACCTCGTGGGTCCGCCCCGAGAGCCTGCGCAGCATCGATGCGGCTTGGGCATCGTCGCACGGCTTGCCGAAGACCTCACCGTCGAGGACGACCTCGGTGTCGGCGCCGAGCACGACCGCGCCGGGCTCGGCCGCCAGCGTACGCAGCCCGGCATCGGCCTTGTCGCGTGCGACACGGCGCACGTAGTCGCCCGCGCGCTCGCCCGGATCGCGGCACTCCACGACATCGACGTCGACGACGCCAAAAGGGAGTCCGAAACGGGCCAGCAGGGCGCGGCGGCGCGGGGATTGCGAGGCGAGATACAACATCGGGCAAGGATACCGCGCAGCGGCCGCGCAGCCGTCGACGCCAAGTCGATCAACCCCGTTCCGGCTCACGACCCGTTCACTGCCCTGTGACGACCCTTGTTCCGTCGTCCTTGGAGACCACCATGCGCCCCAATCCGCTTCGCCCCTTGCTGCTGGCCTGCAGCCTTGCCCTTGGGACCGTTTCGATGACTGCCACCGCCCAGGACTATCAGGTCGCCGCCGCCCCCTCAGACGGCACCCTGCTGTCGATCTCGGCCAGGGCCGAGGCCAGTCGCGTGCCCGACATCGCCACACTGTCGACTGGCGTGATCACGCAAGCCGGCGACGCCAACGGCGCCATGCGCGCCAACGCCGAGCAGATGACCCGGCTCACCGCCGCGATCAAAGCCGCCGGCATCGCCGAGCGCGACGTGCAGACCTCGGGCATCAACCTGAGCCCGCAGTATCACTACGCCGACAACCAGCCGCCGAAGATCACCGGCTACCAGGCCAGCAACACGGTCAATCTGAAGGTCCGCGACCTGCGTCGGCTCGGCTCGGTGCTCGATGCCCTGGTCGCCAACGGCGCCAACCAGATCAACGGGCCGACGTTCGAGATCGACAATGCGCAAGCCGTGGAAGACGAAGCCCGCGCCGCAGCGCTAAAGCAGGCGCAGCAGCGCGCCGAGCTCTACGCCAATTCGCTCGGCATGCGGGTGCGGCGCATCGTGAGCATCAGCGAAGGCGGCGGTTTCGCCCAGCCGCGCCCGATGATGGCGATGCGCGCGATGGCGCAGGACGCCTCCACCCCGATCGCGCCGGGCGAGAGCACGCTCAGCGCGAATCTCAACGTCGTGTTCGAACTCGGGCGCTGACATGAGCCGCAAGGACACGCCGCCCGCCGCACCGCCCAAGCCCGGCCAAACGCCGGGCTACTCGGAAAACCATCCGCGCGACCGCGAGGACGCACGGCAACCCGCCCCCGAGCGCAAGCCCAATCCGGACGAAGGCGGCCTCGACCGCGAACCCGAACGCATGCCCGGCGACTGACGTACCGGCGGATCCGGTCGCGCGCCGCGCTGACCGGACCGCCCGTCCGCCGGCAACGACCACTCGTCGCCGGCCGCTTGTCTGGACACAAGATCGGTGCCCAGGCTGCAAACAGACACGGCGACCGTGTGCGGCGCTGCCTGCCCCCGGGTCGCCACGCTTCCGCTGGCCGCCCGGCCGGCACGACAGGAGGTGGCGCATGGTGCTGCAGCAGACCGCTCCCCGCATGCGGGGCTTCGCGAACCCGGACCGCCGTCCGGACCCGGTCCGGATCGTCGGCATCGCCGGCACCCTCGCCTTCAATGCAGTCGTGTTGTCGGTGCTGCTGGTGCCCACCGGCGGGGGCGACCGGCTCTCCCTTCCCGATGCCGCGCCGCAGCTCGACTTCCGTTGGCTGACGCCTCCGCCGCCGACGCCGCCGCGCCCGCCCGAGACCCGCGAGATCGTCACACCACGACCGCTGCCACCGGCCATCGCCACGCCGGCACCGGTCGCGGTGGCACCCGCGGTCGATGCCGCCGCTGTCGCCGAGCCCATGCCCAGCGCGGTTGCGGCGCCCGCGCCCGGCACCGATGGCGCGGTGGCGCCCCCTGCACTGAGCGCACCTGCGAGCGGCGTGCAACTGCAGTACGCCGCTGCGCCACCGCCGTCCTATCCGCGCGCTTCGTTGCGCGCCGCCCATACCGGCGTGGTGCAGCTCGAGGTGCACGTCGGCATCGATGGGCGGCCGTTGTCGGTGCGCGTGCACCGCAGCAGCGGGCATCGCGACCTCGACCAGGCCGCGATGCGTCAGGTGCAGCGGCACTGGACGTTCCAGCCGGCCATGCGCGACGGGCGCCCGATCGAAGCGATAGGAGTTGTTCCCATCGCGTTCGATCTCGACCGCGGCTAAGCGCTGCAACCTGCGCGCCGGCATGCCCGGTGCGTCGGAAAAGCGCGGATATGCACACGTGCGGCAGCGCGCGATCACGCAGCCCGCGGCCGTGCGCGCCGGTCGCCATGGCATCGGCGGCGAAGTGCGCGAACCTGGAGAGATGCGATGTACAGAAGCGCGATTGCGGCAACGTCGCGCGCCGGACGTCTCGCGCGTTGGACGTCTCGCGCGCTGGGCGTCGTCGAACCGGCCTGTCGACGATGCGGGTCCGCAGATCCGGGGCATAGCGCGAACTTCGGCACGAGCGAAACGACAGGCAACAAAAAAGCCGACGATCTCTCGCCGGCTTCTCTGTTTGTTCTGGCGCGCCCGGAAGGATTCGAACCTCCGACCCCCAAGTTCGTAGCCTGGTGCTCTATCCAACTGAGCTACGGGCGCCTTGAACAGGAGCGGAATTTTGCAGGTAAAGCGAAATTCCGTCAATGCCTTTGCGAAGATTTTTTTCTTTCGTCGGTGTCGCCGACGTCGGAATCCAGGCAATGGCGGAGAGTGAGGGATTCGAACCCTCGATGGAGCTTTTGACCCCATACTCCCTTAGCAGGGGAGCCCCTTCGGCCTCTCGGGCAACTCTCCGAAACATCACGTCAGGCGATGAATTGCTCGACGCGGTGCGAAGGATACCGACTCACCTCGCCTGCGGCAAATCCTCGTCCACATCGGCCTGTGCGTCGACGCCTTCGCCGCGGTGGATCCGCTGGTAGATCTCCTCGCGGTGGACGGCGACATCCTTGGGCGCAGTGATGCCAATGCGCACCTGGTTGCCCTTCACGCCCAGTACCGTTACCGAAACCGAGTCCCCAATCATCAACGTCTCACCGACGCGACGGGTCAGAATCAACATAGAAATCTCCTGAGGCCGGCGTGGAACGCCCCACCGGCGTGGCCTGCAATTCGGACCGTTCTCGACCTTGGGAACCGATTACAGACCAATTGAACCGTGAAGGATGTCGTCTCGAACGCGGCTGGTCAACCGGGCCCGAAACGTGTTTAGCGTGCGCTTATCCGATCCGCGCCCCGACCCAGGCCCCGACCTCGGCCAGGGCCGAGCGCAGTGCGGGGCCATCCTCGCCGCCACCCTGCGCCAGATCAGGACGTCCACCGCCCTTGCCGCCGATCCGTCCTGCGATCTCCGACAACAATTCGCCGGCCTTGACGCGTCCGCTCGCCTTGCCGGACACACCTGCAACCAGCGCCGCACGTCCATTGCTGGCGCCGGCAAGCACGATGACCGCATCGCCCAGCTGCTGTTTGAGCCGATCGACCGCATCGCGCAGTGCCTTCGCATCCAGTCCTTCGACGCGTGCAGCCACCACGTGGATACCGCCCACGTCGACCGCGCCCGTGGCGAGGTCCGCCGTCGCACCGCTGGCCGCCTTGGCCTTGAGCGTATCGAGCTCGCGCTCGAGCTGCTTCTGCCGGTCGAGCAGCGCCCGCAGCCGCTCGCCGACCTCCGCACCGGTGCCGCCCAGCAGGCCCGCCGCCTGACGCAGGCGATCCTCCTCGGCACGCACATGGTCGAGCGCCGCCTGGCCGGTCAGCGCCTCGATCCGTCGCACGCCGGCCGACACACCGCCCTCGGACACCAGTTTGAACAGCCCGATGCGGCCGGTCCGGTCGACGTGGGTGCCGCCGCACAGCTCGACCGACTCGCCCATCGTGACCACGCGGACGCGCTCGCCGTACTTCTCGCCGAACAACGCCATCGCGCCGGCGTCGAGCGCGGCCTGCATGTCCATCTGCTCGATCGAGACCGGATGGTTCGCCCGGACCTCGACGTTGACCCGGCGCTCGATCTCGGCCAGTTCCTCGGCTGCGACCGGCTGGAAATGCGAGAAGTCGAAGCGAAGCCGCTCCGGCGCCACCAGCGAGCCCTTCTGCGCGACGTGCGTGCCGAGCAGCTCGCGCAGCGCGCCATGCAGCAGGTGGGTCGCACTGTGGTTGAGTACGATCGTGCCGCGGCGCTCGGCATCCACCGCGCCGCGCACACGGTCGCCACGCCGCAGCGCACCGTTGGCGAGTCGCCCCAGGTGGCCATGGAACTGACCGGCGAGCTTCTGTGTGTCGCCGACCTCGAAGCGCAGCCCCTCAGCCTCGAGCACGCCGGTGTCACCGACCTGCCCGCCCGACTCGCCATAGAACGGCGTGCGGTCCAGGATCACCACCGCCTCGTCACCCGCCTCGATCGCATCGACCGGCCGGCCGCTCTTGAGCAGCGCGACGACCTCCAGGCCGTCGGCCTGCGTGGCGTCGTAGCCGACAAACGCGGTCGGCGAAAGCTGCGCAACCAGTTCGGCCGGCAGCGCCGTACCCGATGCGAAGCGTCCGGCCGCGCGCGCGGTTTCGCGCTGACGCTGCATCGCGGCGTCGAAGCCGGTCATGTCGACCTCGAGCCCGCGCTCGCGCGCGATGTCGGCCGTCAGATCCAGCGGGAAACCGTAGGTGTCGTAGAGCCGGAACGCATCCTCGCCGGGAATCGCGCCCTGGCTGCGGGCGGCGACCTCATCGAAGATGCGCATGCCGGCATCGAGCGTCTCGGCAAAGCGCTCCTCTTCGGCGCGCAGTGCGCGTTCGACCAGCGTGCGCTTGTCGCGCAGTTCGGGATAGGCTTCGCCCATCGCCGCATCGAGCGTGTCCACCATCGCGTGGAAGAACGGCTGACGGACGCCCAGCATCCAGCCGTGACGCAATGCGCGGCGGATGATCCGGCGCAGCACGTAGCCGCGCCCTTCGTTGGACGGCAGCACACCGTCGACGATCAGGAAGCTGCAGGCGCGGATGTGATCGGCGATCACGCGCAGCGACTTGTTCTCCAGGTCCGCGGTGCCGGTGAGCTCGGCGGCCTTGCGGATCAGCGCCTGGAACAGATCGATCTCGTAGTTGCTGTGCACGCCCTGCAGGATCGCCGCCAGGCGCTCCAGGCCCATACCGGTGTCCACGCACGGCGCAGGCAGCGGCGCCAGCGTACCGTCAGCCTGGCGGTCGAACTGCATGAACACCAGGTTCCAGATCTCGATGAAACGGTCGCCGTCCTCGTCGGGCGAACCGGGCGGCCCACCGGGAATGTGCGCGCCGTGGTCGTAGAAGATCTCGGTGCACGGCCCGCAGGGGCCGGTGTCGGCCATCTGCCAGAAATTGTCGGAAGCGAACGGCGCCCCTTTGTTGTCGCCGATGCGGACGATGCGGTCCTCCGGCACGCCGACCATGTCGCGCCACAGCGCGTACGCCTCGTCATCGGTCTGATAGACGGTGACCAGCAGACGCTCGGCCGGCAGCTTCCAGACCTGGGTCAGCAGCTCCCAGGCCCAGGCGATCGCGTCCTTCTTGAAGTAGTCGCCGAACGACCAGTTGCCCAGCATCTCGAAGAACGTGTGGTGACGCGCGGTGTAGCCCACCGCATCGAGATCGTTGTGCTTGCCGCCCGCGCGCAGACAGCGCTGTACGTCCGCCGCACGCACATAGCTGCGCTTTTCCGCGCCCAGGAACACATCCTTGAACTGCACCATGCCGGAGTTGGTGAACAGCAGCGTGGGATCGTTGCCCGGCACCAAGGGTGCCGATGGCACGATGGTGTGGCCCTTGCTGCGGAAGAACTCGATGAAATCGCTGCGGATCTGCGCGGTCGTGGAGCTGTGCGTGGTCATGTGCCTGGCGTGACGGGACGGGCATGCCCCAGGCCGGGAATCACCGCCGTTGGCGGGGCCGGTCCGGAACTCGCGCCCAAGAACGGCAAGATTAGCAGGCCGGTCGCCTTCGATGGCCCAACCGTCCGCCCAGGCGCCATCGGCGCCGCCGGAGATTCACGCCTCGCGCAGACGCCGGACCGCCGCGTAGGCGACCTCGCCGCCGAACCCGCGCCGGAGCAGGAAATCCACCGCCTTGCGCCGGAGCGCCGGATCGGCCTGGAGCGCGGCCCCGTCGTAGCGTCGGGCGAGCAGGTCGCAAGCCCGGGCCTGCCAGTCGCCCTCGCCGTCCTCGTCCAGTGCTTCGAATGCGGCGGCGACCTGCGCCGAATCGAGTTGGTGCATCGCCAGTTCGGCCTCGATGCGCAGCGGCCCGTAGCCATTACCGGCGCGCGAGCGGGCCAGGCTGGCCGCAAACCGGGCGTCGTCCTGCCAGCCCTCGCGGGTCATCCGCTCGACCGCGGCGTCGGCGTCTTCGGTCTCGACGCCTTTGGCCACCAGCTTGCGCCGCAGTTCCAACTGCGAGTGCTCACGCCGCACCAACAACGACAGCGCCCGCTGCGCAGGCGTCATCTGCCGACCACGCCGACGCGGGGGCGCAGCCTCGATCGCATCCCCCTCGTCGGCCGCCAACGCGCTGCCCCGCCCCACGTCCGGCACGGAACCATCGTGGTCCCCGATGCCGGACGCCAACCGGGCGCCTCCGGCGCTCGCCTCAGTCGTCGGCGGCGTCTTCGCCATCGCCTGCCACCACAACCGCCGGCATCAGCCGCTCGCGCAGCGCGGCCTCGATCCGGGCGGCGACTTCCGGGTTGTCCTTGAGGTACTGGCGCGCGTTCTCCTTGCCCTGTCCGATGCGCTCGTCGCCGCAGCTGTACCAGGCGCCAGCCTTGTCGACCAGCTTGGCTTCCACACCCATGTCGATCAGCTCGCCCTCGCGGCTGATGCCCTCGCCGTAGAGGATCTCGGTGACGATCTGCTTGAACGGCGGCGCCATCTTGTTCTTGACGACCTTGATGCGCGTCTGGTTGCCGATGATCTCGTCGCCCTTCTTGATCGCGCCGATGCGGCGGATGTCGAGGCGGACCGAGGCGTAGAACTTCAGCGCGTTGCCACCGGTGGTGGTTTCCGGACTCTGGCCCGGCATCATGATGCCGATCTTCATGCGCAGCTGGTTGATGAAGATCACCATGCAGTTGCTGCGCTTGATGTTGCCGGTGAGCTTGCGCAGCGCCTGGCTCATCAGGCGCGCCTGCAGGCCGGGCAGCTGATCGCCCATCTCGCCTTCGATCTCGGCCTTGGGCGTGAGCGCGGCGACCGAGTCGACGACGACCATATCGACGGCGTTGGAGCGCACCAGCATGTCGGCGATCTCCAGCGCCTGCTCGCCGGTATCGGGCTGCGACACCAGCAGGTCGTCGAGATTGACGCCGAGCTTGGTGGCGTAGGTGGGGTCGAGCGCGTGCTCGGCGTCGATGAACGCCGCGGTGCCGCCGGCCTTCTGGCACTGGGCGATCGTCTGCAGCGTCAGTGTGGTCTTGCCCGAGGACTCGGGGCCGTAGATCTCGACCACCCGGCCCTTGGGCAGGCCGCCGATGCCGAGCGCGAGGTCGAGCTGCAGCGAGCCGGTGCCAATGACCTCGGCCGCCTCGGCGCTGCCGTCGCCCATGCGCATCACCGAGCCCTTGCCGAACTGCTTCTCGATCTGGCCCAGGGCAGCTGCGAGCGCGCGCTTCTTGTTCTCGTCCATCGTGGTGGTCCTTGTCATTCGTGTTCCAGGAAGTTGAAGGCATCGTCGCAGGCGTGGATCGCACGGGCTGCGACGCGATGCGGTGATCTCGATCCTGCGCCGCCATCGGCGCGCAGGACAGCGGGGGAGTCCGCACGCGAGCTTCGGGGAACGCCCCGTCGGCGATCGGACGTCATCCGGGGCATCGGGCGGCCGTCACCGGTTGGGCCTGACGAGGCCGCAGTACAGGCCCTCGATCGCGAAATCCTGGTCGGGCAGCACCTCGATCGGGGCGTAGTCGGGATTGCGCGGCAGCAGACGGATCCGATCCTTGCCGATCTTCAGCAGCTTGACGGTGATCGCGTCGTCGAGCCGGGCGACGACGATCTGGCCCGACTGCGCGTCGCGCGTGCGGTGCACGCCGATCAGGTCGCCCTCGAAGATGCCTTCCTCGCGCATCGAATCGCCCTTGACCTTGAGCAGGTAGTCGGGCGACGGCGAGAACAGCACGCGGTCCAGGACGATGTAGTCGTCCGGGGTGGGCATGTCGTCGGGCGCGTGGGCGCCGATCGGCGTGCCGGCCGCGACCTGCCCGAGCACCGGCAACCGCAGCGCGTCGCCCGACACCACTTCCGCCAGTACCGCCGCCTGCGGCGCGACACGCAGGCGGATGCCGCGTGCACGGCCGGGCAGCCGCTCGATGGCACCGGCGGCCTCGAGTGCATCAAGGTGGTACTGCGCGGCGCGGACGCCGCTGAATCCGAAGGCGCGGGCGATCTCGGTCTGCGAGGGCGGCATGCCCTCGTTCTCGATGCGGTCGGCGATCATGTCGAGGATCGCGTGCTGGGTCGGCGACAGGTCCATGGTGAGTAGTATTACTACTAACCCACGCCCAAGCAAGTCCCCACGCGCGCTTCAGTCGGCCGGTGCCGCCGGCAGGGACCGCGGCGCGGCGGCGTTGGCAATGGTGCCCAGTTCGGCGAGCACCGCGGTCGCATAGCAGCCGGGCGGCAGTGCGAATGCCAACTGCAGCACGGCCTCGCCCTGCCAGGCCCACGCCAGCGTGCCGGGCAGCAGGCGGGTCGCGCGGCGCTCCTGGCTCAGACCGGCGCGCTCGAGCCCCTCGCGCAGCGCGCGCGCGCGCGCGTCGGCCAGCGCTGCCATCTCGATCTCACGCGCAGCGCCGACCGCTCGCGTCTCGCCCCGGCCCCACAGCGGCCCGGTGGGATGGATGTCGTGCGCAGCGGCCCGCACGGCCAGCGCCTCGCTCCACGGCTCGGGGCCGAACAAACTGCGGCTGCCGTCGAGCATCCAGACTTCGCCCTCGCAGCCGGTCGCCCAGGTGCCTGCGGTCACGCGCGCGGCCAGGACCTGGTTGAACAGCGCCGAGCGCGCCGACGACAGCAGCAGTGCACGCTGCTCGCGACCGAGCCGTCGCCGTGGCGCGGCGAAGAAGGCCAGCGCCTTGTCGACATTGCCGCCCCCATGGCCGAAGCGCTGCTCGCCGAAGTAATTGGGCACGCCTTCGGCGGCGATCGCGCGCAGCCGGGACTCGATCGTTGCGCGGTCGCCGGCCACGTCGCGCAAGGTCAGCGCAAAGCGGTTGCCGGCCAGCGCGCCGCGCGGCAGCTTGCGCGCATGCCGCGACGTCGCCAGTACCCGCAGCCCCTGGCCGGCGCCCTCGCCCATCGCCTCCAGTGCCGCGATGTCGGGGTCCTCGCGCCCGGGCAACTGCACGGTGAAGCGCTGGGTGGTCAGCGCGTGCCGGTCCTTGAGCCCGGCGTAGCCGACCGCGCGCTCGTCGACGCCGGCCCACTGCGCGAGCAGCCGCGCGACGAAGGCGGTGTTCATGCCGCGCTTCTCGATCGTCAGCAGCAGGTGCTCGCCGCTCCCCGAGGGCGCGAAGGCGTCAAGTTCGTCGACCCGGAAATCCTCGGCGTCCTGACGAATCGTCGCCGACAGCGCCGCCTGCCCGTGGGCGCGCGGCAGCGCGGGCGTGCTCACGCGGACACGAGCAGGCAGGCGGCCTGCGCGGCGATGCCCTCGCCGCGACCGGTGAAGCCGAGCGTTTCGCTGGTCGTGGCCTTGACGCTGACGCAGTCCAGTGCGATCCCGAGGTCGGCGGCGATCGCCTCGCGCATCGCCAACGCGTGCGGGCCGATCTTCGGCCGCTCGCAGATCACGGTGACATCGACATTGCCGACCCGCCAGCCGCGTTCACTGAGCAGCGCGTTGCAATGCCGCAGCAGCGCGCGGCTGTCGGCGCCCTTCCAGCGATCGTCGCTGGGCGGGAAATGCACGCCGATGTCGCCCAGCGCGAGCGCGCCGAGCATCGCATCGCACAGGGCGTGCAGCGCGACATCGCCGTCGCTGTGCGCGAGCACCCCGCGCCCATGCGGCACGCGCACGCCGCCGATCATCACGTGATCGCCGTCGCCGAAAGCGTGGACATCGAAGCCCTGACCGATGCGGAAACGGGGCGTGTCGGACATGGTGCGCACCTGTGGGAAGGGGGCCGCAGCTTGCCACGGTTCGACGGCAAGGCAAGCGCAGCGCGCTGCGCCGTGCCAGACGCAGCCTCAGCCGCGCTGGGAGAGCTCGAACGCGAAGCGCGCCAGATCGGCCGGGGTCGTGATCTTGAAGTTGTCGTCGCGGCCCTCGACCAACAACGGGCGGGCCCCCTGGCGCTCCATCGCCATCGCCTCGTCGGTGACGACGATGCCGGCAGCATGCGCTGCTTCGAGCGCACGCCCCAGTTGCAGGCGCCGGAACAACTGCGGGGTCAACGCGCGCCACAGCCGCTCGCGCGGCTCAGTGCGGTCGATGCCGCCATCGTCGCCGGCCCGCTTGAGGGTGTCGCGCACCGGCGCGGCCAGAATGGCCCCGACCGGATCGGTGCGCCCGCGCTCGAGCAACGCGTCGAGATCGGCGGCGGCGAGATTGGGCCGCGCGGCGTCGTGGACGAGCACGAAATCGTCCGCGCGCACGGTGTCGGGCAGCGCATGCAGCCCGGCGAGCACCGAATCGGCGCGACTGTCGCCCCCATCAGCCCGCAGCAGCGGCGTGTCGCCCAGCCCAGCCCGCAGGCCATCGAGGTCCACGGCATCGGCGGCGGCCAGCACCAGCACGATGCCCGCCACGCCCGGGTGGCCCGCAAGACATGCCAACGTATGCGCCAGCACGCTGCGGCCCCCGACCTCCAGGTATTGCTTGGGCACGTCGCCACCGAAACGCGTCCCGCGCCCGGCGGCGGGCACGATCGCCCACAGGCCGCCGCGCGCGGGTTCGGCGATCATCGAGGATCTCCGTCGTCGGCGTCCGGAGCGGCCGTGTGCTCGGCCGGCAACGGCGCCACCCGCACATCGTCGACCACGCGGTAGAAGGTTTCGCCGGGCTTGATCATGCCCAGTTCGCCCCGCGCGCGCTCCTCGATCGCGGCCTCGCCGGACTTCAGGTCGGCGACCTCGGCGGCCAGCGCGTCGTTGCGCTGCTGCAGGCCCTCGTTCTGCCGGGCCTGCGCCTCGACCCGCGCACGCAACTCCTCGACCTGCGTCGTCCCGCCGACGCCGTACCACAGCCGGTACTGCAACCATCCCAGCAGTACGGTCAGCATCAGCAGGACGACGAGGATCGCGCGCATGGCGGTGGTCCGGGATCAGCGCTTGAGCGAGACGAACGCGTCGCGGCCGGCGTAGCGAGCCTGGCCGCCCAACGCCTCCTCGATCCGCAGCAACTGGTTGTACTTGGCGACGCGGTCGCTGCGGCACAGCGAGCCGGTCTTGATCTGCGTGGCGGTGGTGGCGACCGCGATGTCGGCGATCGTCGTGTCCTCGGTCTCGCCGGAGCGATGGGAGACGATCGCCGCATAGCCGGCGGCATCGGCCATCGCGATCGCCTCGAGCGTTTCGCTCAGCGTGCCGATCTGGTTGACCTTGATCAGGATGGCATTCGCGGTCTGCGAATCGATGCCTTCCTTGAAGATGCGCGGGTTGGTCACGAACAAATCGTCGCCGACCAACTGCACCTTCTGGCCGATGCGCTCGGTCAGCAGCTTCCAGCCCGCCCAGTCGTCCTCGGCCATGCCGTCCTCGATCGTGACGATCGGGTACTGCGCGGCCCAGTCGGCGAGGAAGTCGACGAACTGCTCGCCGCTCAGGCGCTTGCCCTCGCCCACCAAGTGGTACTTGCCGTTGTCGTGGAACTCGCTCGAGGCCACGTCCAGGCCCAGCAGCACGTCCTCGCCCGCGGCGTAGCCGGCCTTGCCGATCGCCTCGAGAATGGTGTCGAGCGCCTCGACGTTGCTGCGGAAGTCCGGCGCGAAGCCGCCCTCGTCGCCCACTGCCGTGCTCAGGCCGTGCCCCTTGAGCACTGACTTGAGCGCGTGGAAGATCTCGGTGCCCGCGCGCAGCGACTCGGAAAAGCTCGAAAATCCAACCGGCAGGACCATGAATTCCTGGAAGTCGACATTGTTGTCGGCGTGCGCGCCGCCGTTGATGATGTTCATCATCGGCACTGGGAGAGTGGGCGCGTTGAGCCGTCGCCCCTCCGGCGACGGCTGCGCCTGCGAGCGCCCGGCCACGGATAGCCGGGCGGGGCCATCCGAAGCCGATCGCGTTGCGCCATGGACGGCAGCCACTTGCGTCACATCGATATCGGCCAGGTGCTTCCACAGCGGCACCTTCTTCGAGGCGGCGAGCGCGTGCGCGTTCGCCAGCGACACGCCCAGCAGTGCGTTCGCGCCCAGCCGGCCCTTGTTCTCGGTGCCGTCGAGGTCGATCAGCCGCTTGTCCAGCCCGGCCTGATCGGTCGCGTCGAACCCGGTCAGCGCCTCGGCGATCGCGCCGTTGACGTTGGCCACCGCCTTGGTCACGCCCTTGCCCAGGTAGCGGGTGCGGTCGCCATCGCGCAGCTCCACCGCCTCGCGTGCACCGGTCGAAGCGCCCGAGGGCACCATCGCGCGGCCGAAGCTGCCATCGGCCAGGGTGACTTCCGCTTCCAGGGTCGGGTTGCCGCGCGAGTCGAGGATTTCACGGGCGTGGATCTTGGCGATTGTGGTCATGGGCTCGCTGTGTCGTGTTGGACGGAGAAGTGAGGAAGACGCATTGTGGCTGCAGACGTCCGCCGATGGGACGGATCGGTGCGGGGCGCGGCGCAGGACCGGTGGATCCGTCGGTCCGCGCTCCCGCCTGCACCGGGCCGTTTAGACCTCGGATTCGAGCAGGCCGTGGCGCTTGGTGACCGCGTCGAGCTCGAGCATGGTCTCCAGCAGCGCGCGCATCCGGTCCAGCGGCCAGGCATTGGGACCGTCGCTGAGCGCTTCGGCCGGGCGCGGGTGGGTTTCCATGAACACGCCGGCGACGCCGACCGCGACCGCCGCGCGCGCCAGCACCGGCACGAACTCGCGCTGGCCGCCGCTGGAGGTGCCCTGCCCGCCCGGCAACTGCACCGAATGGGTGGCGTCGAACACGACCGGGCAGCCGGTGTCGCGCATCACCGCAAGCGAGCGCATGTCCGAGACCAGGTTGTTGTAGCCGAAGCTCGCGCCGCGCTCGCAGACCATGATCGCGTCGTTGCCGGTGGACTTGGCCTTGTCGACGACCGGCTTCATGTCCCACGGCGAGAGGAACTGCCCCTTCTTGATGTTGACCGGCTTGCCGGCGCTGCAGACCTTCTTGATGAAGTCGGTCTGGCGCACCAGGAAGGCGGGGGTCTGGAGCACGTCGACGACGCTGGCGACCTCGTCCATCGGCGTGTACTCGTGGACATCGGTGAGCACCGGCACGCCGATCTGCCGCTTGACCTCGGCCAGCACCCGCAGCCCCTCCTCCATGCCCGGGCCGCGGAAGCTGGTGCCGGAAGTGCGGTTGGCCTTGTCGAAGCTGGACTTGAAGATGAAGGGGATGCCCAGCGCGCCGGTGATCTCCTTGAGCTGGCCGGCGACGTCGAGTTGCAATTGCTCGCTCTCGATCACGCAGGGACCGGCGATCAGGAAAAACGGCCGGTCGAGACCGACGTCGAAGCCGCAAAGATTCACTCGAGTTCTCCAAGCAGGCGCCAGACCCGGGCGATGCCCGAGCCCAGCAGACAGGCCGCGCCGCACAGCGCCAACGGCGCGGCAGCGAGCAGGATGATCAGAGCGAAGGGCGCGAACGCCGTGCCATAGGCATCGCTGTACCCATTCGCTTTCAAGTAGAGCACGTACGCAGCCAAGCCCGCCCCACAGGTGGCGGTCGCGGCAATCAGCAACCACACGCCGAGCCGCGCGGTGTCCAGGCGCGGCGCCCCCGTCGACACGGCAGGCGCCGTCTCCACCAGGGGCGCGCTGGTCACGCCTGCGCTTCCTTGAGCAGTTGGCCGCCGGCCTTCTTCTCGCGCGCGGCGCGGACAAAGCCGACGAACAGCGGATGGCCGGTGCGCGGCGTAGACAGGAACTCGGGATGCGCCTGGCAGGCAATGAACCAGGGATGGTCAGGCAGCTCGATCATCTCGACCAAGAGGTCGTCCATCGATTTGCCGCTGATCACCAGGCCCGCGTCCTCGAGCTGGGTGCGGTAGCGGTTGTTGAACTCGTAGCGGTGCCGATGGCGTTCGCCGACCACGTCCTTGCCGTAGAGCGCGCGGGCGCGGGTGCCGGGCTTGAGCCGCTGCTCCTGCAGGCCAAGCCGCATCGTCCCACCCAGATCGCTGGTC
This sequence comes from Luteimonas sp. TWI662, assembly GCF_039673825.1. Taxonomy (NCBI): domain Bacteria; kingdom Pseudomonadati; phylum Pseudomonadota; class Gammaproteobacteria; order Lysobacterales; family Lysobacteraceae; genus Luteimonas; species Luteimonas sp. TWI662. The sequence goes on along the minus strand of NZ_JBDJMI010000020.1, from coordinate 43,795 downwards.
TCGCTGCGCCGCTCGACCTCGCCCGACTGTGTGCGCCACTCGGTGATCAGGCCGATCACCGGGTGCGGCGACTGGCGGTCGTTCTCGGTGCTGTTGGCGCCCTCGAGCCCGGCGAGATTGCGGGCGACGTCGACCACCGCCGCCTGCATGCCGTAGCAGATGCCGAAGTACGGCAGGCCGGTGGTGCGCGCGTACTCGGACGCCAGCACCTTGCCCTCGAAACCACGATCGCCAAAGCCGCCGGGCACGAGCACGCCATCGACATCGGCCAGCCACGCGGCCGCGCCGTCGCGCTCGATGTCCTGCGATTCGATCCACTTCAGGCTCACGCGCGTGCGCTGACGGATGCCGCCGTGCTTGAGCGCCTCGCCGACCGACTTGTAGGCGTCCTTGTGGTCGACGTACTTGCCGACGACCGCGATCGTGACCTCGTCGAGCGGGCGTTCGACCGCGTCGACGACGGCCAGCCACTCCGACAGGTCGGCCGTCGGCGCGGCCTTGGCATCCAGGCCCAGACGCTGGACGATCAACTGGTCCAGGCCCTGGGCATGCAGCCACATCGGAATCTTGTGGATATTGTCCAGGTCGACCGCCGAGATCACCGCTTTCTCGGAGACGTTGGTGAACGAGGCGATCTTGCGCCGCTCGCCGTCGGGCAGCGGCTGCTCGCTGCGGCACAGCAGCACATCGGGCTGGATGCCGATCGAGCGCAGTTCCTTGACCGAGTGCTGGGTGGGCTTGGTCTTGAGCTCGCCGGCCGCGGCGATGAACGGCACCAGCGTCAGGTGCATGAACACCGCTTTCTCGCTGCCGCGGTCGGTGCGGATCTGGCGGATCGCCTCCAGGAACGGCAGCGACTCGATGTCGCCGACGGTGCCGCCGATCTCCACCAGCGCCACGTCGAAGCCCTGGGTCGCCTGGTCGATCGCACGCTTGATCGCATCGGTGATGTGCGGGATCACCTGCACCGTCGCGCCCAGGTAGTCGCCGCGGCGCTCCTTGCGGATCACGCTCTCGTAGATCTTGCCGGTGGTGATCGAGTTCTTGCCCGAGAGGCGGACGTTGATGAAACGCTCGTAGTGGCCCAGATCCAAGTCGGTCTCGGCACCGTCGTCGGTCACGTAGACCTCGCCGTGCTGGAACGGGCTCATCGTGCCCGGATCGACGTTGATGTAGGGATCGAGCTTCATCATCGTCACCCGCAGACCGCGGGCTTCGAGGATGGCGGCCAGGGACGCTGCGGCGATGCCCTTCCCGAGGGAAGAGACCACGCCGCCGGTCACGAATACGAGCGGAGTGATGGAGCTGGTGGGGAGCGTCATGAGAACAGCGGTCGCTGGAAAGCCCCATTCTACAGGCTGCGGCGCCGCCGCGCTGGGCACCGGCGCCCGGATGGACGAACGCCCCGGCAGGCCGGGGCGTTCGCGGGCTGGCTACGGGAGCCGGACGGTCAGGCCGGGACGTCGGCCTGGTCGGCCGCGCGCTCGGACGCCTCGGTGTCGAGCTTGGCTGCATCCCTCGCTTCGTCCTCGATATCCTGCGCCTCGTTCATGGCATCGGATGCATAGGTCTCGGCCGCAGCCTGCTCAGCGGCCTGGGCGGCGGCCTCGGCGGTCTGCGCGTCCTGTTCGGCCTGCTGCGCCGCGACCTCTGCCTGGCGGACCTGCTGTTGGACGTCCTGGGCATCCTGCGCGAACGCAGGGGCGGCGAAGGCGGTGGCAGCGGCGACAGCGAACAGCAGAGTGCGGGTCTTCATAGGTGGTTCTCCAATGCGGGACAGGTCCCGGTTGCGATACCTCGATGATGGGTGCGCCCTGGGGCGCGGCGTGCCGCTTGGGAGCGGCGACGGGTCCAACCTAGCCACGCGCGACCGGCCTCCAACTGAACAACTGGCCGCTTACATCGGCTGCACACCGGCTTAACGGACCCGAAATCGACTACATCGCGTCGTGGCGCGGTTGTGCTCGGACACAGGTCCGAATCGACGTCCGGGCAATTCCTTTACCATGCGCCGACCTCCCCGCTGCATCGCCGAATGAACAACCGTTACAACGCTGCCGACATCGAAGTCCTTTCGGGCCTGGACCCTGTCAAGCGCCGCCCGGGCATGTACACCGACACCGCGCGCCCGAACCATCTGGCGCAGGAGGTCATCGACAACGCGGTCGACGAAGCGCTGGCCGGGCATGCGCGCGGCATCGAAGTGCGGCTCTACGCCGACGGCAGCTGCGAGGTCGCCGACGATGGCCGTGGCATGCCGGTGGACATCCATCCCGAGGAGAAGATTCCGGGCGTGGAACTGATCCTCACGCGGCTGCATGCGGGCGGCAAGTTCAACAACCGCAACTACACCTTCAGCGGCGGCCTGCACGGCGTCGGCGTCAGCGTGGTCAATGCGCTCTCGACGCTGGTCGAGGTGCATATCAAGCGCGAAGGCAGCGAGCACCGCATCACCTTCCGCGATGGCGATCGCGCCACGCCGCTGGAAGTGGTCGGCAGCGTCGGCCGCAAGAACACCGGCACGCGCGTGCGCTTCTGGCCGGACCCGAAGTACTTCGACTCGCCGAAGTTCAGCCTGCGCGCGTTGCGCCACCTGCTACGCGCCAAGGCAGTGCTGTGCCCGGGCCTGCGCGTCACCTTGCACGACGAGGTCAGCGGCGAACGCGACGCGTGGTACTACGAGGACGGCCTGCGCGATTACCTGCGCGGCGCGCTCGAGGGGCGCGAACTGCTGCCGCCCGAACTGTTCGTCGGCGGCCTGGGCCGGGAGACCGAGACCGTCGAGTGGGCGGTCGCCTGGCTGCCGGAGGGCGAACTGGTCCAGGAGAGCTACGTCAACCTGATCCCGACCGCGCAGCACGGCACCCACGTCAACGGCCTGCGTACCGGCTTCACCGATGCGCTGCGCGAGTTCTGCGATTTCCGCAGCCTGCTGCCGCGCGGGGTCAAGCTCGCGCCCGAGGACGTCTGGGACCGCGTCGCGTTCGTGCTGTCGCTGAAGATGACCGATCCGCAGTTCAGCGGCCAGACCAAGGAGCGCCTGTCGTCGCGGCAGGCGGCCGGCTTCGTCGAGGGCGCCGCCCACGACGCGTTCTCGCTGTGGCTCAACCAGCACGTCGAACTGGGCGAGCGGATCGCGCAATTGGCGATCGAGCGCGCGAGCGCGCGGCTGAAGACCGAGAAGCAGATCGTCCGCAAGAAGGTCACCCAGGGCCCCGCCCTGCCCGGCAAGCTGGCCGACTGCATCAGCCAGGACCTCTCACGCACCGAGCTGTTCCTCGTCGAGGGCGACTCGGCCGGCGGCAGCGCCAAGCAGGCGCGAGACAAGGATTTCCAGGCGATCCTGCCGCTGCGCGGCAAGATCCTCAACACCTGGGAAGTGGCCAGCACCACGGTGCTCGGCTCCGAAGAAGTGCACAACCTCGCGGTCGCAATCGGCTGCGATCCGGGCAAGGACGACATTGCCGGGCTGCGCTACGGCAAGGTCGTGATTCTGGCCGACGCCGATTCCGACGGCCTGCACATCGCGACGCTGCTCAGCGCGCTGTTCCTGCGACATTTCCCCGCACTGGTCGCGGCTGGCCACGTGTTCGTCGCGATGCCGCCGCTGTTCCGCGTCGATGTCGGCAAGCAGGTGTTCTACGCGCTCGACGAAGAGGAAAAGCGACTGCTGCTGGAGAAAATCGCGCGCGAAAAGCTCAAGGGGCAGGTCAATGTCACCCGCTTCAAGGGCCTGGGCGAGATGAATCCCTCGCAGTTGCGCGAATCGGCGATCCATCCCGACACCCGGCGCCTGGTGCAACTGACCGTGGACGACGACCTGGAGACGCGCTCGCTGATCGACATGTTGTTGGCGAAGAAGCGGGCCGGAGATCGGAAGGCGTGGCTGGAGACGAAGGGCGATCTGGCAACACTGGAAGTTTGACGGCGATTCGTGTTCCGTCCCGCCGTGGTGACGGCGTGGACATTGCCGCGACGGCGCGTCGCGCGTGGCGCGTGGCGCATGGCGCGGGCGATCTGGCCACGTTGGAGGTTTGATGGCGAATCGCTCACGATGTTGCATGTGTAGGCAAGCCCCTGTGCCGCGGACATTCCAGTGATCGCCCACACCCTCCCGGTCGTGCTGGTGGTGCTGCTCGGCGTCTGGCTGCGGCGTTCACCGCGCACGCCCGAGGGCTTCTTCCCGGCGATCGAATGGTTCACGTTCTACGTCGCATTTCCAGCGCTGCTGTTCGTCAATACTGCGCAGTTGGCCGTCTCGGCGGTGCAGTTGCGCGACCTGGCGGCGGCCACGCTGCTACCGACGTTGCTGTTCGCCGCTGCCGTCGCGCTGTCGCTGCGGCTGGCCCGCGGCCTGCCCGATGCCAGCCGATCCTCGGTGATCCAGGGCGCGACCCGGCCGAGCACCTACTTCGGCCTGTCGGTCGCCGCGGTTGTGTTCGAGCGCGACACGGCCGCGCTGGTGATGCTGGCGCTGGCGATCTGCCTACCGGCGGTCAACGTGATCGCGGTGGTGGCGCTGACCCATTGGAGCGAACGGCCGACAAGTCCAGGGCGGGTCGCGCGCGGCTTGGCCAGCAATCCGATCATCATGGCGACCGCCGCCGGCGCAGCGGTCAATCTCTCCGGGCTGCCGCTGCCGATCGCGCTCGCTCATGGCCTGGAGATTCTGGGCGGCGCGGCGCTCGCGCTGGGCCTGGTCTGCGTCGGCGGCGGCCTGGTGTTCGCATGGTCGGCCTCCCGCCCGGCGGCACTGGCCGCGACCTCGGCACTCAAACTGCTGGCGCTGCCGCTGGTCGCAGTGCTCGCCTGCCGGCTGCTCGGCGCCAGCGAGGGGGTGACGGCCGCCAGTTGCTTCTATGCCGCGCTGCCGACGGCGTCCAACGCCTACATCATGGCGCGTCAGATGGGCGGCGATGCGCCGCTGATGGCCGCGCTGATCACACTGCAGACCCTGCTGGCGGTGGTCACGGTGCCGCTGGCGATGCACCTGCCGGCCTGGCTCGCGGGCTGACCCACGGGGGCGGCCTCAGCCCTGATCGGCCTGGCCGACGGCTTGCTCGGGAATGCGCCGCGTGCGGCCGAGCTGGGCGAAGATACCGGCCGAGACCAGGGTGAGCGCGCCGACGCAGACGAACGTCCAGCGGAATGCGGCGATGACCGGCTCGCCGCCGCCCGACTCGCCGAAGGCGGCCAGCAGGCCGCCGGCGGTCGCGACCCCCAGGCTCATCGCGAGCATCATCACCATCGACAGCAGGCTGTTGCCGGCGCTGGCGTGCTCGCCGTCGAGGTCGCGCAGCGTCAAGGTGTTCATCGCGGTGAACTGCAGCGAGTTGACCGCGCCGAAGCACGCGAACTGGACGATCTGCAGCCAAAGCGGCTGGCCCGGCTGCACCAGCGCGAAGCTCGCCATCGCCAGCCCGGTCAACAGGGTGTTGACCACCAACACCCGGCGGTAGCCGAAGCGCTGCACCAGCGGCACCACGATGCGCTTGGAGAACATGCCCGCGACCACCACTGGAATCATCATCATGCCCGCGCGCGCTGGCGGCACCCCGAGGCCGACCTGCAGCAGCAGCGGGATCAGATAGGGCATGCCACCACTGCCCAGCCGCGCGAACAGGTTGCCGAGTACGCCGACGCTGAAGGTCCGCACCCGGAACAGCGACAGCGGGAACAGCGGCGCCGGGGTGCGCGCGGCATGCAGCCAGTAGGCGACCAGCGCGCCGAAGCCGGCGACCAGCACCACCACCAGCGCCGCGCCCCGCGCGGCGTGCCCCGACAGGGCATCGACCGACAGCGATACCGCCGCCATGCCGAAGGCCAGCAGGCCGTAGCCGAGCAGGTCGAAGCGCGACACCGGCGCGCGCAGGTCCGGCATCAAGCGGAGCGTGGCCAGCGCGCCGGCCACGCCCAGCGGCAGGTTGATCAGGAAGATCCAGTGCCAGCTTGCGACCTCGACCAACCAGCCCCCGAGCGAGGGGCCGATCAGGGGCCCGATCAGGCCGGGCACGGTGACGAAGGTCATCGCGGCGAGGAACTCGGTCCGCGGCACCGCGCGCAGCACCGCGAGTCGTCCGATCGGCAGCAGCATGGCGCCGCCCACGCCCTGCAGCACGCGCGAGGCGACCAGTGCCTGCAGCGTCTGCGACAACGCGCAGGCCAGCGACCCCAGGGTGAAGACGACGATCGCGGCCAGGAATACCCGGCGGGTGCCGAAGCGGTCGGCCAGCCAGCCCGAGGCGGGGATCAGCACCGCCACCGTCAGCGCATACGCCACGACCACCGCCTGCATCCGCAGTGGCGACTGTTGGAGACTGGCGGCCATGGCCGGCAGCGCGGTGTTGACGATCGTGGTGTCCAGCATCTGCATGAACACCGCCGCCGCGACCAGCCACAGCATCGGCCGGTGGGGGCGCAGGACATCGGGTCGGCTCATGGCGGGCAGCATGCGGCCTTGGGTGTCACGAATCTGCCAAGCGTCAGCCGGTTCGACTGCCCTGCGCGTGGGCGATCGCGGTCTGAAGCAGGCGCTGCAGCAGCGGCTGCAGCGCTGCGGCCCGGGCCGCGTCCCAGGCGAAGCTGGCCTCGTCCATGTAGCAGCGCTGGCTGATTTCCAGCTGGACCGCTTCGATGCCCTCGTCGGGCGCCGCGTAATGCCGGGTGATGTAGCCGCCGCGGAAACGGCCGTTGGCGACCCATTCGTAGTCCGCCTGTCCCTCGAGCAATCCCGAAATCCGCGCTTCGAGCGCCAGGCTGCAACTGCTGCCACCGGCGGTGCCGAGGTTGAGATCGGGCAGGCGCCCGTCGAACAGGAACGGCAGGGTGCCGCGAATCGAGTGCCCTTCCCACAGCACCACCCGGCGATGGCGGGCGCGCAGACGAGCGAGTTCGTCGCGCAAGGCGGCATGGTAGGGCCGCCAGTAGCGGTCGACCCGCTCGGCGATCTCGCCCTCGTCCGGCGCGGCCCCGTCCAAGTAGACCGGCCCGCCGTCGAAACGCACCTGCGGGCACAGTCCGGTGGTGTTCTGTCCCGGATACAGCGACGTGTCGTCCTCGGGTCGGTTGAGGTCGATCACATAGCGCGAGTAGCGCGGGACCAGGATCGAGGCGCCGAGTGCGCGCGCGAAGGCGTACAGCCGGGACACGTGCCAGTCGGTATCCGGCACGGCCCGGGCCTCGGGGGTGAGGCGCTGTGCGAGATCGTCGGGCAGCCGGGTGCCGTCATGCGGCAGGCTGACCAGCAGCGGCGCGGTGCCGCGATGGAGTTCGAGGATGTCGGCCATGGCCCATTGTAGGGCCCCCACGCCGCCGCCATCGCGCACTAGAGATCCATCGACCATTCCATCTGCAGCGAACGCCCCAGGGCGTTGTAGAGCCCGCGGTCGTAGAACGGCCAGTTGCCGTTGGTGCGGTCCACCGGCGGCTTGCGGTTGGCGATGTTGTTGACCGAGAACAGCATCCCGTAGCGGTCGCCGAAGCGATAGGAGACGCTGCCATTGAACGTCGTCCAGGGCCCGATGTCGCGGGCGCGGCCCGCCGCGTTCCAACTGCGCGCGTTGCGCACGCCCCACAGCGTCGCGGCCAGCGGGCCGCGGTTCCAGGCGATGCTGGCGGTGGTGCGGTGCTGCAGCTCGTTGGAGTTGGCGCAGCACAACAGATCCTCGACCGGATCGTCGGCCTGCGGCTGGCGGTCATGACTGAGCGTGCGGTAGTAGCCCAGGTCGACATCGAAGTCGCCGACGCTGCCGGCAGTCCAGCGATAGCGTGCCGCCGCCTGCACACCGGTCTGACGCTGGCGCGCGAGATTGATCGGATACGTCCGGACTTCGGCAACGCCGTTGGGATCGACCGGATCACTGTCCGGGCGCCGCTGGACCTGGGCGATCACGTCGCGACAGGTCGGCGAATCGATGTCGTAGCGGGTCTGCCCGTTCTCCGACACGCCCAGCCGGCAGTTGGCTTCCAGTTCCAGGATATCGGCGATGCCCAGCAGTTCGACCTCGTCCTCGATCTCGATGGCGTTGTAGTCGAGCGACATCGTGAACGCATTGCCCGGCGTCGACCACACCACGCCATAGGTGAACGTCCGGGCGGTGATGTCGCGCAGGTCGCGATTGCCCTGCCCCAGATGCCGGGTGGACTGGTCGGACTGCGGGCATGCGTCGTAGTCGTCGACGCCATAACCCGCCTGCCGGCAGCGATAGTAGTCGGTGGTGCTGGTGAACCCGCTGGTCTCCGACGCATAGAGATAGAACATGTCCGGCGAGCGGAACGCGGTGGCGTAGCTGCCGCGCAGCAGCAGGGTGTCCAGCGGACGGAACTCCAGACCGGCCTTCCAGGTCGGCTTGCCGTTGCCGCCCCCTCCGTCGAGCGCGTACTTGTCGTAGCGCCCCGACAGATTGATGTCGAAGTTGCCGGTCACCGGCACCTGGAACTCGACACCGGCCGCGTATAGGTCACGCTCGCCGCGGGCGATCGTGCCGCCGCCGGCATTGCGGAACAGATCGCGCGCATCGGCCGACTGCGAACGGTTGGAGAAGCGCTCGCGCTGGCCCTGCACGATCGCCGCAAAGCCCACGGGCCCGGCAGGCAGCGTGAACAGCTCGGCATGGGTGAGCAGCGCCGTGCCCCCTTGGTTCCAGGCGGTGGATTTGGCGCGGTTGATCGCGCTCCAGGCGTCGTAGTGTTCCGGCGTGATCGGCCGATACAGCGCTGCCTCGTCGGGTGCATGGATCGGATACCCGGCGGCGTCCACGCCCAGCTTCGGGCCGAGGTAGTGGTCGTCGACGCCGTTGCGGGCGAGGAAATCGGTGGCCTTGCGGATAGCGCCGGTGCCAGAACGGTTGAGATACACGTCGTAGTCGAAGCCGCTGTCGCCCAGCGTGCCGCGCACGCCAGCCGCGATGTTGTAGCTGCGGGTGTAGACACGCTGGTCCTTGGCGTGCAGCCCCACTTCCTCGGGGGCGAAGATGCGCTGCCACTGTTCATAGCGGCCGGTGGTCTGGTTGTAGAAACTCTGGTTCCACGACGGGCTGCCGCCGGTGTAGGTCGGTCGGCTGTAGCTGAGCAGCACATCGGTATAGAACTCGGCGTGCTCGCCGAGCGCGCGGCGCAGGAACAGGCTGCCGCTGGCGCTTTCGCTCTCGCTGAGCAGCGAGGCCGTGCCGACGTTGCGCAGGCTGCCGCAGTAGCGGCCGCCACCGTCGATGTCGCGCAACGCGTACTCGGTGCTGTCCCCGTAGAGGTACGACAGTGGCGCGCAGGCCGCCGCGCCGGGGTCGATGTAGCCCGTCGCCCCGGCGGTCAGATCCTGGCGCAGGAACGTGCGCGCCGGATCGACCGGCCCGGTCGGGTTGTCGGCGGCGCTGTCGGTGGCGTCGCGCTCGAAGGCGTAGATCGGTTTTTGCCGCTCGTACTGCAGGCCGTAGCTGACATCCCAGTCGCCGAGCGCATGGCCCATGCTGAACTGCAGCCGGTGATTCTCGCCGCCGCCGTCGCTGTAGCCGCCGATGCGATAGCGCGCATGCGCGCCCTCGATGCGGTCCTTGAGCACGATGTTGACCACGCCGGCGATCGCCGCCGAGCCGTAGACCGACGATTGCCCGCCAGTCAGCACATCGACCCGCTCGACCATGCCCATCGGGATGTTGGCAATGTCGACGATGCTGGTGTTGCCGTTGTAGCCCAGAGGGTAGCTGTTGACGGGCCGGCCGTTGATCAGCGTGAGCGTGTAGCTGGGCGACAGACCGAACAGGCTCACGGTCTTGGCGCCGGGCGTATAGGTCCCGGTGCTCTGTGCATCCTGGACGGGCCCGCTGGACTGCGGCAACGCGCGCAATGCGTCGAACAGATTGGTGAAGCCCTGCTGCTCCATCTGCTCGGCGGTGATCGTGGTGACCGGGGACGGCCCTTCGATCTGCGCACGTGGAATCAGCGATCCGGTGACCCGGATCGCATCGATATCGGTGGGCTGGCCGGAAGGCCGGGCCGCATCCGACGGCGCGGCCGGCGGTGCGGTGGTCTGGGCGGATACGGCGCCCGACACCAATGCCGCGGCGATCAACATCGACAAGGGACTGCTGCGCATCTGATCTCTCCCATCAGGACGTGAGGCACGCCCGGCGTGCGGCCGGCGTGTCGTGGCACCGCAGTGCCGAATGGTTCGCATATCGCCCGCCTCGGCCCCAGAAGCACCGGCGGCGAGCGCTTGACCGAACGACGCCGCCCCCTCGGCTTCGCTCCGCTGATCGATTTAATCGTTTCAATTAAGCGTGTCACGCTGCACTGCGGCAAGCATGCTGGCCACTGGCGCCGTGCCGGCGTCGCGCGACCGCAACCACCAAACGCATCGAATCCAATGGGGCTGACGCGAATGTTGCAGCGCGGTTTGCCAAGCCCGGGGATTTTCTGCAGGATCGATGCCACCCTTAAATCGATCCAGACATGACCCGATCCGAAACGCGTCGACGGGTGACCCTGGCCGACATCGCGCGCGCCTGCGGTGTGTCGCCGGCCACCGTCTCCTTGGTGCTCAGCGGCAGTCCGGTGGTCGCAGCCCGGACCCGGCAACGCGTCGAAGCGGAGATCCGCCGCCAGGGCTACGTCTACAACCGCAGCGCTGCCAACCTGCGCCGAAAGACCTCCACCAGCGTTGCCCTGGTCGTCAACGATCTATCGAACCCTTTCGTGGCGGAGTTCGCCGCTGGCGTGGACGAAGCGCTGGCCGGCGCCGGCTGCGTGATGTTGCTGGGCAGCAGCGGCGAGTCAGTCGAGCGCCAGCGCGCGGTGCTGGCGTCGCTGATCGAGCACGGCCCGGCCGGGGTCATCCTGACGCCCGCCGATGGGACGCGCGCCGACGATCTGCGGCCGGTCGTCGGGCTGCACACGCCTGTGCTGTTGTTCAACCGCGAGGTGGCCGACGGCGACTGGGACTACCTGGGCGCCGACAACGCGACCGGCGCACGCCTGGCCACCGAGCACCTGCTGGCGCAAGGCCACCGGCGCATCGCGTTCTTCGGCGGCAGCCGCACATCGAGTTCGTTCCGCCAACGCGCCGACGGCTACCGCGCTGCGCTCGCCCAGGCCGGGATTGCGCTCGAGCCGCAGTGGATCGTCGAGTGCCCACCCACGCGGATCGCGGCAAGCCTGGCGACAGCGGCGCTGTTCGCACGCGATCCCGCGCCGACCGCGGTGGTGGCCTACAACGATGGCGTCGCTTTCGGACTGATGATGGGCCTGCGCGCGCGCAACATTGCGCCAGGCCGCGATTTCGCGATCACCGGCTTCGATGACACGCCCGAGGCCTGCGCCCAGGTGCCGGCACTCACGACGCTGGCCACCGGCCCACGCGCGCTCGGACGGCAGGCGGTGGACATGGTCCTCGAGCGCGGCCGCGCACCCGATGCGCCGCGGTGCACGACGATCGCGCCGGTGCATCTGGTCGAGCGCGACAGTTCGCTGACCTACGCGCATGCGCCTGGCGGACAGCGCGACCGCACGGCGCGTCCTCCCACTCGCGACCGGAGCACCCCGGCATGACCCCACGCCTCTCGACGCGCACGCTGCTGGCGTGCGCGCTCGCCGCCGCCTTCGTGCTCCCCGCGCAGGCGCAAGACGCGCCCGGCTTCGCCAGTTCGTTCGAATCCGGAGACCCCGAGCCGGCGATGGAGGCGACTGGCGCACTCGCCGTGCGCGTGGGCAATGGCCCCGAGGCGCCCTACGCCGCGCGTGTCGGCGCTGGCTACAGCGGTCTGCGGGCATTGCGCTACGAGGCCGCGGCGCCTGGTCGTCAGCGGCTGTTCGACGTCGACATCGCCGTCGAGCCGGACACCGAACTGTCGTGGCTGGTGCTGCCGGAGATCGTCGACGGCGATACCGACGCATCGACATGGGTCTCGCTGGATCTGCTGCTCGACGACGGCAGCCGGTTGTCTGCCGGCGACGCGCGCGATCAGCACGGCGTGAGGATCGGCGCGCCCGCGCAGGGCGCATCGAAATCGCTGTATCCACAGCAATGGGCGCGCAAGGCGGTGCGCCTGGGCGACGTGGCCGGATTGCGCGGCCGGCGCGTGGTTGCGATCGAGCTCGACGTGCAACCGCCGGGCGGCACCGTTGCGCGCGGCTGGATCGACGACATCGCACTGGCGCAGGTGCCGCGCCAGACACGGGCGCATCCCAGCGACTGGGTACTGACCACGCGTGGTACCCAGTCCAACGGCCGCTTCTCGCGCGGCAACAACGTTCCTGCGACTGCGGTACCGCACGGCTTCAACTTCTGGACGCCGGTGACCGATGCGGGGGTGCTGAACTGGCTCTATCGCTGGAACGAACAGAACGACGCGGCCAACCGGCCGCGACTGCAGGCGCTGGCGCTCAGTCACCAGACCAGCCCCTGGATGGGCGACCGCCAAACCTTCCAGTTCATGCCCTCCAGCGATCGCGGCGTGCCCGAAGCCGATCGCCGGACGCGTGCCCTGGCGTTCGACCGCAAGACCGAGACCGCGCGGCCGCACCTGTACCGGGTGCGCTTCGACAATGGCATCGAGGCGGCACTGGCGCCGACCGACCACGCAGCCGTATTCGAGTTCGCTTTTCCCGCCAACGGCGATGCGAACCTGCTCTTGGACAACGTCGATGCGCGCGGCGGGCTGGAACTCGACGCTGAGACCGGGACACTGACCGGCTACACCGACGTGCGCAGCGGCCTGTCCACCGGCGCGACGCGCATGTTCGTGGTCGCCCGCTTCGATACGCCGTGGCGCGACAGCGGCGTCATCGACACCGGCCGGCCCACCGGCTACATCAAGTTCGCCGGCGACGGCGCGCGCACGGTACGCATGCACGTCGCGACCTCGCTGATCTCGGTCGAGCAGGCCTGGCACAACCTGGCACTGGAGATGGGCGAGTCCGACACCGTTGCCAGCGTATCGGAGCGCGCCCGTGCGCGATGGGATGCATTGCTGGGCCGCTTCGAGGTCGAAGGCGCCAGCGACGACCAGCGCACGACGCTCTATTCCAATCTGTACCGGCTGTTCCTGTATCCCAACAGCGGCGCAGAGAACGCCGGCAGCACGACCCAGCCCGACTGGCGTTATGCCAGCCAGATGAGCAGCGCCGACGACAACGCCCAGGGCAACGCCCGGCGTACCTTCGCGCCGGTGCGCGACGGCCGGATCGTGATCAACAACGGGCTGTGGGACACGTTCCGCACTGCGTGGCCGGCCTACACGCTGTTCGCGGCCGACAACGCCGGTGCACTGGTCGATGGCTTTCTCGATCAATACCGCGCCGGCGGCTGGCTGGCGCGCTGGTCGTCGCCCGGCTACGCCGACCTGATGGTGGGCACCAGCACCGATGTCGCCTTCGCCGATGCCTGGCGCAAGGGCGTGGCGGGGTTCGATCCGGCGCTGGCCTACGAGGCCGCGCTCAAGAACGCGACCGTGGTCCCGCCCAGCCGTCACGTCGGGCGCAAGGGCATGGCCGAGGCGACCTTCCGCGGCTATGTCGACACCCGCGTGCCCGAGGGCATGTCGTGGACGATGGAGGGTGCGCTCAACGACTTCGGCATCGCCGGCATGGCCCAGGCGCTGGCCGACCGCGCCGAGACACCGCAGTCCCGACAGCGCTACGACGAGGAAGCCGAGTATTTCCGCTACCGCGCGGCCGCCTATGCGCACCTGTTCGACCGGCAGGCCGGGTTCTTCCAGGGCCGCGATGCCAGTGGCGCGTGGCGCGTGCCGTCGGCGCAGTACGACCCGCGCGTCTGGGGCCACGACTACACCGAGTCCAACGGCTGGACGTTCGCGTTCACCGCGCCGCACGACGGCAACGGGCTGGCTGCGCTCTATGGTGGCCGCCAGGCCCTGGCGGCCAAGCTCGACGCGTTCTTCGCCACGCCCGAGACGGCGGACCCGACGTTGGTCGGTTCCTATGGCGGCGTGATCCACGAGATGACCGAGGCCCGCGACGTGCGCCTGGGCATGTACGCGCACAGCAACCAGCCCGCGCACCACATTCCGTGGATGTATCTCTATGCCGGGCAGCCCTGGAAGACCCAGCGGATCGTGCGCGAAGTGCTGTCGCGGCTGTACCTGGGCAGCGAGATCGGCCAGGGCTACCCCGGCGACGAGGACAACGGCGAGATGTCGGCCTGGTATCTGTTCGCATCGCTCGGCCTGTACCCGCTGCGCATGGGCGCGCCCGAGTATGTGATCGGTTCGCCGCTGTTCGAACGCGCCCGCGTGCGCCTGGGCGAAGGCAGGACGCTGGAGGTCCGTGCCATCGACTACGCGCCGGAGCATGTCTACGTGCAATCGCTGACCGTCAACGGGCGCCCCTGGCACCGCACGTGGATCCCACACGAGATCATCGCGGCCGGCGCCACGCTGGAATTCCATATGGGACCCGAGCCCTCGACCTGGGGCAGCCGGCCGGAAGACGCGCCGCCCTCGCTGACGCCTGTCGGCCAGGCACCGTCGACGCTGGCCGACCTGGCGGTCGCGGGCGCGCGCGCCACGGTGGCCGGCGAGGAGGCAGGCATCCTGATCGATGACGATGGCACCAGCGGCCTGTGGCTGCGTGGCGACGACACCGCGGTCGAGGTCGCGCTGCCGCAGCCTGGCCGCGCACGCTTCTACACGTTGACCTCCGGCGAACGCACGATCCGGGACGCGGACTGGACGCTCGAGGCGCGTCGCGGCGACGGCCCGTGGCGCACGATCGACACCCGCCAGGCCCAGACCTTCGAATGGCCGCGCCAGACGCGCCCGTTCCGCATTCAGACGCCTGGCGACTTCGATACCTACCGCGTGCGCTTCTCGGCGCCCGGTCGCCTGCAATTGGCTGAACTCGAACTGCTCGCCCCCTTCACCCCCGTCCCGCTGGAGACCCGCCGATGACCCGCCCTGCCCGTCTGCTCCCGCTGCTGTGCCTGCTGCCGCTCGCCACGGCTGCGGCAATGGAGACCACGATCGAGCGCGACGGCGTGACGCTCGTCTACCGCGACGCGACCGATGCGCTCGATGCCGGCATGCGCGACCGCATCGTCGACACGTTCTTCTCGACCTATGCGCGCCAGCGCGCGGACTTCAACCCCGCAGCGGCCGATGCTGTCGACATCGTCATCGACCCGGACTACGACGGCGTCGCCTTCGTCGACAACAAGGGCCAGGCGACGATGACGATCAACCCGGCCTGGCTCATCGAGCGCCCTGGCGATGTCGATCTGGTGACCCACGAAGCCATGCACATCGTCCAGTCCTATCCCGGCTACGGCGATGGCGCGCCGGTGTGGCTGACCGAAGGCATCGCCGACTATGCACGCGATCGTTACGGCCTGGACAACGCCGCCAGCGGTTGGGCGCTCCCGGACACCGTCGCCGACGAGCACCGCTACGACACCGGCTACCGGGTCAGCGGCGCATTCCTCAAATGGGCCGACACTGCGCACCCGGGCTTGGTGCACAAGCTCGATGCCGCGCTTCGGGCGGGGGCCTACACGGCCGACACCTGGGCCGCGCTGACAGGCGAGACGATCGACGCGACCTGGACCCGTTATGCGCAGGCGCGCGCTGGCGAGCGCGACGCGAAGTCGCTGCCGCGCGCCCGACGCCTCTGAGACCACGAGTTCGGCACCGCAACGAGCCGTCCATTTGCGTAATGATGCGTGATGCGCGATGCTTGATGCGGTCCATCATGGAGCGCCACCTATGCGCACGACCCTGTCACTCGACGACGATATCCTCGCCGCGGCCCGCGCGTTGGCCCAGGCGCAGGGGCGTAGCCTTGGGGAGGTGGTGTCCGACTTGGTCCGCAAGGGCCTGACGCCGGCCGCACCACCGCCGCGTTATCGCAACGGGATTCCGCTGCTGCCGGCCCGGCCTGGCGCCGAGCGGGCAACACTCGAGCTGGTGAATCGCCTCCGCGACGAGGCGCCATGACACCGCATCGCGTGGAAGAGCGCGCGCCCGGCTGGCCGCCGGGTGCGCCGGTGCACCTACTCGACGTCAACGTGCTGCTGGCGTTGCTCGACCCCCTCCACGCACACCACGACCGCGCCCACGACTGGTTCGCACAGGAAGGCGCGCAAGGCTGGGCGTCGTGCCCGATCACCCAGAACGGTGCCCTGCGGATCATGTCCAACCCGCGCTATGCCAACCCGGCCGATTCGGTCACCGAGGCGGCGCAGGTGCTGGCCGGTCTGTGCGCGCATCCGGGGCATCGCTTCTGGCCCGATGCGCTGAGCCTGCTCGATGCGCCGCACGTCGCGCACGACCGGCTGCTGACCTCAGGCCAGGTCACCGATACCTACCTGTTGGCACTCGCCGTCCAGATGGGCGGCCGCCTGGCCAGCTTCGATCGCCGCTTGGTGGCCGATGCAGTCCGCGGTGGTGCGCAGGCGCTGCATCTGCTGCCCTGAGCGATCGAGCGGCGCACCGGTCAGCGCATCAGCACCACTTCCTCGGCGCTGGTGGGATGGATGGCAACGGTGTCGTGGAAGTCGTCCAGCGTGGCGCCCATCTTCAGCGCGACCGCGAAACCCTGCAGGATCTCGTCGGCGGCATCGCCGAGCAGGTGCAGGCCGACCACACGACGCGCCTCGCCCACGCAGATCAGCTTGAACAGGCTGCACTGCGAGGTATCGGCCAGCGCCTCGATCATCGGGCGGAAGCGGCTGGTGTACACGTGCACGTCGTCGCCATGCCGTTCGCGCGCCTGGGCCTCGGTCAGGCCGACCATCGCCAGCGGCGGGTGCGAGAAGATCGCACTGGGCACGTTCTCCGCATCGAGGCGCGCATCGGGCCGGCCGCCGAACAAGCGGTCGCACAGCCGGCGCGCAGCCGCGATCGCGACCGGCGTGAGCGCCGGACCACAGCCGCAGATGTCGCCCACCGCATGTACGCCCGGCGCGGGCGTGTCCTGGAACGCATCGACCGGCAGGTGGCCCTGCGGGTCGGGCACGATGCCCACGCGCTCCAGGCCCAGGTCGTCGGTGTTGGGCCGCCGCCCGGTCGCGAACAGGACCTGGTCGTAGTCGGCGAGCCGCTCGTCACCATCGGTCTCGATCGCAATCCGACCGTCGGCCTGCCGATGCAGGGCCTGTGAGGCCACCCCCAGGCGCAGCACGACCCCCTGCTGGATGTAGTTGTCCTGCAACTGGGCGACCAGCTCGGGCTCGGCCTGGCGCAACAGCCGGCCGTCGCGCACGACCAGATCCACCTGGCTGCCCAGCGCCTGCAGCACGCCGGCCAGTTCGACCGCGACGTAGCCGCCACCGATGACCGCCACGCGCGCCGGCGCCTGTGTCCAGTGGAAGAAATCGTCCGACACCACGCCCAGCGATGCGCCGGGAATCTGCGGGACGATCGGGCGCGATCCAGTCGCAAGCACGATGTGAGGGGCGCGCAGCAACGCGCCGTCGGCCGTCTCCACCGCCCCCTCCCCCGCCAGCCGGCCACGCGTGGGCAGCAGCAGCACGCCGTCGCGATCGAGCCGCCGGCGATAGCTGGCGTGGATGCCGTGGATGTAACGCTGGCGATCGGTCAGAAAGCATGGCCAGTCGAAGGCCGGACGGCCACCGCGCGGCAAGTCGTATCCCAGCCGCGCGGCATGGCCGATGCGCAAACCCAGATCGGCGGCCAGCCACATCGCCTTCTTGGGCACGCAGCCGACGTTGACGCAGGTGCCGCCCAGGTCTCCCGGTTCGAGCAGTGCGACCCGCCGGCCGTACTCGGCAGCCCGAAAGGCCGCGGCGAGCCCGCCCGACCCGCCGCCCACGACGATCAGATCGAATGCGAGCGCATCGCCGGACGCGCTCATGCAAACCTCGCCGGCGCGAAGGGGGCCGGGTCGAAGCCGGGCGGTGTTCCGCAGATCAGGTCGCGGATCAGGTGGGCAGTGGCGACACTCATGCTGATGCCGAGCATGCCATGCCCGGTCGCCATCCAGGTGTGACGATGCCCGGGCGCGGCACCGATCAGCGGCAGGTCGTCGACACAGACTGGGCGCAAGCCCGTCCACGTCTCCTCGCGCCGCGGCGACGCCGGCAGATGCAGATACTCGGCGGCCGCGTGTTCGATCGCATCGATCCGAACGCGATTGAGGCTGCGGTCGTAGCCGGCGAACTCCATCGTGCCGCCCAGCCGCAGGCCGGCGTCCCAGACCGTCACGAACACGCTGCGTTCGTGTAACACCATCGACCGTCGGGGCGCGGACGCCGGACGTGCGTAGGTCATCGAGTAGCCCTTGCCCGGCTGTACCGGCACGCGCAGCCGCAGCCCACGCGCGACGCCGGGCGACCAGGCCCCGGCGGCCAGCAGCAGATCGCGGCCGACGAAGTCGCCGCGCGAGGTCGCCACATGCACGCCCTCGGCGGTTTCCTCGGCCGACAGTACCTCGCAGTGTTCTTCCAGCGTACCGCCCGCCGCGCGGAACGCCGCGGCCAACCCCGCGACATACGCATCGGGCCGCAGGCGTGCATCGCCCGGAAAGCGCACGACGCCGGCAACGCCTTCGCGCAACGCCGGCTCCTCGCGCAGCGCGCGCGGGCCGTCGATCTGCTCCAGCGCCAGGCCCAGCCCGCGCAGTACGCGCGCCTCCGCCTCGAAGGCATCGAACTGCGCGCGATCACGATAGACGTAGTCGATCCCGGTCGCTGCGAACTCGCACGCGATACCGTGATCGGCGAGCCAGCCCGGGAAGGCCGCGCGCGAGGCCTGCAGGATCGCGGCCCGCGCGCGCGTGGCGTGCTGCCAGTCACGGCGGTTGCAGCGCAGTGCGAACCCCGCCAGCCAGGCCCACAGCGCGGGATCGAAACGCGGTGCGATGCGCAGCGGCGCATCGCTGGCGAACATCCAGCGCAACGCACGCGCGATCGCACCCGGCGCCGCCAGCGGTGCGGCATGACTGGGCGTGATCGTGCCGCAGTTGCCGTGCGAGCTGCCGCAGCCCGCCGTGCCTGCCTCGAGCACCCGCACCCCGCGCCCGGCTTCGACCAGCGCCAGCCCGCAAGCGAGGCCGACCGCGCCGCCGCCGACGATCAATACGTCGTCGCGAGGGCTCATGCCACCTGGTAGGCGCGCCGCCACGCCGGCCGGTGGCCGTAGGTCGCCCAGCGCCACAGCCATTCCACCGGCCCGTGTCGATGCCGCGCCAGCCAGACCGGGCTGATCGCAAGCTGCAGCGCGAACACCGCCAGCACCAGGCCGGTCTGCGCTGCGCGCCCAAGTTCGCCCCAAAGGCCGGCGCCGTAGCCGTAGAACAGCAGCGAACACACCAGCGATTGCGCGAGGTAGTGCGTCAACGCCATGCGCCCGGCGGGCGCGAAGACGCGCAGCGCCCGCTGCCCGGACGCCGACGTCCAGGCCAGCACCAGCAGTGCGACATAGGCCAGCGACATCGGCAGCGACCCGAGCAGCATCAAGCCCGTCGACAACGCAGCGCGCGGCGCGAGCGGACTGTCGAACGACGTGCCCAGCCACACGCCCAGGCCCGTGAACAGCACCGCGGGCGGCGTCACCCAGGCCAGCAGCCGCCACCAGAAGCTACGGTGCCGGGCAGGTGCGCGCAGCCAGCCGCCGCGCAGCAACCAGCTGCCGACCAAGAACACGCCGGCGATCATCGGCACCTGGAACAGCTGACTCTGCAGCCCCAGTTGCAGATAGTCGGACACACGCCGTTGGGTGATCTCAGCGAAGCTGCCGGTCGGGTAGATGCGCTCGGCAGCTTCGCGCCCCGACGCAAGCGCGCCCGCAAGATCGGCCAGCATCGATTCGGGCACCAGCGCCAGCAGCGCGGCATTGGCCAGATAGAACGCCCCGACGCCGCCATACAGCGCCAGCCCGACGGCGAGCTGCCAGCGCGGCGCAATCTCGCGCATCGCCAGCAGCAACAATCCGGCGATCGCATAGCTGTGCAGGATGTCGCCCCACCACATCAGCGTGATATGCAGCAGGCCGAAGGCCAGCAGGACCGCTTGGCGACGCAGGACCACCGGCGCGACCGGATGCCCCGAGGCGGCGATGCGCGCGCTCATCAGCGCAAAGCCCATGCCGAACAGCAGCGAGAACATCGTCCAGAACTTGCCGGCGACGAAGACGTGGACGCTCCAGGCGACCGCCCAGTCCAAACCGCTGGCCTCGGGCGCGATGCCCGCACCCATCTCCTGCATCGGCCGCGAGAACCCTTCGATGTTCATCGCGAACACGCCCAGCAGCGCGACGCCGCGCAGGACGTCGAGGATCTCCATCCGCTCGATAGCGGGCACCGGGCCCAGAACGGCGTGCCGTGGCGCACTCATCGCATGTCCCCCGATCGACGGACCCGGCCCGGCCGCGCGACGCCTCCCCGCGTCGCGCACCGTTGGCGGATCAGTGGTGGTGGCCGCCGTCGCCGTGTACGTGGCCGTGCTCGATTTCTTCGGGCGAGGCCTCGCGGACTTCGACGATCTCGATATCGAACGCCAGGTCCTTGCCGGCCATCGGATGGTTCAGGTCGACGTCGACCACGCTCATGCCGACCTTCTCGATCGTCACCGCGCGCGGGCCGAAGCTGGTGTTGAGCACCACTTGCTGGCCGACGCTGAGCTTCTGGTCACCGAAGTGCTTCTTGGGTACGCGCTGGGTCATGCCCTCGCGGCGCTCGCCATAAGCCTCGGCGGCAGTGACGTCGGCCTTGAAGCTCTCGCCGGCCTCGCGGCCTTCCATCGCCTTCTCCAGGCCCGGGATGATGTTGCCGTGGCCGAACAGGATCGCCAGCGGATCGCGATCGCGCGACGTCTCCACCGGCGCCTGGCCAGCCTCCGCAACGCTGTAGTGGAAACGGACGACGCGGTCTTTCTCGATCTTCATTGGGGATCCCTGGTGGGGCGGCGGCAAGGCCGCTTGAGGACGGTGGCGCACATGCGGCACGATGCCGAGATTGGCAGGTGGAATGACGTATATGCAGGCAAGTCCGCATTATCCCGACTCCGACGCGTTCGCGCCAACCGCACGACGCCGCGGAGGGTGCGTGCTGGCCACGGCAATTGCGCTGCTCGCGCTGGCCGGCTGCGGCGGACGCGATGTCCGTCCCGCCGCGCCGGCCGCCTCTGCGCCGACCCCGCAACGCACCTGGCACGCGGTGTCGCCGACCGACCCGGCGGCAGCCAACGCCGTGCTGATGCGCGCGATCAGCCTGGTCGGTACGCCCTACCGGTATGGCGGCAATACGCCCGAGGGCGGCTTCGACTGCAGCGGCCTGGTGAACTACGTGTTCCGCGACATGCTCGACGTACGGCTGCCGCGCTCATCGCGCGAGCTCTACGCCTACCAAGGGCCGAAAATCGACGCCGAGCGCCTGGCACCCGGTGACCTGGTGTTTTTCGGCAGCGGCGGCACGGTGTCCCACGTGGGGATCTACGTCGGCGAGGGCCGGTTCGTCCATGCGCCCAGCACAGGCGGCACGGTGCGCCTGGACCACCTGGACGGCAGCTACTGGCGTCGCAACTACACGGGTTCACGACGCATTCTTCACTGAATAGCGAACACAAACAGGCACTTGCGCGCATTCAGTAACTTTCGCTTAACAACTCCTTCGCGCAAACCCGGTAGCTTCCCCCGCTGGTCCGGAAGATGTGAAGCACACGTGACGACGACAGACGCGTCTCTGAATGGCGCTGGCGCCTCCCGCAGCCTTCTCCGCAACACCGCCGCCACGCTGCTCCTGGCGCTGGCCGCCGCTCCGGTTTTCGCAGGTCCTGGCCTGGCCGCCGACTCGGCCGACCAATTCGATCAAACCACATCGGTCGCCAAGGCGATCGTCACACCCGCCGCCCAGTTGCAGCAGCCGCAGATGCTCCTGGCCAGCGATATCAACCAGCTCATCGCGATGGATGTCGACAAGCCGGTGCAAGTCGCCGATGGTCGGGTCGAATCGCTGCTCAAGCGCGCCCTCACCCTGCTTGGCACCCCCTACCGCTGGGGCGGCTCCAGCCCCGACAGCGGGTTCGACTGCAGCGGTCTGGTCGGTTACGTGTTCCGCACCGCGCTGGGCATCGAACTGCCGCGCGTCTCGCGCGAGATGGCCCAGAACGGCGAACGCATCGACCGCACCGCGCTGACCGCCGGCGACCTGGTCTTCTTCGGCCGCCGCGGCAATCGCATCGACCACGTCGGCATCTACCTGGGCGAAGGCCGTTTCGTGCACGCCCCGCGCAGCGGCAAGGACGTCATGGTCTCCGACCTCGACTCCGGCTACTGGGCCACCCGCTTCCAGGTCGCCCGCCGCGTCTCCGGCGTCTGAGCCACCGCCCCCCCCCCCCCCGAAACCCGGGGTCAGAGCCACTTTTCTCCGGAAAGCGACTCTGACCCCGGTTTTTTTGTGGGCGCACGGCCCGCGTCGGAACGACGATCACCTCCAGCCAAACCGGGGTCAGAGTCGAATTTCGATCCATCGACCGGGGCCGTCTGCTCCGACCCCGGCGAAAAATGGACTCTGACCCCGGTTTTGGGGTGGATCAGTATTGGGCGGTACGCACCAGCAGATGCTTGGCGATCGCGCCGTGCAGGCGGCCGATGCCGCGGCACAGGTGCAGGGTGGCGAACAGCAGCAGCACGCCGATGCCCGACAGCAGCGGCAGCAGGAACGGGGCCTGTCGCGGTACGTCGATGCCCCCGATCCAGACGTTCAGGTTCAAACCGGGCAGCAGCGACAGCGGGGCCGCGATCAGCGGCAAGGACGCGCTGATCAGGGTCACCACCAGCGTGAAGTAAACGATGCCCAGCGGCAGCATCAGCAGCATGTACAGCAGCGTGCTCCAGGTCCGCGCGTCGGTGAACATTTCGCCGATGCGGCTGGTCCAGCTGCGGCCGTGGGCCGCGTACAGCGGTCGGCGCGGCATGCGCTCGCCGAGCATGACCTCGACCAGCCGGCCTTCGACCAGCGACAGCACCCGCACCGAGCCCAGGAACAGGATCAGCAGCGGAATGCCAACCAGCACGATCACCAGGCCGCCGGAGATCGACAGACCCAGCACCACCCACAGGAAGTAGAAGATGCCGGTCGCCAGCGACAGCAGCATGTAGAACAGCGACGACCAGGTCCGCGGGTCGCCGGCGACCCCGAAGAAGCGGCCGACCAGTGAACTGCGCGGCGCCGGCGCCGGCGGCCGCAGCGCGGTCTGCACCTTGACCTCGGTATCGCGGTAGATGTCGGCGACCTCGTCGGGCGCGCCGTAGCTCGAGGCGACCGCGGCGATCACCTCGGCCTCGCTGCGGCCCGGATGCTCGGCCAGTTCCGAGCGCAGGTATTCCTCGGCGTCGTATAGCGCGTCCTGCACCAGCGCCGGGTCGGCGCCGGCCAGCGCGCGGCGCAGGTGTTCCAGGTACTCGGGGATGCTTTGCGGCAGACCTTGGGTGTTCATTCGATCATCCCCTCCAGGACGGCGTCGACGGAATCGCGGGTGGCGCGCCAGGCGGCGGCCCAATTGCGCAGGGTCGTCCGCCCTGCCTCGGTGATGCGGTAGTAGCGACGCGGCGGCCCGGCATCGGAGGGCGCGACGTGGCTGTCGAGCAGCCCCGCAGCGCCGAGATTGCGCAGCACCGGATACAGCGCGCTCTGCTTGCCGGCGAGTACGCCGTCGAGCCGTTCGAGCCGCTTGGCGATCTGGTAGCCGTACATCGGCTCCGCACTGGCGGCCAGTACCGCCAGCAGCGCGAGCGAGACCGTGCCTGCGCTCAGCTCCTTCTGGAACTTGCGCAGACCCGCGTCCTCCGCCTCGTCGCTTCCGGTCAATGCCCGCCCTCCACGTGCTCGATCGGGACTCTATTGCGAACTTCGCTATAGCGAATGTGCCGCTAGTCATGCGGGCCGCCACGTCAGCCACAATCGGCGCTCCACTCCAATGGACTTCGCCCATGCGCCTGCCCCCGTCCCGACTGCGCCGTCCCGTCGCCGCCTGCGCTGCGGCACTCGCGCTGCTGATCGCCGGCTGCGCCAGCACGCCCGCGGCCGACGTCGCGAACTCGCGCGCAGCCGACCCGCGCTCGACCCAGGACCTGCTCGACGCCTCGACGCCCGCGGACTGGCGCACGCCCGACCCGCAGAACACGCTGTATCTCGATCTGGAGACCGGCCGGGTGATCATCGAGCTGGCGCCGGACTTCGCGCCCGCGCACGTGGCCAACATCCGCACGCTCGCGCGCGAGGGCTTCTGGGACGGGCTGACGCTCTACCGCGCGCAGGACAATTTCGTCGTGCAGTTCGGCGACATCGTCGAGGACGGCGCCCCAGGCAAGCCGATCGGCAGCGCACGCGCGCAGTTGCCTGCAGAGTTCGACCGCCCGGCCGCGGGGGTGGCCTTCCACGCCCTGCCCGACCGCGACGGCTGGGCGGCGCAGACCGGATTCACCGCCGGCTTCCCGGCCGCGCGCGATGCCGATGCGCAGGCCAGCCGCGGGGGACGCGCCTGGCTCGCGCACTGCTACGGCACGCTCGGCGCCGGCCGCGACACCGCGCCCGACTCGAGCAACGGCACCGAGCTCTATGTCGTCACCGGCCAGTCGCCGCGCCAGCTCGACCGCAACATCACCGTCGTCGGCCGCGTGCTGCAGGGCATGGAACTGCTCAGCGTGCTGCCGCGCGGCACCGGCCCGCTGGGCTTCTACACCGATCCGGCGCAGCGCACGCCGATCCGCGCGGTGCGCCTGGCCTCGGAACTGCCGCCCGCGCAGCGCACCCCGCTCGAGGTGCTGCGCACCGACACGCCGCTGTTCGATGCGGTGGTCGAATCGCGCCGCAACCGCCGCGACGCCTGGTACCTGCATCCGGCCGGGCACATCGACCTGTGCAACATCACGGTGCCGGTGCGGACACCCGTCGCGCAGCCCTGAGCCGCGGACGGCAGACCACGAAGACCGTTGACAGCGTGGGGAGGCCGCCCGCCCCATGCCGAGCGCGTGCATACGAATGCACGATGTTGCACGTTTACACCGACTGATCCAGACTTCGCGCTCTCATGTGACGGGAGTGCCTGATGTCTCAGCGCAGGGAGTTGGAGGGTCACCACGCTTGCCTGGCCGCGTCGATGCGCCGCGACGCGCCCTTGGCGCGTGACGCGAGCGCCCAGGGCGCGCGCGCAGCCCCTCTCATCGCTGGCGGTCACTTTCGATGACCGCGTCCGGCGATGCGTTGCCGCAGGAGCGCCAGCAGACGATCCTGCGCCGCCTCGCGGCCGAGGGCCGGGTCGTGGCGACCGAACTGGCAGCAGAGTTCGGCGTGTCTGAGGATTCGATTCGGCGCGACCTGCGCGAACTGGCCGCGCGCGGTCTGTGCCGTCGCGTCTACGGCGGCGCGCTGCCCCCCACGCCCGACTTCCCGCCACTGGCGCGACGCCACCACGAGCACGTAGCAGGCAAGCGCGCGCTTGCGATCGCCGCCGTAGCGGCCGCCCGGATCCGCCCCGGCCAGATGCTGCTGCTCGACGCCGGGTCCACGAATAGCGCGATCGCCGCCGCCTTGCCCGAACGCCAGGCGCTGACCGTCGCGACCAACGCCCCCGACATCGCCCAGACGCTGATGGCCCGCGACGGCTTCGAGGTCCTGCTGATCGGCGGTCGGATCGACCCGCGCAGCGGCGCGGCGCTCGGTGCGCAGGCCATGGCACAGCTGCGCGACCTGCGCGCCGACCTGTGCTTTCCCGGTGCCTGCGCGATCGATGCCGACCACGGCCTGTGGAGCGTCGACGGCGAGCAGGCCCGCTTCAAGCGCCTGATGATCGAGGCCAGCGGCGAGGCCGTCGTCGTGGCGACCAACGCCAAGCTCGGCACGCAGGCCGCGCACCGCGTCGCGGCCCTCGAAGCCATCGCCACACTCGTTGTCGAACACGATGCGCCGCCTGCACAACGGGCACGCTTCGTTGCACGCGGTATCGCGGTGCACGTCGCGGCCCCGCCCTGAGCGCCACCGGCCTTCCCCGTCCTCCTCCCACGTCGTCCGCCATGCCCGTCCCCACCTCTTCCCCCCGCGCGCAGCAACATGCAACGCGCGCCGCGTTCTTCATTCCCGGGTTCGCGATCGCCGCCTGGGCGCCGATCGTGCCGTTCGCCAAGGCCCGGACCGGGCTCGACGAGGCATCGCTCGGTCTGGTGCTGCTGTGCCTGGGCACCGGCTCGCTGCTGGCGATGCCGGCCGCCGGTGCGCTCGCCGCACGCCAAGGCTGCAAGCGCGTCATGGTGGCCGCGCTGCTGCTGATCTGCATCACGTTGCCGATGCTCGCGATGGCCGCAACGCCCTGGCTGCTGGCGGCTGCGCTGGCGGCGTTCGGCGCCGGTATCGGCGCGATGGACTGCGCGATGAACCTGCAGGCAGTGGCGGTCGAACGCGACAGTGCACGCCCGATGATGTCCGGCTTCCATGCGTTCTACAGCGTCGGCGGTTTCGTCGGCGCCGCCGGCACGACCGCATTGCTGAGCGCGGGCCTGGCGCAGTGGCTGGCGACCGGACTGGTCGCGTTGATCGTGCTGGCGCTGTACGTGCCGTCGGCACGGCACTGGCGCAGCGAACGCGTGGCGCGCGACACCGCCGCCTTCGCCTGGCCGCGCGGCGTGGTCGCGTGCATCGGCGTGCTGTGCTTCGCCGCGTTCCTGGTCGAAGGCTCGATGCTCGACTGGAGCGCGGTGTTCCTGCACGAGGTCCGCGGCGTGGACGCCGACCGCGCAGGCTTGGGCTTTGTCGTGTTCTCACTGGCGATGACGGTCGCGCGGCTGTGCGGCGACGGCCTCGTCCGCCGCCTGGGCGATCGCCGCGCGGTCGTGCTCGGTGCGCTATGCGCCTGCGTGGGCCTGGGCATTGCCACACTGGTGCCCAGCGGGGCGATCGCGCTGGCCGGCTATGCGCTGGTGGGCGCGGGCTGCGCCAATGTGGTGCCGGTGATGTTCTCGATGGCCGGACGGCAGACGACCATGCCCGAAGCGCAGGCGATCCCTGCGATCAGCACGATCGGCTATGCCGGCGTGCTCGCAGGTCCGGCGTTGATCGGATTCGCCGCGCAGGCGACCGGACTGGTCGTCGCGTTCCTCGGCGTCGCCGCAGCGATGATCGGTGTCGCGCTTTCGATGCGTTGGCTGCGCGTCTAGGTCTTGCGCCCGGTGCGTGCAACGCGATCGTGGCGCGCTCGTCACGCAGGCTTGCCCCCGGCTCTCCCAGCCTCACGGTTCCCGCCCGACCGAACACGAAGAGGAACCGCCATGCCCATGCTCCGCATCCGCCTGACCGGCAGCGACGACACCGCCCGCACGGTCATCAACCTTCTGCAGAGCATCGATGGCATCGAGCATGTCGAAGAGATCGACGACCTGATGCCGCACATGGACGACGCCGACTCCAGTTCCGCCGGCCTGAGCGACGTCAACGGCCCGCAGATGCACGAAATCGAGGTCGAGGCCGGCAACGCCGCGACTGCGCGCAAGGTGCGCGAGGCGGTCGAAGCGATGGCGTTCGATCTCGATGCCCTGGTGGAGTTCGAGGAAGAAGAGGAAGGCTGAGCCACAACATCGTCGCTGCGCACGCGCCGGCCGGCCGTCCGGCCGGCGCCGAGGTGGAGACGACAACGCGCAGCCAAGGCTGTCCGCTCGGCTGGCTATCCCGTCCGCAGCGATCGCCGCACAGCCAAGCCGTATCCGATCAGAATCGAGCACCGTCGATCTGCACGATCTTCAGTGATGCCAGGTCCAATCCGTCGATGCAGCGCACGTTGACGCAGGTCATCGGCGCCCCATCGGGAGCGATGCCGCGACTGTAGGGCGCGATGCCGCAGACCGTGCAGAAATGATGGTCGATCCGGTGCGTATTGAAGCGATACGTGCCCGCGCTGCCGGTCCCGGTCTCCCGTAATGCCTCGGCGGGCGCGAACGCCAGCAGACCGCCGCGCCGTCGGCACATCGAGCAATTGCAGTCGTAGACCTCAGCGATCTCGCTGTCCAGTTCGAAGGCCAGACTGCCGCAATGGCAGCGTCCGCGATACGTCATCGCCGTTCCTCCGTCGTCAGGCCGAAAGATTAGGCGATCCTGGCGGGGTCAGCTGTACGCGCCCCAGCCGTGCACGGCCGAGCGCCCAGAGCGCCGCGGTCGCCAACAGCCAGGCCAGCGCCCAGGGCCAGCTCGAACCGGGCGCGGTGGCCTGCGCCTGCGGTGCAGGGTCGCCCGCGGGCGCGCGCACCAGCGCCTGTGTGCGGGCACGCTGCTGCGCGGCCCACAGGCCCGAGGCCTCGTCGCTGGCGCGCACGCGCAGTGGCCAGTGCCGATCGGCATCGACGATCCGATACCAGCCGGCGGCGCGCGGCCACAGGCCGGCGCAGTCACGCGCCGCCGGATCGCCCAACAGCGAGATCGCACGCCCGTCCGGGGCGATCGCCTGCGCGTTTGGAGCGAGTCCGCACAAAACGACACGTTCGCCAGCCCAGGCCGGCCGCTCGACCGCCACTGCGGCCTGGTCGCCAACACGTGCCAGCGTGCCGGCCCAGCCGCTCCACAGCGCCGCGTGCAGGTCGGCGCGGCCGGCCAACGGCAGGCGCCAACTGTCGGCCAGCGTCACCAGACCGATGCGGCCGCGGCCCCAGGCCTGCCAGCGCATCATGTCCGGCGGGCTGTCCTCGCTGCCCGGCAGTCCTCCGGCCAAAGGCCGGTAGGCGAGCGCCGGTGGCGCCTCGCCCGCCAGCAGCGGATCGAATGGCGCATCGTCGCTGCCGGGGCCGGTCCACGCGCGCAACCGCGCCGCATCGGTCGGACCCGGGTCGGGACGCCAGGTGCGGGCCGGCCCCGCGTCGATCGCCAGGCCGGTACCGCGCAGCCAGTCGCGCAACGCCCTCGACGGTGGCTGCGGTGCATGTACCAGCACGCCAAGGCCATTCGCCACCGCGCTGCGCAGCGCGGCCCGCGCGCCCGCGCTCAAGCCGTCGAATGCCCGCGCTTCGAGCAGCACCAGATCCTGTTCGGCCAAGCTGGCCGCATCGAGCGCCGGCGCGTCGCCGACACCGGTGCCGCCGCCCAGGGCCACCCGCCAGCGCAAGCGCAGGCCCGTGTCCTCGGCCCAACGTCGCAGCGCGCGCAGGTCCGGATTCGGCGCACCGGCGAGCAGCAGCACGCGCACCGGCGCCGCGTCCTCGACCACCACCACCGGCACCTCGACCCGGGATCGCTCGGCGTCGTCGGCATCGCGCACGCGCACGACGAACAGGTCCGCGCCGACACCGCGCGCGGTACCGGCCAGGCGGAACCCATCTGCCTCGTCCAGGGCCGAGGTATCGACGATGCGGCCGGCCGGGTCGACCAATGCGACCTGCGCGCCATCGAGACCGGCGACACGGCCACGCACCTCGAAGCGCGCACCCGGCGCGACGCCGCGCGGCACCTCGAGGGCGACGATGCCGTCAGGCAGTGCCGCCGGCACGAACGCCAATGCGCGATCGCCGACCGCGTCGCGGTCGCGCGCCGTCAGCCCGGCGCCGACGATCGTCAGCGCCTGCACCTCGGGGTGACGCCGCAATGCGGTCGCCAGATCGGGCATCCGCAGCGCCCCGGACGGGCCTTCGCCGGCCTCGGGCAATGCAATGACCGGTTGCGACGCGGGCAGCGGCAGGTCGTCCCAACTCGCGGTCAGTACCACCAGCGCGCCGCCTGCGGCCGGTACCGGTGGCGGCTGCAACGTGAGCGCCAACAATCCCGCCGAGACCGCTGTCAGCGTGGCGAGCGCGCAGGTGCGCCAAGCGGCGGGCCGGGCCTCGCGCGGCGCGCGCAGGTGCGCGATCGCCAGTCGCTGGATCGACAGCGCGGCGGCGGCACAGAGCAGCGGGAGCAACCAGCGCTCGGGCGTCATCGGGCATCCTCCCGCAACGCGTCGAGGTAGCGTGTGCCCATCGCGTCGATCGCAGCGCGACGCGGCGGTGCGGGCAGCGGACGCTGCAAGACATGCCACAGCTGCCCGCGCAGGGCCTGCCGGCACGCGGTACAGGCAGGATCGCGCTGCAGCGTGTCGATCGCGGCCAGCAACGCAAGCGGATCGTCGAGCGCACGCGGCTGCGTCTGTGCCCAGGCGACGAGCGCCGCCGGATCGAAGGCCTCGTTCCAGGCCAGCGCCTGCCAGGCCGCCGTCGGGGCGTCGAGCGCGACCGTCGCCGGACCTGGCACCGCGCGGGGCGCGATGCCGTCGCGGTCGCCCCCCAGCCGCCGGGCGAAATCGACCGGCGGCAGCGCCGTGCCCACCCGCGCCAGATAGATGCGGTCGGCCTGCTGGACTTCCTTGATCAGCACCAGCGCGCGGTTCGCAGGTGCCAGCGCCTCGCGCGGCGCGGCCTGGCGCAGGTGTAGCTCGGATTGCCACATCTCGCGCAGTGCGCCGCGCAGCAATTCGCGCGTCTTCGGGTCCAGCAGGGTCGCCGCTTCCGGCAGGTCGTGGGTGTGGCCGAAGGTCTCGAGCACGTCGTCGGCGCGGCCGAACGTCGTCGCGTCGCGCGGCGCGTGGTCGTGGTCGTGGTCGTGGTCGTGGTCGTGGTCGTGGTCGTGGTCGTGGTCGTGATCATCGTGCGCCGCGTCGTGCCCCTGTGGCGCCTGCGCCGACACGTCATCGGCAGGCGGATCGCCCTGGCCGAAGTCGTCGATCGGCAATGGCTTGCGCGGGGGCGCGGGCAGCGTGTCGTCGGCATCGGCAGTCGGCGGCGGCCGCGCATGGCCCTCCGATTCCTCGCCCAGGAACTGCCCGTAGCGCAGCCGCAGCAAGCGCTGATCGACACCCAGCGTGTCGGAGCGCGTCTCGAACGTCTCGCGCGCCAGTCGCGGCTGCTCGGCGATCAGCGCTTCGGCATCGAGGATGATCTGGCGCTGACTGCGGAAGTACGCCGGAAGCACGTCGCGCGCCAGGCCCTCGAGTCCGTCGGCATCGGGCGGTATTGGCGGCAGCCAGCGCAGGATCAGGCTGGCGCTGCGGGCGACCTGCGGGGCCGGCACGCGGTGGTCGCGGACCTCCAGTTGGGCGACCAGATCGCCGCCCTCCTCCAGGCCCAGCGCGATCGGGTCGAGCGTCGCCGCAAATGCGCGCGCGCGCGCATCGCCGCTGCCGCGCAGCGTCCGCGTGTGATCCTCGAACGTGATCGCCTCGCCGCTGCCGCGGGTCACGGTGATGCGCAGGCGCGCGTCCGCCGCGACGCCGAAATCATCGGTCGCCTCGAACGCCAGCACCCAGGCGCGTTGTCCGCGGGTATACGTCGACAGCGTGGTCTCGGGCGCACGCACGCGCACCTCAGGCGGGCGGTCGGGCACGGCCTCGAGCCGCCAGGGCTGCGCACGCGCGAGAACGCCGTCGGTGTCGCCATCGACCGCGATGCGGTACAGCGCCGAGTGATCGAGCCGCAGCGTGGCCGTCCAATCCTCGCCCTGGCGCACGAACGCCAATTCGCGGCCGTCGTGGAACTGCAGGGCCACACGCTGGGGCTGCGGCGAAAAGCGCAGTGTCCAGCGCAAGGTCGCGCCGGTCGTGGCCTGCGCGTCGAGCTCGGCCTGGGTCCGCGGTGCCAGGCCCGTGTAGGCCGGCGCGTCGATGCGCAGCGCCTGCGATCGCACCACCGGCGCGCCAGCGGCTCCGGCCCGCGTGGACACGCTGTCGCTCGTCCCAGGGGGGGCCCGCGTCGGCCATGCCAGCACGGCGACGGTCAGCAGCGCACCCACCGACCACGCCAAGAGCACCGCGCGCCACGGCCAGGGCGCCGGCGGCGGGTGCCAAGGCTGCGCGGCGAGTCGGGCCTCCAGCCGCGCACGTTGCAGTTGCGCCAGTGGCGCAAGCGCGGCGGGATCGGCAAACAGCAGTGCGGCGCTGTCCTCCATGTCGCGGCGGTCGGCATCGAGCCGGCGCACGAGCCAGCGGCGGTCGGTACGGCGGACCCGGCGTGCGGCGATGACCGCGGCGAGCGCGCCGACCAACAACGCTGCCACGACCGCCGCCGGTCCGTC
The DNA here is from genome assembly GCF_039673825.1 of Luteimonas sp. TWI662. Taxonomy (NCBI): domain Bacteria; kingdom Pseudomonadati; phylum Pseudomonadota; class Gammaproteobacteria; order Lysobacterales; family Lysobacteraceae; genus Luteimonas; species Luteimonas sp. TWI662. Next base: position 11,818 of record NZ_JBDJMI010000020.1, on the reverse strand, counting down.
AGCCATCCGCCAGGCGAGCGCGGCCAGACCAACCACCAAGGGCGCGGCCACCAGCACGACAGCGATGACCGCACGCCGACGCGCCGCGGCGCGCACGCGCAGCAGTGCGGACACGACGCTCATGCGGCCGTACTCCGACGCGCGGCGGCAGCCAACCAGCGCTCGAGCGCGAACGCCAGCGCCACCAGCAGCGCCCACCACGGCCGCAGGTCGCGCGGCACCGGCGGATACGCCGTCAGCCCGCTGGCGGGCGCCAGGTCCGCCGCGGCGATGCGCGCCGGCATCGGCCCCGGTCTCAGACGATCGTGCAACCGTGCGGGAAAGCCCGGATCGAGCAGTTCCGGGTCGCGCGCCGGATCGAACGCGCCGCGCCAGCGCACGCAGGTCGACGCGCCGCAGGCCGCGCGTTCGAAGGCCGCGTCTTCGGCACTCGGCTGCCAGTCCGTGCCCTCGGGCAGCGGCGCCGCCGGGCCCAGCAGCCAGGTGCGGCCGGCCGTGGCCTCGAGCAGCGCGGGCGGCGGTGCGCTGGCGCTCCACCAGGCGAGCGCGGCTTCCGCGCGCGGCGTCTCGCCGGACGTTACGCGTCGCAGCGCATCGGCATCGTCGGGACGCCAGGCGCGGGCGACTGCGGCCAGGATACGCAGCGCCGGATCGTCATCGGCGATGCCGAACACATCGAGCTGCGGCCAGGACGTATCGGAAGTCATGCCCGGCGATGACGCCACCGGCACGACCTGCCAGTCCACGGTGCGCGACAAGGTCACCCGTCCGCCATCGGCGCCGTCGACGGTCTCGGGCACGACCACGGTCAGCGCGGTGCCGCTGGGCAGCATCGCGTCCAGTTCGCGCAGCAAGCTGGCGACCGGCACCGCACCGGTCGGTGCGATGGTGCCGCTCGCTTCGGGGAAGCCCGGCGCCAGCCAACGCAACGGCGCATCGGGATCGGCTGGCGGCAGCGCATCAGCCGCCGCGCCCGGCACCACGACCGTCCAGCGCGCCGGGGCCGCGCCGCCGTGCAACACCGGCCACGCCAGCCACAGCGCGAACACGGCCAGCAGCAGCAGGCGGGCCAACAGCAGCGGCCAGTCATCGAAACGCAGGCGCCGATGCGGCTTCGGTCGCTCCCGCAGCCAGCGCAAGGCCGCGAACGGCGTCGGCCGCGTGGCGTCACGACGCGCCAGGTGCAACAGCAGCGGCAGCAACAGCGTCGCCAGCATCGCGAGCGCGGTCGGCGCAAGCAGGCCGAGACTCATCGCGGGCGATCGCCGAACAGCGCGCGCAGCACGCCTTCGGGCGGCGTGTCGACGACGTGGCTCGCGAATGCGATGCCGTCCGCGGCCAGCCGCGCCGCCAGTGCGCGTTGCGCCGCAGCGAAGCGCGCGAGGTAGTCGGCGCGCAGTGCCGGCCCGTCGCCGAGCAGCGCCTCGCCGGTCTCCGGATCAAGGAACCGGCGCCCATCGCGAAACGGAAAGTCGCGCTCGTCGGCGGTCAGCACCTGCAGCGCGACGACCTCGCGCCCGGCGCGCGCGAGTTGCAGCAGGTCCTCGACCGCGGCCGTGTCGAACCAGTCGCCGATCGCGACGACCAGGTCGCCGCGCGCGATGCGGCCCCAGGCCGGCACGAGCGTCGCGGCATCGGGCCAGTCACCGACGGCCCTCGCCTGCGCCAACGCGTGGCGCAGCCGGTCGCGCTGTCGTGGACCGGTCCCGGGCGCAATCAGCGTCAGGCCGGTGCCGCCGCAGGTCGCCAACCCGCAGGCATCGCCCTGGCGGTGCGCGATCTCCACCACGCAGGCCGCCAGCAAGCGCGCGACGTCCAGGCGTGTGCGCTGCGGCGCGGCGTCGTCGGCCTGGGCCATCGACGCGGTGGTGTCGAGCAGCACCCAGGCCCGGATCGGGCTCTCGCGCTCGGACTCGCGCACGAAAAAGCGATCGCTGCGTGCGTAGAGCTTCCAGTCGATCTGCCGTGGCTCGTCGCCCGGCTCATAGGCGCGGTACTGGGCAAACTCCAGGCCCGCGCCGCGATTGCGGCTGGCGTGTTGGCCCGGACCGTCGCGCCCCCGCGCGTAGCGCGGGCGCAGCCGCAGCGTCGCCAGGCAGGCCCGCAGCGCAGGCGTCAGCCCATCACCGGACGGCGGACCGTCCGGCGACATCGGCGGTGCCGGGCTCGCGGCCACCACGCTGCGCTCAGCGGTCCGGTGCGGGCAGCGCGCGCAGCAGCCCGGCGACCACCGCATCGGCGTCGATCTGCCCAGCCTCGGCCGCGAACGACAGCACCAGCCGGTGACGCAACACCGGCGCGATCAACGCCGCCACATCCTCGCGCGTCGCCGCAAGCCGGCCGCGCAGCAGCGCGCGCGCCTTGGCGGCCAGCACCAGCGACTGCCCGGCACGCGGCCCGGCGCCCCAACGCACGTACTCGCGCACGATCTGCGGCGCCCCGTCGCCCGGTCGGGTCGCGCGCACCAGCGCGGCGATCCAGGCCAGCAGGTCTTCGCCCAGGTGCACCTGGCGCACCAGCGCCTGCAGCGTCAGCACCGCGGCGGCGTCCATGACCTGCGGCACCTCGGCCTCGGCAGCGCCGGTCGTGCGCGCGAGGATCGCCTGCTCCTCATCGGCATCGGGATAGCCCAGTGCGACATGCAGCAGGAAGCGGTCGAGCTGCGCCTCGGGCAGCGGATAGGTGCCGGCCTGCTCGATCGGATTCTGCGTGGCCAGCACGAAGAACAGCTGCGGCAGCGCGCGGGTCACGCCGGCATGGCTGACGGTGCGCTCGGCCATCGCCTCGAGCAGCGCGGCCTGGGTCTTGGGCGGTGTGCGATTGAGTTCGTCGGCCAGCAGCAGCTGGGTGAACACCGGCCCTTCCTGAAAACGGAAATGCCGCCGCCCGGTGCCATGGTCCTCCTCGAGCAATTCGGTCCCCAGCAGGTCGCTGGGCATCAGGTCGGGCGTGAACTGCACGCGCCGGAAGTCGAGGTCGAGCGCCCGGCCGAGCGTGCGTACCAGCAGCGTCTTGCCCAGCCCCGGCACGCCTTCGAGCAGCACGTGCCCGCCGGCGAGCAGCGCGACCAGCAGTTGTTCGACGACATCGGTCTGGCCGACGACGGCGCGCGCGATCGCATCGCGCAGCGCATCAAGCTGCGCCAGGCGCGCCTGCAGGTCGGCTTCGGTGGGGGTGGTCGCGGTCATGCGGCGGGTCCTGCGAAAGCGGAAGTCATGCGGTCAGTGCGTACATCACGATATTGACCGCGAACTTGGTGTTGTCCTGCGCCAGGAAGCGCTTGTTGCGCCAGTCGTAGTCCCATTCGCAGCCGTAATCCTTGTTGCTGTAGAGCACCGCCAGCCGGCCATCGATCTCGATGCCCTTGAGGTAGTCGTGCACCAGGTCGTCACCCCAGCCATTGAGCTCGAAGCCGGTCGCCGGCGGACCCTCGGGGAAGCGGAAGAAGCTGTGGTAGAGCGCATGCGAATTCGGCAGCTTGCGCATCGCCGACGCGCCGAAGATCGCGGCCATCTGCGCCTCGAACGACTTGGCGAACAGGCCGTCGATGTCGTGGTTGCAGTCATCGACGAACACGAAACCGCCGCCGCGCACGTAGCGCTCGAAGTTGCGCCGCTCGGCTGGGCTGAACTCGACCAAGCGATGGCCGGCGAGATAGCAGAACGGCGCGGCGAGCATCTTCGCGTCCGACAGCGCGACCACATGCTCGGTCGGATCGACACGCAGGTCGGTGTAGTCGATCAGCGAGGTGATCACATTGGACGGCATCCGCGCATCGACGTCCCAGTCGCCCGACTCGTAGCGCAGCCGGGTGAACCAGAAATCGTAGCGCGCCGACTGCGCCAGCACCGGCGGCAGGGCCAGCCCGGCCGCCGCACCCAGCACCCACTGCAACGCGTGACGCCGATTCATCGCCCCGCCCCGCCCCAGCTCGGGCGGGGTCGCGCCTGCGGCAGGTCATGCCCAGGCGGCCGCCGCCGCCCGGGCACCGGCATCACCCGCGATGCGGACGCCTCAGACCGCATCCGACAGCGAAGTGAACGTGAAGTCGCGCAGCCGCATCGGCGGCAGCATCATCACCATCGACGACTCGTCGCCGCCCACGCGCACTGGCCGACCGAGTTCGTCGATGTTGTTGAGCATGATCACCGGCGATTCGTTGAAGCGGAAGTTCTTCAGCGGGTACTTGATCTCGCCGTTCTCGATGTAGAAGGTGCCGTCGCGGGTCAGCCCGGTCAGCAGCACGGTCTGCGGGTCGACCATGCGGATGTACCAGGTACGCGTGACCAGGATGCCGCGATCGGTGCCTGCAATCAGGTCGGCGGTCGATTTGTCGCCGCCCGCCATCAACAGGTTGCCCGGCCGGCCGACCGCGCGCTTGCCCTGCTGCTGCGCCCAGAACCGCGAATAGTCGAGATTGGCGACCTTGCCGTTTTCGATGATCGCCATCTTCTCGCGCGGCAGCCCGTCGCCGTCCCACGGCAGCACCGGCGCTTCCGGGTGCCACGGGTCGGCGACGATGTTGACGCGCGGGTCGTAGACCTGTTCGCCGAGCTTGTTGCCGCCGCCACGCTTGGACAGGAAACTGCGGCCCTCGTCGGCGGTACGCGCATCGAAGTAGCGCATCATGAACGAGATCAGCCCGGCCGCCGCGGCCGGCTCCAGGATCACGGTGTACTTGCCCGGCTCCAGCGCCTGGGCCTGCGCCGACTCGCTGGCCTTGCGCATCGCGACCCGCACATCGCGGCCGGCGTCGAATGCGCTGGCGTCCTTGAGGTTGCGCCCCACCCAGCCCGACCCGCGGCCGTCCTCGGTGCGCACGGTGCAGGTGTAGTTGAAGTTGGTCGCCTGCTGGTAGCCGAAGTTGCCATTGCTGTTGGCGAACGCGACGAAGCTGCGACCATCGTCGAGGAAGCCGGCGGCGATCAGCTTCTCGGCCCGGCACGGGGCGATCGAATCGGCTGCGACCTGCGCGCGGAACTCCGGGGTGATCGCCGCGGTGGATTCGCTGAATGTCGGACTGGCGCGATAGTCCTGCTTGCCGATCGCCGGCAGGAACTCGGGGTTCTCGGGCGCCAGGCGGGCGAGGTCTTCGGCGCGCTTGACCACATTGCGCAGCGAGGCCTCGTCGAAGGCGTTGATGCTGGCCGTACCCACGCGCTTGCCGAAGGCGACCTGCACGCTGAGTTCGGCATTGCTGACGATGCCGCTGGTGGACACGTTGTTGAGCGCGAAACGGATGTTGCCGTCGATCGAGCCCGACAGTGTGGCGGTGCACTCGTCGGCGGTCGACAACGCGACGGTCTTCTCGAGCAGTTCGCGGGCCTGGGCTTCGGTGAAGATGGTCATGGTCGGGACTCCTTAGCCGAGCGAACGCGCGGTGTTGATGACGTTGATGCCGTTGAAGCGTGCGGTCGCCGAGCCGTGCGAGACCGCCGAGACCTGGCTGGGCTGGCCCTTGCCGTCGAAGAACGAGCCGCCGAGGCGGTAATCGCGCTCGTCGCAGACCGCGACGCAGGCGTTCCAGAACTCCGGCGTGCGGATCTGGTAGGCGACGTCCTCGATCATGCCGGCAATCTTGCCGTTGCGGATCTCGTAGAACAGCTGGCCGCCGAACTGGGCGTTGTAGCGCTGCTGGTCGATCGAGAACGACCCATCGCCGACAATGTAGATGCCGTTCTCCACGTCGCCGATCATCTGCTCCACGCTCAGCGGCGTGCGGCCGGCGGCCAGCGAGACGTTGGGCATGCGCTGGAACTGCACGCTCGACCAGGCGTCGGCGTAGCTGCAGCCGTCGGACTCGGTCTTGCCCAGGATGTGCGCCTGGTCGCGCGTGGCCTGGTAATCGACCAACTTGCCGGCGTCGATCAGGTTCCAGCGCTTGGTCGCCACGCCTTCGTCGTCGTAGGCCACCGCGCCCAGGCTCCCGGGCTGGGTCTTGTCGGCGAACACGGTCACCTGGTCGCTGCCGTACTGGAAGCGCTGCTCGCGCTTGTCGAGCGTGGCGAAGCTGGTGCCGGCGTAGTTGGCCTCGTAGCCGAGCACGCGGTCGAGCTCGAGCGGGTGGCCGATCGACTCGTGGATGGTCAGCCAGGTGTGCGAGGGGTCGAGCACGAGGTCGTAGCGACCAGGCTTGACCGATGGCGCACGCAGCTTCTCCTGCGCCTGGCGCGCCGCAGCGATCGCATCCTCGCGCATGTCGTAGGAGGTGCTGTAATTGACCACGCCATTGGGCGAGACGATCTTGCCTGCGGCGGCCCCGTCGAGGTACTCGAAGCCCATGCCCATCGGCGCCGACAGGCCCTCGCGGGTGCGGAACTTGCCGCTGGCCTTGTCGATCGCGGTCACCGTCATCGGCGCCCAGATCCGGTGCACGTCCTGGTCGATGTACGAGCCATCGGTGCTGGCGAAGTACTTCTGCTCGTTGACCAGGAACAGCGTGGAATTCACGAAGCTCGCGCCGGCCGACAGCGCCGCGGCGTTGACGCCCAGCAGCAGGTCCACCTTGTCCTTGACCGGCACCTCCATGCCGTTGCGGGCGATCGGGGTGCGCCAGGCGACCTCGCCCACGCCCTTGACCGGCGCCAGCTGCACTGGCGCGGTCTGCACCTTGGCGTTGGCCAGCGCGATCGCGACGGCCTGGTGCGCGGCCTCGGCCACACCCTGCTCGGTCAGCGTGTTGGTCGCGGCGAAGCCCCAGGCCCCGCCGGCGACGACGCGCACGCCCACGCCGGTCGACTCGGTGCTGACCACGTTCTGGACCTTGTCCTCGCGGGTCATCACGAACTGGCGCAGGTAACGGCCCACACGCACGTCGCAGTAGCTTGCGCCCGCGGCGGTCGCTGCATTCAGGCCGGCATCGGCCAACCGCTTCTTGACGCCCACATCGAGCGCGGACAGCAATTGCTCGGCGGCAATCACCTTGCCGAAGACGGCGGGCAGCAACAAGCCGCCCGCGCCGACACCAGCGAGGGCGAGGAAATCGCGTCTATGCACAGCAGCTCTCCCGAAAAGCGAGGGTCCGCGGCGGGTGCGGACGTTGGCGATGAGATGGCGACGCGTCCCCTACGCGCCGTCCGGATTGATGACATGCCACGCCGGCCGCGTCCAGTGACGAATGGCACAGACCCGCCAGCGGATTCGGATCCGGCGTGCCGGCGACTCGGTGGTCACGCAGGCCGAACCCAGCACACGACCGATGCCCGCGGCGGGCAGCCACGGCGACCCTGCACGCCCGCATCCGCGACCGGGTGCATCGACATCAGGAGACACCGCAATGCCACTGACCCCGACCCAAGCGAGCGCGGCCGTCGCCGCCCTGCTCGACGCGAGCGCCGAGCTGTTCTACGGCGGCGACCGGCCGACCGTGTTCGGCGAGGCGATGGTGCCGATCGTGATCGAAGTGCCGGGCGCCCAGCCCAATGGCAACCTGGCGCCGGCGCCCGGCGGCTACGGCATCGAGGCCAGCCAGGGCCTGCTCGGCCTGGACGACGACGTCGCGATCAAGTTCGCACTCGCCCACGAAGCCGGACACGGCATGAGCGAACGGATCCTCGCCGACATCGGCCTGCACGGGATCAGCGGGCCGGCCACCGAGGTCATCGCCGATCTCGCTTCCGCCTACCTGCTGACGCGGATCGGACACGGCTGGCCCGAGGTCCTGACCAGCGTACGGGCCTGGCAACAGAACGGGATCTTCGACGAACACGCCAGCGGCGACCACCCCGCCGGTGCCGACCGCGTCCGTCATGTCGAGACGCTTGCGCACGCGATGGCCGGGCAGCCGCCGCCGTCGTTCGGCGCGGCCGCGCTCGCGATCTGCCAGTCGCTGTAGCGGCCCGGCGTCGGGCGATGCAGACCCCGCATCGCCCCGACGCCCCCGCTCGCCGCTACAGCGAGCGTGCGGTGTTGATCACGTTGATGCCGTCGAAGCGCGCAGTCGCCGAACCGTGCGACACCGCCGAGACCTGGCCGGGCTGGCCCTTGCCGTCGAAGAACGACCCGCCCAGGCGATAGTCGCGTGCATCGCAGATCGCGCTGCAGGCGTTCCAGAACTCCGGCGTGCGGATCTGGTAGGCGGCGTCCTCGACCATGCCGACGATCTCGCCATTGCGGATCTCGTAATACAGCTGGCCGCCGAACTGGGCGTTGTAGCGCTGCTGGTCGATCGAGTATGAGCCGCGCCCGTGGATGTAGAGGCCACGCTCGACGCCGGCGATCATCTCGCGCACTGTCAGCGGCGACCTGCCCGGCGACAGTGAGACGTTGGGCATGCGCTGGAACTGCACGCTCGACCAGGCATCGGCATAGCTGCAGCCATCGGATTCGGTCTTGCCCAACAGATGCGCCTGGTCGCGTGTGGCTTGGTAGTCGACCAGGATGCCGTCCTTGACCAGGTCCCATTGCTTGCAGCGCACGCCTTCGTCGTCGTAGCCGACCGCGGCCAGGCTCCCGGGCTGGGTCTTGTCGGCGACGAAGTTCACGATCTCGCTGCCCCAGCGGTAGCCCGCATCGCGCTTGTCGAGCGTGGCGAAGCTGGTGCCGGCGTAGTTGGCCTCGTAGCCGAGCACGCGGTCGAGCTCCAGCGGGTGGCCGACGTTCTCGTGGATGGTCAGAAACAGGTTCGACGGATCGAGCACGAGGTCGTAGCGGCCGGGCTGGACCGAGGGCGCACGCAGTTTCTCGCGGGCCTGCCGAGCGGCGGCGACCGCGTCTTCGCGCATGTCGTAGGCGCGGCCGTAGGCGACCACGCCGCCCGGCAGGTCGAAGCGCTGCGCCGGGTCCGGCGTGAGGTATTCGTAGCCCAGCCCCATCGGCGCCGACAGGCCGTCACGGGTGCGGAACTTGCCGCTGGCCTTGTCGATCGCGGTCACCGTGAACGGTGCCCAGATCCGGTGCACGTCCTGGTCGATGTATGACCCATCGGTGCTGGCGAAGTACTTCTGCTCGTTGACCAGGAACAGCCGCGAGCCGACGAAGTCGGCACCGGCGGCGATCGCGGCGGCATTGACGTCGAGCAGCAGCGCGACCTTGTCCTCGACCGGCACGGCCATGCCGTTGCGGGCGATCGGCGTGCGCCAGGTGACCTCGCCTACGCCCGCAACCGGTGCCAGCTGCACCGGCGTCGTCTGGATGCGGGCATTGGCCTTGGCGATCGCCACCGCCTGGCGCGCGGCCGCGGAAATACTGTCGGGGTCAAGGGCATTGGTCGCCGCGAACCCCCAGGCGCCGTCGGCAAGCACGCGGATACCCGCGCCGATCGACTCCTCGTTGACCACGTTTTCCACCCGCGCCTCGCGGGTCATCACGTACTGGCGCAGGTAGCGACCGATGCGCACGTCGCAGTAGCCGGCGCCGCCATCGCGCGCGGCCTGCAAGGCGACATCGGCAAGCCGCTTCTTGAAGGCCGGATCGAGCGCGTGCGTCAGTTCCTCGGCCGCGATCGCCCGGCCGATGCCGCCGGGCAACAGCAGGCCGCCCAGCCCGATCCCGCCCAGGGCCATGAAGTCACGACGCCGCATTGCACTCTCCCCCGCGGCGATGGCCGCACAGCCCCCGATTCTTCTGCGCGCAGCGCTGACGCGTCAAATCAACCCCAAAACCGGGGTCAGAGTGCATTTCTTGCCACGTGACTCACACAAGGCCGCGCGACTTGCGAAAAATGCACTCTGACCCCGGTTTTGGGGCAGTGCGCCGAGACGACACGATCGGCACATGCGGCGCGGTGGCGGCGCCTCTATGCTTGCGCGCTGTCTCCATGCCTGGAAGTTGCCGCATGCGTCGTTCCCTGCTCGCCGTTGCCGTGCTCACCGCCGCCCTTGCCGGCTGCAACCGGGAGGCGCCGAGCGCCCCCGCCAACGCGCAGGACGGCGCAGTTGCCACGGCGCCCTCGCCCGCCGACGCGGCGTTCGCCGAACTGTCGAAGCGCTACCTCGACGAGGTGATGGCGCTGTCGCCGGTGTCGGCCACGCAGATCGGCGACCACCGTTTCGATGCCGAGGTCGACGATCTGTCGGCGGCGGGTCGGCAAGCGGCCCTGGACTTCAATCGCCGCTACCTGGCCGAGCTCGGCGCGATCGACGTCGACAAGCTCTCGCGCGAGAACCACGTGGACGCGCTGATCCTGCGCAACCAGCTCGAATACGGCATCTGGGACACCGAGGTCATGCAGAGCTGGGCCTGGGATCCGCAGACCTACAGCGGACTGGCCGGTGGCGCGATCTACGGATTGATGGCACGCGAGTTCGCGCCGATGCCCGAGCGCCTGAAGTCGGCGACGCAGCGCATGGAGAAGATCCCGGCGATCCTCGCCCAGGCGCGCGAGAACCTGGATCCGGCGCGGGTGCCGCCGACCCACGCGCACACGGTCGCGGCGCAGAACAAAGGCGTCCTGGCGCTGATCGAGACGTTCATCACGCCCAATGCCGACCAATTGCAGGGACAGGATCGCGCGCGTCTGGATGCGGCGGTCGAGACGCTGCGCGCCGCGGTCGAGGAACACCAGACCTGGCTCGATGGCACGCTGGTGCCCAATGCCAAGGGTGAGTTCCGCATCGGCGCGGAAAAGTACGACCAGAAGCTCAAGTTCGCGCTCAACTCTTCGCTCTCGCGCCAGGACATCCGCCAGCGTGCCGAAGCCGAGCTGGCCCGCATCCGCGACGAGATGTATGCCGTCGCGCAGACGGTGCTCGAAGGCCGCGACGGCGCGCCCGAGACGCCCGCGCAGCCGACCGAAGACCAGCGCCAGGCGGCGATCGAGGCGGCGATGGAAGTCGCCTATGCCGATCGCCCCGGCCGCGACGAGGTGGTCGAGTACGCCCGCCACACGCTGGACGTGGCCACCGAGTTCGTCCGCAAGCACGACCTGGTGACGGTGCCCAACGACCCGGTCAAGATCATCCTGATGCCGGAGTTCCAGCGCGGCGTCGCGGCGGCGTATTGCGATTCGCCCGGTCCGCTCGACAAGGGCCTGGACACTTACTACGCGATCTCGCCGATTCCCGAAGACTGGAACGACGCCCAAGTCGATTCGTTCCTGCGCGAGTACAACAAGCACATGCTGCACGTGCTGACGATCCACGAAGCGATGCCCGGCCACTACCTGGAAGGCGCGCATTCGGTGAATCACCCCTCGACGCTGCGCGCTGTGTTCCGCTCCGGGCCGTTCGCCGAAGGCTGGGCGGTGTACACCGAGCGGATGATGGCCGACGCCGGCTACGCCGACAGCGACCCGCTGTTTCGACTGATGCAACTCAAGTTCTATGCGCGCGCGGTCGCCAACGCGATCCTCGACCAGGGCATCCACGTCGACAACTGGACCAAGGAGCAGGCGCTGGACCTGATGGTGCGCCAGACGTTCCAGCAGCAGAGCGAGGCCGAGGGCAAGTGGACGCGCGCGCAGCTGTCGTCGACCCAGTTGGCGACCTACTTCGTCGGCGCGCAGGAGCACTTCGACGCCCGCAAGGCGGCCGAGGCCGCACGCGGCGAGACGTTCAACCTCAAGCAGTACCACGACGACATGCTCGCCCAGGGCGCACCGCCGGTCCGCTTCGCGCGCCAGCTGATGCTCAACGAAGACATCCAGTAACCCGCAAAACCGGGGTCAGAGTGCAATTTCGAATGCAGGATCGACATGCAGCGCGATCCCTCGAAATTGCACTCTGACCCCATTTTCTAGACCCCATTTCTATTGACCCCATTTTTTTATGGTTCATCGCTGAATTCCGGGGAAGGCTGCGCGGATCTTCAGGAAGAAGTACTCCTGATCGCGGTATCCGTAGGCGCGGCGTTTGATGACCTTGATGGTGTTGTTGATGCC
>NZ_JBDJMI010000019.1:0-72449 GCF_039673825.1 Luteimonas sp. TWI662 | reverse complement strand
GATCGTCTTCCGGTCGAACATCCCCTCACCCTTGCGCCCTGGAATCAGGCATCAAGCGTAACGGTGGCTGGCAAAGGACTCCCCGCTAATCTGCGAAGAACCTTTTTTTTGGCGGGCCGATACGAATGGGCCCGTTCGACACTCAAGCCACCTTGACGCGCGCGCCGATAGGGTGGGCGCCACCGCTTGCCAGACCGAGGATTTCCGTGGAATCGACCGTGCACCCCTTCTCCGAACTGTTCGCCCAACTCGGGCTGCCCGATGACGACGTGTCGATCCGCGCGTTCATCGCCCGGCATGCGCCGCTGCCCGACGACGTGCGGCTGGAGGAAGCGCCGTTCTGGACGCCTGCGCAGGCGCAGTTGCTGCGTGAGGAGCGGCTCGAGGATGCGGACTGGATCGTGGTCATCGACCAGTTCAATGTCGCGATGCACGCCACGCCCGACCCATAAGGGGCGCTGCCGTGCGTTGCTGGCCCTGCTGGCGACCGCATTCGCGGCGTGCGTTGCGCAGGCCGCCGGTCCCACGTCCGACGCAGTGCGCACAGTCGCTCGCATCGGCGTCAACGTGCCGCCGGTGGATCGCGATCCGGGGCTTGACGATCACACCGTGCTCGTTCGCGGCCGCGGCATCGTCTAAGTCGCGCCGTCCGTCCGGGCCATCGCGCGCCGCCGACAGCGCCGGCGGCGCGGGCCCCGCACGTCAGGGGGTGCCGGGCGTCCCGGTGCACACCCGGTCGGGATGGTCGCTCCGCAGCAGGATCGCGTCGTTCGCCCCGCGGGTCCACAGCACATTGCCTTGGTCGTCGGCGTAGCGGGCGCCCTGCATGGCCGGATCGCTCTGGGTCCGCAACACGACGTGCGTGCCATCGATCGCCACGCTTGCCTGGCCTTGCCCATCGAAGGTCGCATCCACCGGCGTGCCTTCGCAGTCGTAATGCACGACGCGCGCGATGGGCGCAGCGTCGGTGGACGGCGTTTCGGGATCCGGCGGTGTCGTCGCGTCGGGCGAGGGCGGCGGCACGGTGTCGTCGGCCGGTGCCTGCGCTGGCGAGCAGCCGGCGATGGCGAAACCCAGGACTGCGATGATCAAGGGTGAAGCGTGGCGCATGGTCGTCTCCTTGCGTGTGGACACCTGGGACGGACATGGGGGAGGCGCGTTTCGCAGGCTACCCGTCCCCCGGGCGGCGGGTGTGAAGACCGCGTGGAAGGTCGGTCAGCCGCCGATGTCCTCAGACGCCCGGCAGATCTGCGACGGCATACCGTCCACGGTGATGTCGGCTTCGTCCGAGCCCTTGGTCCACAGCACATTGCCCGCGTCGTCCGCATAGCGGGCTCCGCTGGCGGCCGGCGTCGTGCGCAAGGTCAGCGTGCGCCCGTCCACTTGCATCAGCGCGGTGTCGCCGTCGTCCTCGTAGGCGACGGTGTAGCTGCGCTCGCCGCAGTGATAGCTGACCGTCGACGATGGCGTGCCCTCCGCCTCGCGGGCGGCGAGCGAGCCGGTGGGCGGCGGTGCCTCGATCGCCGCGGGGGCAGGGGGAGGCGAGGCGGGATTGGCGTGCGTCTGTTCGGCGCGGTCGTTCGAGCAGGCCGCAAGGGCCAATCCGATCAATGCGGCGGGCAGGGCGGCATGGCGCATGGCGAGTCCTCGTGCGTGGTTGGCAGCCGCCGGGGCGCCCGGCGTGACGGGCTGCCATCGTGGACCGGTGCACGTCAATGTCAGGTGCGCAGGTTCGCCAGACCATCGTGACCGGATGCGAACATCCTGACCGGCACCATGGACGGTCATCCGACGATGCCCGCCATGCCCATCCATCGTGTCTTCGCCTGTGTCCTCGCGCTGTGCGCGGCGTCGCTGGCCGCCTGCCAGCCCAGTGGCGAGACTGCCACGCGTCCCGACGCCTCCGCAGCGGCCGCCGAAGGCGCCCCCGCACAGGGCGCGGCGATCAACGACGATGTCGTCGTGTCGACGAACGAGCCGTTCTGGCAGGCGCGGGTCGAGGGCGATACGGTCGTGGTCACCGGGATCGAGGCACCGGCACGCCGGTTCGTGCGGGCGTCGTCGTCGATGACAGCGGACGGCCGACGTATCGAGGCCCGGGACGAGGCAGGCGATGTCGTCCTGATCGTGCGTCGTATGCGCTGCGAGGACGACATGTCCGGGGCACGGTTCCCGCTGACGGCGTTGCTGACGCTCGACGGCGACGGTCCACATCGCGGCTGCGCCAGACCGGCCTCGATGCCGCCACCGCGGCCGCCCGGCGAGACACCGTAATTGCCCGCAGCCCCCGACCGACGGGGCTGCGGCGTCGGTTTGGCGAAGGGTCTCGGCGCCACGGCCGCACGCGTGGCAAGCGTCGGCTGGCACCTGCGTGCGCATTGGAGAATGCGGCGCCCGACCGCGTGGTCCTGCCACGTCGTCGTCTTACGTTGCTCTATCTGGGGAAGCGCGCGGGCGAGCCCCCGCAGCAGCGGGCGGCTGCCCGGCGCGCCGGGCGCCTGCGCGATCAGGCGCTGCCGATCTGTTCGATCGCGACGATGTCGCCGACCCAGACGAAGTGCGGCACCGTGGGATCTTCCAGGTCGTCGAGCCGCAGCCGGGCGTTGTGGCCTTCGTCGCCGTCTGCCGTGCGGAAGATTTCCAGTGTCGGGCGCGCCGACACCACGCCTTCGACCTGCGTGCCGTCGGCGAGGGTCACCTTTACGATGGCTTCATCGTCGAGCAGGCGGATGTTGCGCTCGAGCGCATCGATCTCGGTGCGCTCGATATGGATGCGCGGCGGCGTCTGGCTCATCGAAAACCTCCGGTCGGGAGGCCGCATGATGCCGCAACGCTGGGCCAAGGCCGGGTGAGGGCGGGCGTCAGCGTTCGGGTTCGAGGGGTTCGCGCAACAGGCGGTCGTACTCGCTGCGGATGACCTCGTAGCATTCGCAGGCACGTTCGAGCAGCGAGGCCGGCTCGACAACCTGGATCAGCCCGCGGCTGTAGCGGATGCAGCCTTCCTCCTGCAGCCGGCGCGCCGCTTCGGTCACGCCCTCACGGCGCACGCCCAGCAGGTGGGCGATCTGCTCCTGGGTCATCTTGATCTCGGTCGTGCCGATGCGGTCGTTCACCAGTAACAGCCAGCGCGACAGTTGCCGGTCCACCGTATGGTGGCGATTGCAGACCCCGGTCATCGCCGTCTGCGTCAGCAGGGCCTGCGCATATCGCAGGACGATGGCCTGGAATACGCCGCCCAGCTGGAACTCGCGTTGCGCGGCGTCGGCCCGCAGCGCGAGCGCTTCGCCGCCGACCTGCACCACCGCACGCAGCGGAATGCTGCGCGCGCCAGCCAGCAGGCCGGCGCCGACGACGCCTTCGTTGCCGATCATCGCGACTTCGCTGGTGTCTCCGTTCTCCAGCGCGTACAGGACCGAGACGATGCCTTCGCGAGGGAAATACAGCGTGGAGCGGGACGCGCCTGCCTCATGCAGGACCTTGCCGACCGGCAAGTCGACCAGTTGCAGATCCTTGCCCAGGCGATCGCAGACTTCCGGTGGCAGGTCCTGAAGCAGTCCATTGAGAGGCGCCCAGGGCGCATTCCTGTTCATGCGGTGTACTTGGATCCGGCTCGTTCATTCAACGATGAATTCTCGTTGCTGAATGGGGTGTCGTATGTGCGAAACCGCGCATACGCTCTGCTGAATACGTTCGGTACCGCACAGACGGCGTGAAAACGGCGCTGCAACGTCACGTGGGCAACCTTGGATGGTGCGCTAGGAACGGGCAACGACAGGAGCGTCGCATGAGAACGGATGATGTCGAGCTGTGCCGCATCTATGGACAGATGGCGCGCGAGTATCTGGGGACGGTGTCTTGGGAAGAGTGCGTCGCTCAGCTGGAAGCCGGCTGGCTGCGGCTTCGACGCGACGAGAGCATCGCCTGGGACGACGCCGAGCCCCTGGTACGGGCCTTCTGGGAACTGGCCGACTGAGTCGCTGTCTGTCCTGCTCACGTGCTGTCCGTTTCACGTATGCGTGAGCGCCGACGCGCTAGCGTCCGATGTCATTCGCTCGAGGGACGGACGATGGCACAGATTCGAATCGGTCGCTACGACGGCCCCGCTGGCGGCTGGGGTTCGGTGCAGTCCCTCGCCCGACACGGCCTGGGCCACGACGCGCCCAGCGTCGAAGGTGCGCGCCAACTGGCACGGCAGAACAAGGTCGACGGGTTCGCCTGCGTCAGCTGTTCGTGGCCCAAACCTGCCGAACCCCACGCCTTCGAGTTCTGCGAGAACGGCGCCAAGGCGACGATGTGGGAACTGGACGAATCGCGCGCCGACGCCGCGTTCTTCGAGGCCCACCCGCTGTCCGCGCTGCGGCAATGGGCCGACTACGACCTCGAAGCCCAGGGCCGATTGGTCGAGCCGATGCGCTACGACGCGCAGCGCGATCGCTACGTGCCGATTTCGTGGGAGGACGCGTTCGCGCTGATCGGTCGTGAACTGCGGGCGCTCGAGCGCGAGCGCGTGGTGTTCTACGCGTCCGGCCGCGCATCGCTGGAGGCCTCGTACATGTACGGCCTGCTGGCGCGCGTGTACGGCAACAACAACCTGCCCGACAGCTCCAACATGTGCCACGAGAGCACGTCCGTTGGACTGCCCAGGAGCATCGGCGTGCCGGTGGGCACGGTGCTGCTGGAGGACTTCGAACACTGCGACTGCATCCTGTCGTTCGGCCAGAACGTCGGCGTCAACAGCCCGCGCATGCTGCACCCGCTGCAGGACGCCAGCCGACGCGGCGCGGAGATCATCACCTTCAATCCGCTGTACGAACGCGGCTGGGAGCGGTTCACCAATCCGCAGGAGCCGCTGGCGATGGCGACCGGGCAGTCGACGCGCATCAGCAATGCCTACTTCCAGGTGCGCGCCGGCAGCGATCTGTCGGTGCTGCAGGGCATCGCCAAGGCCTTGTTGGCGCTCGATGATGCGGCCGTGGCCGCCAACGAACCGCGCGTGCTCGACCTGGCGTTCATCGCCGAGCATACGCACGGCTTCGATGCATTCGCCGCGTCGCTGCGCGCCAGCGACTGGGCGGACCTGGAGCGCGAATCGGGTCTGTCGCGCGCCGACATGGAAGCCGTCGCCGGCGTCTACGCCCGGGCCAAGGCGACGATCCTGGTCTATGGCATGGGCCTGACCCAGCATCGCCACGGCGTCGACAACGTCCGCATGCTGTGCAACCTGGCGCTGATGCGCGGCAATGTCGGCCGCCCGGGCGCCGGCATCTGTCCAGTCCGCGGGCATTCGAACGTCCAGGGCCAGCGTACCGTCGGCATTTCCGAAAAGCCCGAACTGGTCCCACTCGATCGCCTTCAAGCACAGTACGGATTCGAGGCGCCGCGCAAGAAGGGGCGCGATACGGTCTCGACCGTCGAGGGCATTCTCGACGGCTCGGTCCATGCCTTCATCGGGCTGGGCGGCAACTTCGCGCGCGCCGCACCCGAGACCGGGCCGCTAGAGGCGCGCTGGGGCGACATGGCGTTGACGGTGCAGGTGGCCACCAAGCTCAACCGCAGCCATTTGCTGTGCGGCCGCACCGCGTTGCTGCTGCCGTGCCTGGGCAGGCTCGAGGAAGATGTGCAGGCGACCGGCCCGCAGCGGGTCACCGTCGAGGACAGCACCACGTGCATCCACGGCTCGTTCGGGACCAGCCGTCCGGCCAGTGCGCAGCTGCGCTCGGAGCCTGCCATCGTCGCGGGCATCGCGCTTGCGACGGTCGCCGGTCAATCGCAGGTGCCCTGGCAGGCCTGGATGGACGACTATGCCAAGGTCCGCGACGCGATCGAGGCGACCTATCCCGAGCAGTTCCGCGACTTCAATGGGCGGCTGCATGTGCCCGGCGGTTTCCCGCGTCCGGTCGCCGCGCGCGAGCGGCGCTGGCAGACAGAAAGCGGCAAGGCCGAGTTCCACGTGCCCGACGTGCTGTCGGCGACCGGCTTCGAGGATCGCCCAGGTCGCTACCGGCTGCTGACGATCCGCAGCAACGACCAGTTCAACACCACCGTCTATGGGTATCGCGACCGGTTTCGTGGGATCGAGGGCACGCGCCGCGTCGTGCTGATGAATGCCGACGACATCCGCGCGCTCGGCATCGAAGAGGGCGAGGAAATCGCGCTGGCCACCGATGTCGAAGATGGCGTGCGCCGCGAGGTCGGTGGCCTGCGCGTGGTGCCGTATCTGATTCCGGCTGGCTGCATCGCGGCCTATTACCCCGAATGCAATCCGCTGATCCCGGTCGCCCACCACGCGATTGACAGCCATGTGCCGGCCGCGAAGTCGGTGCCGGTCCGGATCGTGCGGGGACACAACGACGCGCCGGTGCCCGCAGGCCCGGCGCCGGAATGACTGGCGGTTGCATCATTGGGAAGTGCCGCACGGTCCTGCGCCCGTGCGGCGCGCGGGTCAGAGCATGGCCAGTTCGGCGTTGCCGAGCGTCCGGCCGTAGTGGCGTCGCAGCCGCAGCTTGCGCTCCAGGTCATCGACGATCGCGCCACTGAAGTCCAGGCCGGTCAGTTCTTCGACCATGTTGATGCCGCCCGGCGTGTCGACGTTCACCTCCATCAACTTGTCGCCGACGATGTCCAGCCCGACGAAGTACATGCCGTCGCGGATCAGTTTCGGCGCCACCAGTTCTGCCAGGCGCAGCGCATCGGCATCGGGCACCGCCATTTCGTACTTGCCCCCGGCGCTGATGTTGCTGCGCGCATCGCCACTGTCGTTGTAGCGCCGGATGCAGGCGTAGGTCCCGTCGACTTGCAGCGGCCGGCCGTTGAGCATCAACAGCCGCAGGTCGCCGTTCTTGGCGGCAGGCAGATACGCCTGCGCGATCGCGTAGCCGTCTCGGGTCACCGCGTCGATCATCTGATTCAGGTTGCCGGCGCCGTTGCCATCGACGACGAACACGCCCTGGCCGCCCGATCCCTGCAGCGGCTTGATCACGCCACAGCCCTCATGTGCGGTCAGGAAGGCCTTGATCTCCTCGGCGTCGCGGCTGATGCAGGTGACCGGACGCACATCCTCTGGAAAATGCTGGAAGTAGGTCTTGTTGGACGCGTCGGTCAGATGCGTGGGATCGTTGACGACCAGCACATCGTGCAGTGCGACCAACTGCGCGAACAGCAGTGCGCTGCCAGGCGCCCAGGGGCGTTCGACCAGTTCCTCGGCCGGGTCGCTGCGCAACATCAGCACGTCTAGGTCCTGCACCGAGATCCGTTCGGTCTGGCGCTCGGGCCCCTGGAGGTCGGCAAGCAGCGCGCGGTCGTCCTCGTAGCGGTCCAGGCGCGGAATGCGGGCGCAGGCGCGAATGGTGCCGCCAGCGTCGTAGGTGAAGTCGCCCAGGCCGATCAGGGCGACCTGATGACCGCGATGGACCGCCTGCCGGGCGAGGCGAATGGTCGTGTAGTTGTCCTGCTCGGTGTCGACATCGTTGACGACGAAGCCCAATCGCATCGGGGTGTGCTCGCTGGCGCTCATGGTGTGGGTTCCGGGGGGCGGTGGGTCTGGTGGAGGCATTCGACCGGCGTGCGACGGCACGCGTCGAGGCGGGTGGAAAAGTCGTCGGCCGCGGCGTAGCGGGGCAGCAGTGCGGGTGGCACGACCCAGCCGTCCTCGATCAGGGTCTGGAGCAGGTCGAGTTGCGAGAGGGCGAACTTGCCCAGGAACAGCGCATCGAACGTGCCGTCGGCGGCGAGGTAGGCCAACAGGTCGCGCACGCCGCGCAGGTAGACCGCATCCTTGGTCAGCCCGCCGCCACGGCGCGCACGCAGCGCGACATCGAAGGCATCGTCGGTCGGCAGGGCGTGGTGGGTGTGCAGCCGGTCGAAGATCGCCGGCAGGCCCTCGCCGTTGGCAGCCATGGCCGCGGCGACGACGCGTGCAGCGAGCACGCGCAGGCGCTCGCCGGGTAGATAGCCGGCCAGATACTCAGCCAGCACCCCCAGCCCTTCCTGGGTCGGATCGTATTGCGCCAGCCCCACCTGCAACTGGCGCAGCGCCTGCTGCTGGCCGTTGTGACGGGTCACCACGTGGGTGCCGATCTCATGCTGGATCAGCGGATCGACGCGGGCGTGAGGCAGCCGGATGTTGCCGTCGATGTAGAACGTGCCGTGGGACACCATCAGCATCGAGCTGATGTCGGTATCGACCACGACATCGATGTGGAAGTCCGGCGCTTGCGCGCGATACCAGTCGATCTCCGCCTCGACCGCTGCGCGAACCTCGTCGATGCCGGCATCGGCGACCAGCGGTTCGCCTGCCGGGACGTCGGTGAGAATGCGCCGGGCCAGGTCCAGCAGGTCGGGTTCGACATCGCCGAACAGCGCGATGCTGGCCGCGATGAAGTCCGGTCGGTCGCGCGCCTGGACCAGGTCGATCATGCGGCTGAGCTCGCGCTGCTTCTCGGCCAGCAGCGCCTGCAGCGCCGACGGCGCGACGTCGCCGATCGGCAGCGCATCGAGCTGGTGGCGGGCCGCCTCGAGGTCGGTCTCCAGGTCGGCGTAACGCAGTTGTGGCTCAACCATTCGTCCGGTGGCGTCGAACTGGCGCCACAAGGCTTCGCCGTCGAGCGGCGACAGCGCGATCAGCCAGTCCAGTTGCGCGTCCATGCGCGCCAGCGCGTCGTCGAGCTGCGCGGCGACCGGGGGCAGGGCGCGCGCCTGCGGACGGGCCATCGCGACGCTCTCGGCGCTCACGCCAGGAACTCCGGCCGGACCGCCTCCACGGCCTGCTGCAGCCCGTCGCGCAGGGCGTAGAGCGCGGGAATGTCGACCTGGCCACGCCATTCGTCCATGAAGATCTTTTTGTACTCGGGCGAGATCGTGCAGACGCGATCGCCCCAGTGCGCATAGACCCATTCCGGGAAGTGGCCGCCGGTCGGGAATCGCACATTGCAGCGCACGTCGGGCAGTACACCGCGCACCGGATGCCGGCGCAGCACGTTGGCGAAGCGTCGCGCGGTGCCGCCCCAGCGCGCATCGTCGAGCGTGGTGACGCCCAGTTCGATGTCGGGGTTGTCCGCCTGCTGCGCCGGATCGGCGTGCGCGCCATCGCGGCGATGGTTGTAGCTGTGGATGTCGATCAACAGGGCGCAGCCCCAGCGATCGACCGTGCGATCGATCAGCTCGCCCACCATCGCGTAGAAGCGGTCGTAGAGCGCCAGCGAGGCCGCGCGTTCGGCCTCGGTCAACGGCGAGGCCCACACCTGCAGCCCCCAGGCCGCTTCGGGCGTGGCGTAGATGGCCTGGTCACGCGGGCGGTTGAGGTCGACTTCGAAGCGCGACGTGCGCACACGCAGGCGCACGTCGCCGATCTGACCCAGCAGGCTGGTCAGCGGATCCTCCTCGCGCCAGCGCGTGTCCTCGTCGAGCGCGACACGATCACGCAATGCGGGACGCAGCAAGTGACCGTCGTGGATCGCAGTCGTGATGACCGGGCCATCTGCGGCGACCAGATCCCATGCGTCCTCGCGCAGCCGCAAGGCGGGCGGGATGCTCGGCGTCAGGAAAGTTTCGGAATGGGGGCGACGTGGATCGGGAGCGACTGGCATGGCGCGCATGCTCGCAAGCGGCCTATGATGCGGACGTGACCGCACAGGCCGCTGCGCTTGACGGCGCATTAACCGCGGGCGTGACCGATGGGCGTTGTCGGCGGGCGCTGCGCTGGCTATCGTCGCCGGCTGTGCCGTCGTGCTCTTCTTGGATCCTCGCCATGCCTTGCAAACGCCGGCTGACTGCCGCGCTCGCGGCCGGCCTACTGTTGTCCGCCGCCGCCCACGCCGACGAAGGCATGTGGTTGCCGGGCCAATTGCCCGACCTGGCTGCGCAGATGCGCCAGGCCGGCTTCCGTGGCGACGCGCGGGCGCTGGCCGACGTGACCCGTCCCCCGCTCAGCGCCGTGGTCCGCGTCGGCGGCGGCACCGGTGCCTTCGTTTCCGGCGATGGCTTGCTGCTGACCAATCACCACGTCGCCTACGGCGTGATCCAGTACAACAGCAGCCCCGAGCGCGACATCATCGATGCGGGCTTCATCGCCGACGGCCGGGCCGACGAGCGCCCGTCCAATCCCGATTTCCGCGTGCTGGTGACGGTCGGCTTCGACCAGGTGACCGACGCGGTGCTTGCGGATGCGCGCGGTCTGGAGGGGCGCGCCTACCACGACGCGATCGACGCGGCCGGCAAGCGCCTGGTCGCCGACTGCGAGCACGACGGCGAGGTGCGTTGCAGCGTCGCCAACATGGACTACGGCAGCGACTTCTACCTGATCCGACAGCTGGAACTGCGCGACGTGCGCCTGGTCTACGCGCCGCCGCGCGCGATCGGCAACTACGGCGACGAGATCGACAACTTCATGTGGCCCCGGCACAGCGGCGACTTCACGCTATTGCGCGCCTACGTCGGGCGCGACGGGCGCCCGGCCGACTACAGCTCCGACAACGTGCCCTATGCACCGCCGGCGCACCTTCAGATCGCCCGCAACGGGCTGCATGCCGGCGACTACGCCATGCTCGCCGGTTATCCGGGCACGACGTTCCGCCATCGCACGGCGGCCGAGTTCGAAGCGCAGGTGGGGCAGGTGCTGCCGCAGCGGGTGGCGGTGTTCGATGCCTTGATCGCGGCTGTCGAGGCGGTGGGCCGCGACGATGCCCAGGTCCGCACACGTTATGCCGCGCAGTTGCAGACGTTGAAGAACCGCCGCAAGCGCGCCGCCGGCGAGCTTGAAGGGCTGGTGCGCAGCGATGCGGTGCGCCAGCGCCGCGACGACGAGGACGCGATGCTCGCCGCGACCAGCGGCGACGACGCGCGCGACATCGCCGCGCTCCAGGCGGTGCTCGCGCAGGGCAATGCGGCCGGCGAGGGCGAGCAGTTGCTTGAGCTGATCGCCAGCCAGACGCAGCTGCTGCGCAGCGCGCTGCTGCTCGAACGCCTGCGCATCGAATCGGCCAAGCCCGACGCGATGCGCGAGCGCGGTTACCAGCAGCGTGATCTCGCGCTGATCGAGGGCGTGCTGCGCCAGGCGCAGCGACGGTATGCCCCCCAGGGCGAGAAGGCGCTTCTGACGGTGCTGCTCGGCCGCTACCAGCAATTGCCCGACGCGCAGCGGTTGCCGGCGTTCGACGCGGCGTTCGGCCGCACACCTGCCGCTTTGGCAAGCGCGCTCGATGCGCTCTATGCGGGCACCGTGCTCGGCGAAGAAACGCAGCGGCTGTCGCGTTTGCAGGCCGCGCGCGACGGCCGGGCACTGGCCGACGATCCGCTGATCGCGCTGGCAGGGCCGCTGGTCGCCGCGCAACTGCAGGCCGAGGACGCCCGCAAGACGCGCGAGGGCGAGCAACTGCGGCTGCGCCCGGCCTATATGCGCGCCCTGGTCGCCTGGCGGGCCTCGCAGGGTCGGGCAGTCTATCCCGACGCCAACGGCACCTTGCGCGTGAGCTTCGGGCGGGTCGAGCCGCTGTCGCCGCGCGATGCGGTCGCCTATGCGCCGGTCACCACGGTCGCCGGCATCGTCGAAAAGCACACCGGCCAGGCGCCGTTCGATGCCCCGGCACCGCTGCTCGATGCGATCGCGCGCGGCGACTTCGCCGGCACCGACGAGCCGACGCTGGGCAGTCAACCGGTGAACTTCCTGACCAACCTCGACACCACGGGCGGCAACTCCGGCTCGCCGGTGCTCGATGCCCGCGGCGAGCTGGTCGGGCTGAACTTCGACAGCAACTGGGAATCGGTCAGTGCCAGCTGGTGGTTCGACCCGCGCACCAAGCGCGCCATCCATGTCGACATGCGCTACATGCGCTGGTTGATGGCCAAGGTCTATCCGGCGCCGGCGTTGCTGCAGGAAATGGGGCTGCCGACCCGATGATCGGGGCCGGGGCGCGGGCATGACGCGACGGCGGTTGCCGCTGCGCGACGGCGTGCCCGCGAGTCGGTTGCAGCTGCCGGCCGGGCCCTGGCGCACGGTGCTCGAGGCATTGTGCGCACGGTTCCCGCAGATTCCACGGCCCACCTGGGAATCGCGCTTCGCGCGCGGGTGTGTGCTGGCGGCCGACGATGCGACGCCGCTGGCGCCGGACGCGGCGTATCGCGTGGGCCTGGAGATTGCCTACTACCGCGAAGTTGACACAGAACCGGTCGTCGCGGCGATCGAGCGCATCGTGCATGTGGATGCGCACCTGGTGGTCGCCGATAAGCCGCACGGCCTGCCGGTGATGCCGGCAGGTGCCTTCGTCCGGCAGACCTTGCTGCACCGGTTGAGCGAACGGCTGGGCAACCCGCATCTGGTGCCGCTGCACCGGATCGATCGCGCGACCGCCGGGTTGGTGCTGTTCTCGGCCGAGCCCGGGACGCGCGCGGCCTACCAGGCGCTGTTTCGCCAGCGGCGCATCGACAAGCGCTACGAGGCGCTGGCGGCGCCGCTGCCCGACCTGGCGTTTCCATACGTGCACCGCAGCCGGATCGAACGCGGCGTGCCGTTCTTCCGCATGCAAGAGTGCACGGGCGTGCCCAACAGCGAGACCCGGATCGACGTGCTCGAACGCGGGCCCATTGACTGGCGCTATCGGCTCGAGCCGGTGACCGGCCGCAAGCACCAGTTGCGCGTGCATCTTGCTGCGCTCGGCGCGCCGATCCTGCACGATCCCTGGTACCCCGACCTGCGCGAGACCGACGACGGCGCGCCTGCGCTGCAATTGCTCGCCGCGTCGCTGGCGTTCGATGACCCGCTCGACGGCCGCCGCCGATGCTTCGATTCCCAGCTGCGCCTGGAGCCGTGAGGCGGCTCGGGATCGGCGGTCATGGGCGCGGTGCATAATCGGCGCGCTTGTTCGCCGCCGGATGTCCGCCATGTCGCGCTCGTGTTCGTTGTTGCCGTTGCCCGTCCTACTCGCGCTGCTGGGCGCTGTGTCCGCGCCCGCGCCCGCGCTGGCCTGTGACACCGGCCTCGTGTTCGAGGACCGCAACGGCGACGGCCGGCAGGGTGCGGACGAGCCCGGTATCGCGGGTGTGGGCGTGTCCGATGGCGTGCGGATCGTCGAGACCGACGCCGACGGCCGGTTCGGTGGCCTGGCCGGCGGCTCGGCGTTCGTCATCAAGCCGGCGGGCTATGCGCTCGCACGCGATGGCGCGTTGCCGCGGCACTGGGCGTCGCCCGGCCGCGGCGACGATTGCCGCTTCGCGTTGCGCCCGCAGACGCCGACCGCTGCGCTGGACGTGCTGGTGTTCGCCGACCCGCAGGCCGGGCGTGAGGCGGAGGTCGATTTCTATGCACGCAGTGTGGTCGCGGCGGCGGCGCGGGCACCGGCGGCGCTCGGTCTGGTGCTGGGCGATGTCGGCAACGACGTGCCGTCGCTCTATCCGGCGATCAATGCCGCGACCGCGCAGCTCGATGTGCCGTGGCTGCATGTGCCGGGCAATCACGATCTGGATGTCGAAGCGGCCGACGATCCCGGCTCGACCGCGTCTTATCGCGCGGTCTATGGGCCGGAGACCTATGCCTGGGAGGAGCCGCAGGCCAGCTTCCTGATGCTCGACAACGTCCTCCACCAGCCGGGCGCGCGCCCGGCTTACGTCGGTGGCCTGCGCGAGGACCAGTTCGCGTTCGTCGAGGCCTATCTGGCGCGGGCGCCGACCGACCGGCTGCTGGTCGTCGGTGCGCACATTCCCTGGTTCGACACCGCCGCCGCGGGCGCGCCGGAGACCATGCGCAGTGCCGATCGCGCGCGGTTGTTTGCGTTGCTGTCGCGGTTCCCGCGTGTGTTGCTGCTCACAGGCCACCGCCATACCCAGCGCCACGTGCGCCACGGCGCGGCGCAGGGCTGGCAGGGGGTGACGCCCTTGCACGAGTACAACGTGGGCGCCGCGAGCGGGGCGTTCTGGAGCGGCGCGCCGGATGCCGATGGCCTGCCCGCGGCGACGATGGCCGACGGCACGCCGAATGGCTTTGCGACGCTGCGCGTCGAGGCCGACGGCAATTACCGGTTGGCCTGGCGCCCAGCGCGGTTGCCTGCAGACGATCCGGCCACCACTGCGGCGATGGCGCTGCATGCGCCGCGCGTGCTGCGCCAGGGGGCGTATCCGGCCTGGGGGGTCTACGCCAATGTCTACATGGGCGAGCCCGATACGCGGGTCGAGTACCGCATCGGCGATGGTGACTGGCGGCCGATGCGCCGGGTCGAGCGCGCCGACCCGAGGCTGGTGCTCGAGAATGCGCGCGACGACCTCGCCGACGGCCTGCGCGGACGTGACCGCTCGCCGGAAGCCGACCTGTCGCCGCATTTGTGGCGCGGTGCGCTCGCGACCGATCTGCCGGTCGGTACGCATCGGGTGGAGGTGCGTGCGTTCGATCCCTGGCAGGGCGAACAGCGGGCATCGACGGTCTATCGGCTGGCGGCTTCGCCGGGCGATTGATCGCCAGCCAGTGCGCGGGCCGCAGAAGCGGCGCTGTGTCCGTGTCGGTCCGAAGTGACGGCGGCCCGCGGCCGCCGGTTCACTCCGACAGCGGACGGCGTTCCGGGCCGGGCCGCTTGGCGAGCTTGCGCTGCAGCGACCTGCGATGCATGCCGAGCAGGCGCGCGGTCGCGGAGATGTTGCCGCCCGTCTCGGCCAGCGCCTGCTGGATGTGCTCCCACTCCAGGCGGTGCAGCGGGATCATCGTCGGGCTTTCGACGCTCGGCCCGTCGTCGATGTCGCTCGTGGCACGGTCCGGGGCCGGCTCGGTGTTGTGCAGGATCCGCAGCAGGGTGTCGGCCGATACTGGCTTGGGCAGGTAGTCATCGGCGCCGCGCTTGATCGCCTCGACCGCGGTGGCAATGCTGGCATAGCCGGTGACCAGCAGGATACGCATGTCGGCGCGGATCGCGCGCAGCGGCTCGATCAGCGACAGGCCTGAGGCATCGGCGAGCTTGAGGTCGACCAGCGCGAAGTCCGGCGCGATGCGCGCAGCGATCTCGAGTGCGGTCGGAATGTCGGGCGCGACTTCACAGTCGATCCCGCGGCGGGTCAGGGCGCGCCGCAGCGCTTCCAGGTACAGGGTGTCGTCGTCGACCAGCAGGCCTTTCATCGTGTCGTTTCCTTGGGAGCATCGGCGTGGCGCGCGTCGATCGGGACGCGGAAGTGCAGCACCGCGCCGCCGCCGTCCGCCTCCTCCAGGTCGAGCTCGCCACCCAGTTGTTCGATCGCCGCATGCGACAGCGCCAGACCGACGCCGAGGCCGTCGGGCTTGCCGCTGCGGAACAGGACCGGCAGGAACGGCGCCTGGGCGTCGAATCCGGTGCCGTAGTCGCGGATCGCGCCATCGAGCATGCCGTCGTCGAGTTGCAGGCGCAGGTCGACCTGTTGGCTGCCGTTGGCCGCGCTGGCGTCGGCGGCATTGTTGAGCAGCGCCAGCAGCAGGTGGCCGATCGTGCGGTCCACCCGCAACTGCGGCTCGACATTGCCGCGGCGCATCAGCACCACGGTCGGGCGCACCAACTGCCAGTGGTCGAGCACCCGGCCGATGTCGACCAGCCGGCTGGCGGCCGGGTCGGCGGGGTTGGCGAGCGAGCGCACCCGATCACGGCAGGTATCCACCAGCCGCCGCAGCATGGCGATGTCCTCGGCCGTGCCGGCGGGCAGGGCCGCGGTGTCGACATCGTCGAGCACCAGCGTCATCGTGCCCAGCGGGGTGTTGAGTTCGTGGGCGACGGAGGCGGCGTGGGTGGCCAGCGCGAGGATGCCCTCGTTGCGGACGAAGCGGTCGCGCAGGTCGCCAAGCTCGCGTTCCCGGCGGTCGCGGGCGCTCGCCAGCCGGGTCAGGAAGTACAGCACCAGCGCCACGGAGACGAAGAAGTTGACCGCCATGCCGGCCAGGTGCAGGTCGAACCGGTCGTGCAGGTGGGGCAACGGCTGGCCGAAGTGCACCGACAGCATGTAGCCGCTCACGCACGACAGCGCCGCGGCGACCGCCCAGGCCGGCGGCAGCGCCATCGCGGTCAGTGCGATCGGCAGCAGGAACAGCGAGGCGAAGGGGTTGGCGATGCCACCTGTCCAGGCGACCAGCCAGGTCAGCACCGCGGTATCGACCAACACGTGCGCAAACGCTTCGACCGGCGCCGCGTCGCGGCTGCTGCGCAGGCGCAGGTGCACCGCGACGTTGAACACTGCCAGCACCGCCACCGCGGTCCACAGCGGCCAGGCCGGCAGGCCCATGTCGAAGCCGCGCGTCGCCCACAGGATGGTCAGCGACTGCCCGCCCACCGCAGCCCAGCGCAGGCTGTAGAGGGTGCGCAGCAGGGCGGTGGCGGGGGGTTGCGACTGCATGGGCCGCCATCGTAGTGCACCGGCGCGCGGGCGCCTATCGCGACGGCGTTTCGCCCGGCGTCAGCGTCGACCCGGACAAGCCGGTAAACTGGGCGGATGTCCGCTCAGCCCGACGCCCCGCCGTTGTCCGATCCCCGTCCAGAGCCAGCGGCCGCGCCGCCGTTCGGGGCCGCGCCGCGCCGCGCCACGCGCCAGGTCCGGGTCGGGGGTGTCGCCGTCGGCGGCGACGCGCCGGTGGTGGTGCAGTCCATGACCAACACCGACACCGCCGACGTGGTGTCCACCGCGCGGCAGATCGGCGAGCTGTGGCGTGCGGGCTCCGAACTGGTGCGCATCACCGTCAATACGCCCGAAGCGGCGGCCGCGGTGCCGCGGATCGTCGAGCGGCTGGCGATGCAGGGCATCGAAGTGCCGATCATCGGTGACTTCCACTACAACGGCCACCAGTTGCTGGCCGGCGAGCCGGCCTGCGCGCAGGCGCTGGCCAAGTACCGGATCAATCCGGGCAATGTCGGCTTCGGCAAGAAGAAGGACCTACAGTTCGCACAGCTGATCGAATTTGCGATCCGCTACGGCAAGCCGGTGCGCATCGGCGCGAACTGGGGCTCGCTCGACCAGTCGCTCGCCGCGACCCTGATGGACGAGAACGCCCGCCGCGCCGTGCCCTGGGATGCGGGGCGCGTGCTGCGCGAGGCCCTGATCCGTTCGGCAGTCGATTCGGCCGAACGCGCGGTGGAGCTGGGCCTGGGGCGCGACCGTATCGTGCTCTCGGCCAAGGTCAGCGGCGTGCAGGAGCTGGTCGCGGTCTATCGCGACCTGTCGGCGCGCTGCGATTTCGCGCTGCACCTGGGGCTCACCGAGGCCGGCATCGGCAGCAAGGGCATGGTGGCCTCCAGCGCCGCGCTCGCACTGCTGATGCAGGAAGGCATCGGCGACACGATCCGCATCTCGCTGACCCCCGAGCCCGGAGCGTCCCGAACCAAGGAAGTCGTGGTCGCGCAGGAGCTGCTGCAGACCATGGGCCTGCGCGCGTTCACCCCGATGGTCACCGCGTGCCCGGGCTGCGGCCGCACGACCTCGGAGTTCTTCCAGGAACTGGCCGGTGTGGTGCAGGACCATGTGCGCGAGAAGATGCCCGAGTGGAAGATCACCCACCCGGGCGCGGAGAACATGACCCTCGCGGTGATGGGCTGCGTGGTCAACGGCCCCGGCGAGTCGCGGCACGCCAATATCGGCATCTCGCTGCCTGGCACCGGCGAGGCGCCCTCCGCGCCGGTGTTCATCGACGGCGAGAAGGCCGTCACCCTGCGCGGCGAGACCATCGCCCAGGACTTCGTCGCGCTGGTCGACGACTACGTGCACCGGACCTACGGTCGCGGTGCCGATGTCGGCTGATCACGCGCTGGCGCGCGAGGCCGCGCACGAAACTGGCGGCCTGCTGCGCAGGCACGGCTGGAAGCTGATGCTGCTGTTTGCCGGCGTGCTGCTGCCGATGTGGGGCTTCATGGAGCTGGCCGACGAGGTCCACGAGGCCGAGGCGATCCCGTTCGACGAACCATTGCTGCTGTACGCCAACCAGATGGCGCGCGAGGGCTTCGACCGCGTATTCCTGTTCTTCTCGCAGATCGGCTACGCGCGCGGCGTGGTGCCGGTCGACATCGGCCTGGTCGTGCTGCTGCTGGCGCTGCGGCGCTGGCGCGATGGCCTGTTCGCAGCCTTGGCGACCGGCGGCTCGGCGCTGCTGAATCTGGGAACCAAGCAACTGTTCGCGCGCGACCGGCCCAGCCTGTGGGCGTCGATCGCGCCGGAGGCGACCTACAGTTTTCCCAGTGGCCATGCGATGGGGTCGATGACGCTGGCGCTGGTGCTGGTGCTGCTGACCTGGCCGACGCGCGCGCGCTGGTGGACGGTCGCGGCGATGGCGGTGTTCGTGCCGATGGTCGGGCTGTCGCGCATCTACTTGGGCGTGCATTACCCCTCCGACATCCTCGCCGGCTGGGCCGCGGCCTCGGCCTGGGTGGTCGGTGTGTACCTGCTGCTCTACCACTCGTCGCTGCGCCGGCGCGGGCGCACGCTGGCTTCGGGCCGGTAGGCCGCAACGCGCGACGGGACAGCGGCCGGGGCCAGGCCTGCGCTGCGCAGCCGCCAAGCGGGCAGGCCTACAGCGGCAACTGGATGTCCGACAGCCGCCAGCGCAGGCCCTTGCGCGTGAGCACGAAGACGATCGGCCGTCCGGACTCGTCGCGCACGGTCGCGGTGAAGCGCGACAGCGAGTGATAGCGCCAGTGCGCATCGGCCAGCGGATCGGCTGCCGGCGCGCGATCGCCACCGACCGGCGGCGTGGCGCCGCTCGACAGGTCCCACAGCCGCCGTCCGCGCATCAGTGCGCTCAGCCCGACCGGCGTGACCATCATGTCCACGCTCGTGCCCACGGTGCCGCTGGTGGCCTGGAGCGCGAGCGCGCCGAGCAGGCTCGATTGCACATCGACGCCGGCGCGTCGTACGAGTGCATCGGACAGCTGCAGGCGCAGGCTCTGGCGCAATGCCGGGAAATCCACCTGCCTGGACAATGCCCGGGAATCCTCGCGCTGCACCGCATCGCGGATCGCGTGCATGGTCAGGAACGGTCCGGCCGCCGTGTAGGCCAGCAGCAGGGCGGCGATGAGTGCGGACAGCCAGGCGAGTTTCTTCATCGGGCGACAGGCCGAACAAGGGAGCGTCGCCATTGTGGGACCGCACGCCATCGAGCGGCTGAACACCGCCGCGCCAGGCTCAGAACTCCAGGTCCAGCGCCGCGCACAGATAGTCGACGAACGGCGCCAGCACGGCGAGGTCGGCGGCGATCGTGCGGTCGAGGCCGGGACCGGCCATCGCCGCATCATCGAGCGGTCGCAGGAACGCCCAGTTGCGATGGCGCAGATCATCGATGTAGACGAAGTCGGCCGGAAAGCCGCGCGGCGGGCGGACCAGCATCTGGCTGTCGTCGAGTGCGAAGTGGCGGCGCAACTTGGGGGCGTGCGCGGCCGCCTTCCAGCCGCCGGGGTTCTCCAGGATGAACTGGCGGACCTTGCGCTGGGTGTGCGGCTCGGGATGCCAGAGCCCGGCGCCGACGAAGCTCGCGCCCGGCTCCAGGTGCACGTAGAACGACGGCGCGGCGACTTCCCGCCGCCGTTCGTGGAACAGCCGCGCGCCCTGCCAGGTCTTGTACGGCGACTTGTCGTGCGAGAAGCGGGCGTCGCGATGGATGCGGAACAACGAGCCGCCGACGGTGCGGGTGTCGGCGCGGAAATGCGGGCTGATCGCGGCGACGTCGGGCTGCAGGTCGCCGACCAGCCGCAGGAACGGCTGGCGCACGTGCGCTTCGTAGTCCTTGCGGTGGGCCTCGAACCAGGCCTTGTCGTTGTGGCGCGCGAGTGCGCGCAGGAAGCGGAAGCTCTTCTCGCTGAAGTAGGCGGTCATGCGGGGGCGGTGGGGTAGAGGTGCGAATGCAGGCCATGGCCCCAGTCGACGAGCGCGTCGAGCAAGGCCTGGTGCGTGGAGGACTGCGCATGGTCGGCGCGCAGCGCGTCGATCTGCGTGAAGTAGCCGTCGAAGTCCTGTTCCGACGCGGTCGTGCCGGGGCCGAGCCGCAGACGACGGTATTCGTCCCAGCGGTGGCGCTCGTCCGGCGACAGGGTGTCGGGCCAGTTCCGGGCGCGGTAGCGGAATAGCAGCTCGTCCAGGCGCGGGTCCTCGAAGCCGAAGTCCGCCCCGTGCAACTGCGTCGGCGGCGTGGCCCGGACCCGGGCGACGCGGCGGCGGTCGCCGTCGCCCAGGAAGCCGTCGTACAGCGAGCCGTCGGCATCCGACGGCCCGTGCGCGCGCTCGGTCGCGAAGACCGCACGGATCTTCGCCGCCAGTGCCGGACCGGCTGCGCGCAGTTGCGCGGCGCGGCGCTCGACCAGCGCTGGATCGATCGACAGGCGTGCGAAGTCTTCCGCGCGCAGGTGCGACCAGGCGACCAGGGCCGGGCAACGGTTGCTGTGCACTTCCTTGAGCGGAATGCGGGCGATGCCCTCGGGCAGGTCGGCGCCGCGCACGAACACGCGCGCGGCGATGGTGTCGGCGTCGAGATCGAGCAGGGCGTCGGGCTCGGCGTCGAGGTCGAACACCACGATGCGGCTGTCGATCGTCGGGTGTCGTGCCAGCGGCAGCACCGGGGCCGCGCACAGCCGCGAGGCCGGATAGCGCTGGGAGACGTGCAGCACCGGGGTCATCGCGACCGGATCGAGCATCGCGGCCGCATGGCGCTTGTCGCGCAGTTTGGCGGCGTAGTCCCACAGCCGCGGCTGGGCGCTGCGCATCCGCCGCGCCAGGCCGATCAGCGCACGCACATCCGACAGCGCTTCGTGGGCGTCACCGGTGCGCACGTCGTTGGCCAGTGCCAGGTGTTCGAGCTTGAACGAGGTCGCGCCGTCGTCGCGCGTGGGCCAGACCAGCCCCTCGGGACGCAGCGCATGCCACAGCCGCATCACATCGAGCAGGTCCCAACGGCAGTTGCCGCCGCGCCACTCGCGCGCGTAGGGATCGTGGAAGTTGCGGAACAGTCCGAAGCGGACGAACTCGTCGTCGAAACGCAGCGAGTTGTAGCCCAGTGTGCAGGTGCGGGGGCGCGCCATCTCCTCGAAGATCCGCGCGAATGCCTCGGCTTCGGTCATGCCGTCGCGCTGTGCCTGCTGCGGCGTGATGCCGGTGATCAGGGTGGCGACCGGCGAGGGTAACAGGTCGTTGGCCGGTCGCACGAAGAAATCGATCGGGTCCTCGATCTGCACCAGATCGGCATCGGTGCGGATCGCCGCGAACTGGGCGATCCGGCTGCGACGCGGGTCGGCGCCGAAGGTTTCCAAGTCGTAGAAGAGAAAACTATCCGTCATAAGCAGTGCTATCGGCTCTTTTTTGCTGCAGGCCGTTGCGACGGCCTTACTGCGATGGGGGCGGCAGGTTCGTCGAGGCGCAGTCGTAGAAGAGAACACTGTCGGTCATAAGCGATGCTATCGGCTCTTCGTGGCTGCAAGCCGTGGCGATGGCGGCACGATCATGCGGGTGTGTCCTCCAACGGCGTCAGCTGCGCTCGCACCTCGGCGTCGATCGCCGGCCAGTCCAGCGCGTCGAGCGTGGTGTGGCCGGCCGTTGCGCGTTCGAGGATGCCGCGCTGCAGATCGGTGCGGTGCATCGCCAGCGAGTACGGGATGCGCATGAAGGTCACCATCGCGTAGTGCGGGACGAAACGGCCGGGGTGGCGCGCCTGCAAGGCAAGTTCGAGTTCGCGCTGCAGCAGGTAGTCGGCATCGTCGACCCGATCGCGCATCTCCAGGTAGTTGTCGAGCGCCATGCGCTGGATCGCGGCGGCGTCGGGCCGGCGCTGCGCCTCGAACGCGGCGAACGCGTCGGCGGTATCGGCATGCGCGTCGAGCTGGTCGGCCAATGCCACGCAGTCCTCGAATGCGCAGTTCATGCCCTGGCCATGGAACGGCACCATCGCGTGCGCGGCGTCGCCCAGCAGCACTGCGCGACCGTCCAGATGCCAGCGTTCGAGGTAGAGCGTGGCCAACTGGCCGACCGGATTGGCAGCCCAGTGCGCGCGGAACTCCGGCATCAGCGCCAGGGCGTCTGGAAACTCGCGCGCGAAGAACGCCTGCGCCGCGTCGACCTCGTGGATCTGCTCGAACGCCGGGCCGCCGTGGGCGCCCGCGCGGTGCGGCAGGAACAGCGTGACGGTGAAGGTGCGCTCGTCGTTGGGCAGGGCGATGCACATGTAGTGACCGCGGGGCCAGATGTGCAGTGCGTGCGGCTCGATGCGGAAACCGCCGTCGGCCGACGGGGGGATCTCCAGTTCCTTGTAGCCATGATCGAGCACGTCGACCCGCTCGCCCAGGTCGCGCACGCGCTGCATCGCCGCGCGCAGCGCCGAGCCGGCACCATCGGCACCAACCAGTGCGCGGAAGTGGACCTCGCGCGTTGCGCCGCTGGCCGGATCGCGGAACACCGCGCGCCGGGAGTCGAAGTTGACCGCATCCAGGCCGGCATCGAAATGCAGCCGGGCGCCGGCGGCCTGCGCCAGGTCGAGCAGCACGACATTCAGATCGCCGCGATGCACCGACCAGATCACCTCGTCGTCGTCGCGACCGTAGCGCTGCAACTGCGACGCGGCGGCGCCGGTGTGGACCATGCGCCCGCGCATCATGATCGCGTGTCGCATCACCGCAGCGTCGGCATCGGCCGCGCGCAGCGCATGTCGGCCGCGCTCGGCCAGCGCCAGGTTGATCGAACGCCCGCCGGCGTAGCCCAGACGCCGCGGATCGCCGCGCTTCTCGTACAGATCGACCTCCCAGCCCCGGCGTCGCAGCAGGATGCCGAGCAGCGCGCCGGCCAGACCCGCGCCGACAATGGTCAGCTGGCGGGCGCTCATGGCAGGGCACCGCTGACGAACGCCGACCCGTCGGGTGCGACGGCGCGGAAGCGGTCCGCGATCGACAGCAGTGCGCGCCGGACGCTCGACAGCGCGTCGGCGAGCGGACGGCGTGCCAACGACACCCGGATACGGTGGCGCGGCATCGCGTCCGCATCCGCGCGGCTGTGCCAGGACTCGCTGCGGATGTCCCATGCGTCGGCGTCGACGATCACCGCATCGCCCTGCAGCCAACTGCGGTCGCCGAGGATCGATGCGAGCGTGTCATCGCGGTCCTGTGCGGGTGTCGCAAACGCCTCGGGGCCGGTCGCCGGGCGCGCGCGCAGACGATCGGCCGCGAGACCGAGCGCATCGAGGTCGGCCACCTGCAGGTCGAGCGCGACCCCGCCGACTTCGGTGTGGCGGTCGGCGACATGGACCTGGATCTGCCAGCAGGGCACGCGCGTGGCGACGTCGAGCCGATGCGCACGCGCGGAGGTCCAGGTCTGCGCGAAGGCATCGAACCACGCCTGCCAGCCCGCGGGGTCGGCGTCGAGCGCGAAGGCGTGCCAGAACTGCGTTTCGAGGTGCATCCGCCGCGGGTCGGTGCCGATGCTGACTGCGTCGGCGAGATGCGCGTCCGACAGACCGGGACGCGGCAGGGCCCGCCAGCCGCGGAACAGGCCCAGGCGACGCGTCGGCAGGCGCATCGGTAGCCGGACAGTGGCCTCGACCCGGCAATCGCGCAATCCGATGTCGCCGTCGACAGCGATCACGCCCGCGGCGGTGCCGCGCGGGTCGCGCAATGGCCGGATGTGTTCGTCGTCATCGAGCACCCACGGCGCCACGCCCGCCTCGCGCAGCGCCTGCGTGAGCGCATCGCCCTCGGCATCGGCCTGGCCGGCATCGGCGGTGGAAGGAAAGTCGCCGTCCGCCGTCATCGTGTCTCGCTCCATCGCCTCACCGCGCGTGCGAACCGCAGCACGTCGGTGTGATCGTTGTAGAGCGGCGCCGGCGAGATGCGGATCACGTCGGGTTCGCGCCAGTCGCCGAGCACGCCGTTGTCGGACAGGTGCTCGAACAGGGCGCGGCCCTGCTCGCGGCCACCGCGCACGCGCAGCGACAGTTGCGCACCGCGCCGTGCAGGATCGGCCGGCGTGACGATCTCGAGCACCTCCGACAGCTGCGCGTGGATCAGCGCTTCCAGATACCCGGTCAGGCGCTCGGACTTGGCGCGCAACGCCGGCATTCCGGCCTCGGTGAACAGGTCCAGCGACGCGCGCAGCGGCGCCAGGCCGAGGATCGGCGGATTGCTGAGTTGCCAGCCCTCGGCGCCCGGCGTGGGCTGGAAGTCCGGCCCCATGCGGAAGCGCGTCGCCGCATCATGGCCCCACCAGCCGGCGAAGCGCGGGCGATCGGTCGTGGCGTGGCGCGCATGCACGAAGGCGCCGGCCACGGCCCCCGGCCCGCTGTTGAGATACTTATAGTGGCACCACACAGCGAAGTCGGCGTCGCTGTCATGCAGCCGCAGCGGCAGGTTGCCGGCGGCATGGGCGAGGTCGAAGCCGACCACGGCGCCGGCCGCGTGGCCCAGGCGCACGATCTCCGCCAGGTCGAACGCTTCGCCGGTGCGGTACTGCACGCCCGGCCACAGCACCAGCGCCAGCCGGTGCCCGTGTTCGGCGATCGCCGCGGCGATCGCGTCCATGCCGAACAGGCCGTCGGTGCCGGGCTGCACCTCGATCAGGTCGGTCGCCGGGTCGAAGCCGTGGAAGCGGACCTGCGATTGGAGCGCATAGCGGTCGGACGGAAACGCGCCGGCTTCCATCAGGATCGCCGGACGTTCGGTGGTCGGGCGGTAGAAGCCGACCATCAAAAAATGCAGGTTGGCGGTCAGCGAGTTCATCGCGACCACTTCCTCCGGTTGCGCGCCCACGACCTCGGCCAGCTGCGCGCCGACCAGTGCGTGGTAGGTCATCCACTGCGAGTTGCCGCGGAAATGGCCCTCGACCGCCTCCATCGCCCACTTGTCGAGCACGTCCTCGACCTGCGCGCGGGCGCCGCGCGGTTGCAGGCCCAGCGAATTGCCGACGAAATACGCCTGCTCCACATCGCCGAAGCGCGGCATGTGGAACTGCGCGCGGAAGCGCCGGAGCGGGTCGGCGGCGTCGGCGGTCGCGGCGTAGTCGTCGGTGAAGAGGGCGTGCGTCTCGGTCATCGTGAAAAGCCGGTGGTGTCGCGCGAGGCGAAGCGGAAGAGGGGTCAGGCGAAGCGGTTGATCGGCAGGCCCAGCCAGTCGAGCGCCGTGCCGTGGTAGAGCCGGGCGCGAGAGGCGTCGTCGAGCGCCAGCTGTTCGATTCCGGCGCCGGGTTCCTGCTCGCCGAGCGGGAAAGGGTAGTCGGTGCCGAGCATCACCCGGTCGGCGCCACAAGTGTCGAGCAGGTACTGCAGCGCCCGCGGATCGGCGACCCAGGAATCGAAATAGAGCCGCTTGAGATAGCCACGCGGGTTGTGCGGGTTGTCGGTGGCGACGAGGTCGGGACGCATGTTGAAGCCGTGCTCGATGCGGCCGATCGTGTATGGGAAGCTGCCGCCGCCATGTGCCATACAGATGCGCAGCTTCGGCAGCCGCTCAAGCACACCGCCGAAGACCAGGCAACAGGCCGCGCGGGCCTGCTCGGCCGGCATGCCGACCAGCCAGGGCAGCCAGTACTTGGGCATCGACTCGCTGCCCATCATGTCCCAGGGGTGGACCAGGATCGCAGCCCCCAGGTCGGCCGCGGCCTCGAAGAACGGGAACAGTTCCGGCGCGTCGAGGTTCCAGTCGCCGACATGGCTGCCGATCTGCACGCCCTGCAGGCCGAGCTGATCGACGCAGCGCTCCAGCTCCTGGATCGCCAGCCGCGGCGACTGCAGCGGCACGGTGCCGATGCCGGCGTAGTGCCGCGGATGGGCGGCGACGGTCGCCGCCATGTGGTCATTGAGCGCCTGGTGCAGTTCCAGCGCGTGCGCGGGCTTGGCCCAGTAGCCGAACATCACCGGCACGGTGCTGATCACCTGGACCTGCACCCCGAAGCGGGCGTAGTCGTCGATGCGCTCGCGCGCGTCCCAGGTCCGCGACCAGATCTCGCGGAAGAACCGCCCGTCCTTGTAGATCCGGTGGCGTCCGTCGGCGGTGTGGTGGATAACCGGGAACCGCGCCTCGCCATACTTGGCCGCCAGGTCCGGCCAGTCGCGCGGCAGGTAATGGGCGTGGATGTCGATCTTCAGCATGGCCCGATTGTAGGCACTGGCGGCCATGGGCACCCGCTGCGGCGCGGCAGGCGTTCGATCATCCGGCGGCCGGCCCGGTCGCCTGTTCGTATCGGGCGGGACGCGGGTTGACGTGGCCGCAGGCCGCGCAGGTGCGCAGGTCGATCGCGCCGTAGAAGCGGTCGAACACCGGCGGGAAGTCCTGCTCGATATCGGCAAGCGTGAAGTAGTGCTCGAAGAGTTTGTGGTTGCAGCGCTCGCAGAACCACAACAGGCCGTCGCGCTCATGCGGCAGGCGCTTGCGCTCGATCACCAGTCCGACCGAGCCGGCGCTGCGCTGCGGCGAATGCGGCACCTTGGGCGGCAGCAGGAAGGTCTCGCCGGCGCGGATCGGAATGTCGCGCGGGCGGCCGTCCTCCTGGATGCGCAGCACCATCTCGCCCTCGAGCTGGAAGAACCACTCCGGGCCCTCGTCGTAGTGGTAGTCGGTCCGCGCATTGGGCCCGCCGACGATCATCACGATGAAGTCGCCGTCGTGGATGCACTTGTTGCCGACCGGTGGTTTGAGCAACTCGCGATGCGCGTCGATCCAGGCCTGCAGGTTGATCGGGTTGGGCAGCATCGGGCGTCTCCGGTCAGTGGCGCGCGGTGCGCAGCGCGCGGACGTCGGGGCGGGCAGGGCGCGCCACGACGATCATCAGGTGCGTTCGGCCGCGTCGCGCGCGCTCGCCACGCATTTGAGTTCGATCGCGATCGGCGTCGGCAGCGCATCGATGCCGAGCGTCGTACGGCAGGGCGCCGCGGCAGGGTCGGGAAAATACTCGGCCCAGACCGCGTTGTAGGCGGCGAAGTCCGCCATGTCGGTCAGGTAGACGGTCACGTCGACCAGGTCTTCCCAGCACGCGCCGCTGGCCTGGAGCACGGTGCGGACATTGGCGAGCACCGCGCGGGTCTGCGCCGCGATGTCGCGCGCGACCACGCGGCCGTCGGCATCAAGCACGTTGCCCGGCACCGCGTCGGTCGCCGGGTCGCGCGGGCCGATGCCCGACAGGAACAGCAGGCCGCCGGCACGGCGCGCATGCGGGTAGCGCCCGACCGGAGCGGGCGCGGCGGCGGCGTGGACCGCGTCAGTCATCGCGCTCGCCACGCGCGGCGACCGCCGCCACCTTGGCGACGGCGGCGCGGTAGGCCGGCGTGATCTGCTCGGGACCGGAGACGTCCATCGACAGTTCGCGCACGCGGCCGTCGCCCAAGGCGTACACCCAGCCGTGCACCGCCAGCGGCTGCCCGCGCGCCCAGGCGTCGCGGACCACCGTGGTCTGACAGACGTTGAGCGCCTGCTCGATCGCGTTGAGCTCGCACATCCGGGCGTGGCGCTGGGTCTCGTCCTGGACCGAGGCGAGCAGATCCTCGTGCTTGTAGGCGAGGTCGGAGACATGGCGCAGCCAGTTGTCGACCAGGCCGACCCGCGTGCCGGTGAGGGCGGCCTGGACGCCGCCGCACCCGTAATGGCCGACCAGCAGGATGTGCTCGACCTTGAGCACGTCGACGGCGAACTGGATCACCGACAGTGCGTTGAGGTCGCCATGCGAAAGCACATTGGCCACATTGCGATGTACGAAGACTTCGCCGGGGTCGAGCCCCAGGATCTGGTTGGCCGGTACCCGCGAATCGGAACAGCCGATCCACAGGTACTTCGGGGTCTGCTGGCTGGACAGACGGTTGAAGAAATCCGGGTCGTCGCGCGAAACGCGTTCGGCCCAGTCGCGGTTGCGTTTCAGGAGGTTGTCGAGTTCGCCCATCGCACCATTATTCCAGAGACAGGCCGATGTTCTTCGCCTCGGTGAAGAATCGCATGGCCTCCAGCCCGCCTTCGCGGCCCAGCCCCGAGTCGCCGCTGCCGCCGAACGGGGTGCGCAGGTCGCGCAGCAGCCAGCCGTTGATCCAGACCATCCCCACGCGCAGCGCGGCCGCCAGGCGGTGGGCGCGGGCCAGATCGCGGGTCCACAGCGACGCGGCCAGGCCATAGCGGCCGGTATTGGCGAGCGCGAGCGCCTCCGCGTCGTCCTCGAAGGTCTGCAGCGTGACCACTGGCCCGAAGATTTCCTCCTGATTGGTCGCGCAGTCCGGTCCCAGGCCGTCGATGACTGTCGGCGCGACGAACCAGCCGGGGCGGTCGAGCGCGTGGCCGCCGCACAACACCCGGCCGCCTTCGTCGCGGGCGCGCTGCAGCGCGGCAAGCACCTTGTCGAAATGCGCCTGCGACACCAGGGGCCCCATGCGCACATCCGGGTCCATCGGGTCGCCGACGCGAAGCGCGGTGGCCTCGGCGACGAAGCGCTCGGCGAATTGCACCGCAATGCGCCGCTCGACCAGGATCCGCGAGCCGCACAGGCAGATCTGGCCGCTGTTCTGGAACGCCGAGCGCACCAGGGTGTCGAGCCGGTCTTCCCAGTCGCTGTCGGCGAAGACCAGCGTGGCGTTCTTGCCGCCGAGCTCGAGCGAGGTCTTCTTCAGCAGGCCGCCGGCGAGCGCGCCGATCCGCCGCCCGACCGCGGTGCTGCCGGTGAATGACACCGCCCGCACCCGGGGGTCGATCACCAGCGCCTCGCCAACCTCGGCGCCAGTGCCGTGGACGAGGTTGAGTACGCCCGGCGGCAATCCGGCCTCGGCCGACAGCGTGGCCAGCAATGTCGCTGTCGCCGGGGTGATCTCCGACGGCTTGGCGACCACCGTGTTGCCGGCCGCCAGCGCCGGCGCGATCTTCCAGGTGAACAGATACAGCGGCAGGTTCCACGGCGAGATCGTCGCGACCGTGCCCAGCGGCTGGCGCAGGGTGTAGTGCAGGCCGGCCTCGCCATGGTGCGATTCGCTGGCGAACTGGGTCGCGGCATGTGCGAAAAAGCGCAGGTTGGCGACCGCGCGCGGGATCTCGGCATCGCGCGCCAGTGCGAACGGCTTGCCGCCGTCCAGGGACTCGGCGTGGGCGAACTCGTCGTTGCGGGCCTCGAGCAACGACGCCAAGCGTTCGAGCAGGGCCGCGCGTTTGCTGTTGGGCAGCGCGGCCCAGCCGGGGGCGGCGCGTTCGGCGGCCTGTAGCGCGAGATCGACATCGGTGACATCGCCCGCGGCGACCTCGGCGTACACCCGGCCGGTCGCGGGGGCATGGACCGGCCACCAGCGATCCGCCGCCGGGTCCCGTGCTGCGCCGTCGATCCAGTGGGTCAGCCGCTGCATGGCGCCAGCTTACCTGAGTGCGCGCCGGGGCCGGGGGGGGCGGCCGGCCCGGCTCCAGGGTCAGTGTTGGCAGCCCGGGCACCAGTACAGCCGGCGGCCGGCCAGGCGGAGCTCGGCGATGGTGCCGTCGCCGCGCGGGCACGGCGCCCCGGCGCGCTCGAACACCGCGAAACCGAAGGTCGCCCGGGTGCGCGCCAGATAATCCTTGCCCGGCGGCGGCGTGTCGTCGAGTTTGGCGCGATAGGCGCGCCGGGGCACGTCGAGCAGGGCATTGGCCAGCCGCCGCCGCTCGCCGACGGTCAGGTCCTGCAGGATGCGATGCGGCGACAGCCGCGCCTGGAACAGCACCTCCGAGCGCAGGTAATTGCCCATTCCGGCCGCGAAGTCCTGCGCCAGCAGCAGTGCGGCCAGCGTGCGCTTGCCGAAACGCGGTTCGCGCATGTGCGCCAGCAGGGCTTTGGCGTCGATCGCCGGATCGAGGACGTCCGGGCCGAGCTTGGCGAGGTAAGGCTGGTCGCCGAGCGCATCGGTGCGCCACAGCGAGACCGACGGCGCGGCATAGAGCGCCGCGACACCGCGCACGGTGACCAGCAGCACGCGCGGCCGGGTCTCGCCCGGCAAGGCCTCGGGCGTATCGACAAAGCGCCAGAAGCCGAACAGGTGGCTGTGCGTGTACAGCGTCCAGCCCCCGTCGACCGCGGTCAGCAG
This sequence comes from Luteimonas sp. TWI662, assembly GCF_039673825.1. Taxonomy (NCBI): domain Bacteria; kingdom Pseudomonadati; phylum Pseudomonadota; class Gammaproteobacteria; order Lysobacterales; family Lysobacteraceae; genus Luteimonas; species Luteimonas sp. TWI662. Next base: position 42,499 of record NZ_JBDJMI010000019.1, on the reverse strand, counting down.
CGCCTTGCCGCGCGCCTCGACAGCCAGCACCCGATGGCCTTCGAGCAGACGGCGGCGTCGCTGCAGCGCCGGATCGACGAACCGCACGCAGCGCAGCGTCTCATCGACGAGCAACTGCGACAGGTGGTCGGCGAGGGCGTGGGTTTCCGGACCTTCGGGCATGGGCGCATCGGAGCAGCCCGCGCGTCGTCACGCCGTGACCCTGCCGGACACCGCGTTGAGGGGGGCGGCCGCGTGGGGGCTCAGATCGAGGCCATGCGCCCGCCGTCCACCGGGAGGCTGACTCCGTTGATGTAGGCCGCGGCCGGCGAGCAGAGGAATGCGATCACGCCAGCGGTCTCCTCGGGTTCGGCGAAACGCCCGGCTGGCACCGCAGCCTGCATCGCGGCGATGACGGCATCCTCGGACTGGCCGCTGCGCGCGGCGCGATCGGCGACGATCTGCGCGATGCGCTGGGTGCGCGTGTAGCCGGGCAGCACGTTGTTGACCGTGATCCCGTCGGCCGCCAGTTCGCGGGAGAGCGTCTTGGCCCAGCCGGCCACCGCACCGCGCACGGTGTTGGACACGCCCAGGCCCGCGATCGGCTCGCGCACCGAGGTCGAGACCACGTTGACGATCCGGCCCCAGCCGGCGGCGCGCATGCCCGGCAGCAGCGCCTGAACCAGAACCTGTCCGGCGAGCAGGTGGCGCCGGAACGCGCCCAGATAGGCGTCGGCCGATGCGGTATGCGCCGGCCCGCCGGACGGACCGCCGGTATTGTTGACCAGGATCTGGGCCGGGACCGTGGCGACGTGCGTCTCCAGACGGCTCCGCAGAGCTTCCAGGTCGTCCATGTCGGCGACGAGCGCATGGTGCGCCTGGCCGGCAGGCGCCGGCAGCGATTCGCATACAGCTTGTAGCGCATCGCTACGCCGGGCGAGCACCGTCACGCTGGCGCCCAGCAGGGCCAGCTCATGCGCCGTAGCGCGTCCGATGCCTTCGGAGGCGCCGCAGACGAGCGCGTGGCGGCCGGTGAGGTCGAGGTCCATGGACGGGTCTCCTGGAGCGGATGTGCACGTGCGGTAAGGATCGCGCGAGTCGAGCCTGACGATCCACTACGCGAAGAGGCGTGAGCGAGGACCTGGCCTCGGCGCCGACGTCGATCCGGTTGCGCGGTGTGTCCGGGGGCTGCCGGTGGACGCGAGCGGTGGGCACACGGCACGGTCCGGGGTGCCCCAATCCTGCAGGGCGATGACACGGGCGACGCGCCAGGCGCGGTCGCGCGCCACGCCGATCTCATCCACGCTCGGCGGCACGTCGCAATGCGGCCGCACGCCACGGCCAGCGGGCAGACCGGGCCAGTCGAACCGGAATCGCAGCAGCGGAATCCCCAGCGCGACCCCGCTGTGCGGCAGAACCAGGGGCCAGCTGTAGCCGCTGGTGTTGCCTTCGTGTGCGCCGCCGACCTCTTCGCCGACGAACACTGCGCGCCCGACGTGGTGGAGCATCGACGCCAGCTCGGCGGCACCGGAAAACGTGCGGCCGCCGGCCAGAACGACGAGCCTGCCCGAGAACACTGGTGTGGACGGTGCCCAGTGACTCATCAGCCCCTCGGGCGGGACATTGAGCCGGGTCAGGCGACCATCCCCGGCCGAACGTTGGAAATGGATTTCGTCTTCGTCGTAGACCTCCGTCTCGAAGATCTGTCCGGACGCAGACGCGACGCTGATCCGTTGGCCTCGTGCGTCGACGGCGCGGTATTTGCGCAGCGGCGTGTCGACCAGGAAGGAGAACAGGATGCTCTCGTTCGGTTCCGAGCCGCCCCCGTTTTCGCGCAGATCGAGGATCAGACGCTCGGCGCGACCGCGCTGCAGTTCCTCGAACAGATGGCGCATCTCGTCGCGGAAGGTCGTGCCCGCATCGCGATAGACCCGGTTGGAGAAAGAGGGCACCTCCAGGTAGGCGAGCCCGGGCGCCAGCCATTCGAGCGCGGCGCGCCGCCTCTCCCGGTCGGGCGCACGCGGGCGTTCGGCCATGGGGTGCGCGCCGACGGTCCTGTGCACGGTCCCGCCCGCAGGCGGCGCATAGATCAGCGCGAATGCGGACTCCGTGCCGCGGCGCCTGTGCCGAAGTACGGCATAGCAACTGCCGGGGCACTCGCGCATTGCGCCGGTCGCGATCCGCCCGTCGTGCTCGACCAGCGACATCAGTTCCTGCAGCAGAGTGTCCCCGTGCTCGCCGTTGATCGACAGCAGCCGGCTGCCGAGCGGAATGTCGGCCGCGTCTCCGTAGCCTTCGCTCACGAAGATGCCTTCGGTGCTCCAGTGCAGGTCGAGCGGCAGCAGCCGCGCGGTGCGTCGCTGCTGGGCCGCCGCTGCGGAGGCCGGGCGGACGGTCAGGTGGCCTTCGCCGATCCGGCTCGTCAGTTCGGCCACCGCCACATATACCGACATTGCGTCGTGCGCGCCGTCGGCCGCGGCCAGTGCGCGCGCCTTGGCCGACGTCCAGTCGTCCGGCGACTGATGCCAGTGGATGTCCGGCAGCGCCGCCTCGGTCGCATCGATCGCCAGCAGGATGTCTTCGCGCGCCTGGATGGGCGTGATCGAACGCGCCACGGGCACTGCCTCGGCAGCGGCGGCCGATGTACTCGCGAACAGAATCGCGGCGAGGAACGCCGCCCGGAAAGAGCAAGTTGGCGGCACGCGACAGACCCGCTATAAGCAAAATACCGCCGGTATCCTATGAGGCAATATTTTGCCGAGTCAAGTCACCCCGTCTTTCATGGCGTTCGTCGCCAACAATGTTCGCGAACGGCGCTTGGCCGCCGGCCTGAGCCAGAAGGCACTGGCGGCGCGTTCGGGTGTCAGCCAGCGGATGATCGGCGCGATCGAGGCCGGCACCAGCAGCGTCAGCACCGCGACGCTGGACCGGATCGGGATCGCGCTCGATGCCACGCTCGCAGAATTGGTGACCGACCCCTCCGCACCGCGAAGCGTGGTGGTGGACCGGCTGGGCTGGACGGGTGCGCACGGCGGCAGTGGCATCCTGCGCTGGAGCGTCAACGCCGTCCGCGAAGTCGATGCGTGGGCGTGGCAGCTGCAGCCAGGCGACCGCTACCAGGCCGCCGCCGACCCTGCGGGTTGGCACGTCATGCTCTTCGTGCTACAGGGACGGCTGACGCTCGAACTCGACGACGTTGAGATCGAGATCGAGGCGGATGCGCGCGTGTTCGAGAGCGCGACGACGCACGCTTACAGCAACCGGACCGACTCGCCGGTGCGGTTCTATCGCTGCACGGTGTGGTAGGTCGTCCGCGGCGACGTGGCTCGCTGCGGGTGGGTCGCTCTTCTGGCTTCCGGGTCAGGCGCGCGCGCCCAGCGACTGCACCATGCGGTCGCGCAGTTGGGCGTCGTCCTCGGCCTGCGGCGGGGCGATCTCGCCGGGCGCGAAACCGCGCTCGAGCGCATCCTCGGCGTCCAACCCGTCCCAGGCGACGAACTCGGCGTCGAGCAGCATCGCGCGCGCGGTGTCCTCGCTGTCGTAGGGCAGGGTGTTGCCGTCGCTGTCGAACACCTCGGCGGTGCCGGCCTCGAGCACGCGCAGGCGCGCCCAGATCACGGTCCGTCCGATCGTCGCCAGCCACCATTCGTCGCGGGTCATCGAAAACGTCCTTCCTAAGGTCAGGGGGCGATCGACCACAGCCACAGCACCGCGCAGGCGGTCAGTGCGCCGAGGATCACCATCAGCGAGATCCGCGCCGGGGTGGCCAGGCCGGTGAACTGGCGGTCGGGGACTTCGTAGTAGCCACCGGCCAGCAGCCAGCGCAGCGCCGCCGGCTGCAGGAATGCACCCTCGGCGAACCGCGCCCGCACCTGCGGATGCCGGTCGCGCAGGTGCACCAGCGACAGCGGCCAGAAGATCACGAACGCGGTCACGCCGCCGATCGCGACGCCGAAGAAGCACAGGGCGAGGAAGAGAATCACGGCGTGGTCAATACTCCGCCTGCCCCGGTGCGCGCGGGTAGGGGATTGCGTCGCGGATGTTGGACAGGCCGCAGACGTAGACGATCAGGCGCTCGAAGCCCAGGCCGAAGCCGGCGTGGGGCACGGTGCCGTAGCGGCGGAAGTCGCGGTACCAGCCGTAGTGCTCGCGGTCGAGACCGAACTGGTCCATGCGCGCATCGAGCACGTCGAGGCGCTCCTCGCGCTGCGAGCCACCGATGATCTCGCCGATACCCGGCGCCAGCACGTCCATTGCCGCGACGGTCTTGCCGTCGTCGTTGAGGCGCATGTAGAACGCCTTGATGTGCTCGGGATAGTTCGCGACCACGACCGGCCGGCCCACGTGCTGCTCGGTCAGCCAGCGTTCGTGCTCGGTCTGCAGGTCCAGGCCCCATTCGACCGGGAACTCGAACTTCTGCCCGGACTTGCGCAGCAACTCCACCGCCTCGGTGTACTCGATGCGCTCGAACGGGGCGTTGACGAACTTTTCCAGCCGCGTGATCGCATCCTTCTGCACGCGTTCGGCGATGAACGCCATATCGTCGGCGCGCTCGTCGAGCACCGCGCGGAACAGGAACTTCAGGAAGTCCTCGGCCACGCGTGCGTCTTCGGCCAGATCGGCGAACGCGATCTCCGGCTCGATCATCCAGAACTCGGCCAGGTGACGCGTGGTGTGGCTGTTCTCGGCCCGGAAGGTCGGGCCGAAGGTGTAGACCTTGCTCATCGCCAGGCAGAACGCCTCGACGTTGAGCTGGCCCGACACGGTCAGGAACGCCTCCTTGCCGAAGAAGTCGCGCGAAAAGTCGACCTTGCCATCGCGCAGCGGCAGGTTGGCCAGGTCCAGCGTCGAGATCCGGAACATCTGGCCCGCACCTTCGGCATCGGACGTGGTCACGATGGGGGTGTTGATCCAGTAATAGCCGTTCTGGTGGAAGTAGCGGTGCGCCGCCTGCGCCAGGCAGTGGCGGATGCGGGTGACCGCGCCGAACAGGTTGGTGCGCGGGCGCAGGTGCGCGACTTCGCGCAGGAATTCCAGCGAATGCGCCTTGGGCTGAATCGGATAGGTCTCCGGGTCCTCGACCCAGCCCACGACCTCGATCTCGCGCGCCTGGATCTCGAAGCTCTGCCCCTGGCCCTGCGAGCGGACCAGCGTGCCGGTGGCGATCACCGAACAGCCGGCGGTCAGCCGCCGGATCTCCGACTCGTAGTTGGCCAGTGTCTGCGGCGCCACGACCTGGATCGGCGCAAAACACGAGCCGTCGCTGACGTTGACGAAGCTCAGGCCCGCCTTGGAGTCGCGGCGGGTGCGGACCCAGCCACGGACGGTGACGTCGCCGCCTTCGGGAAGATGGCCGGCGAGGGCCTGTTGGACGCTGGTCGTGGTCATGCCTTGAATCCCGGAAATCCGCACCGATGAATGGCTGCACAGTCTACCGTGCCGCCGCCGCGCCGCGGATGTCCGCTCAGCTGCCGCTGTCGACCGCAGGAGTACACTCGTCCCATGGCCATCGCACTCGCTCCCGCTGCCCTCGAACGGGCCCGCCGTTTCCTTGCCGCCAGCCCCGATGCGCTGGGGTTGCGCTTCGGCGTGGCCAGGACCGGCTGCTCGGGATGGGGCTATGTCGTCGACCTCGCCCACGAGGAACGTCCCGGCGATGCGGTCTCCGAGCAGGACGGTGTGCGGATCTATGTCGATGCGCAGAGCCAGCCGATGGTCGACGGCACCGAGATCGATTTCGCGCAGAAGGGACTGAACCAGGAGTTCGTGTTCCGCAACCCCAATGCGGCCGCCGAGTGCGGCTGCGGCGAAAGCTTCACGACCGATCCGGGCAAGGCCTGATCGCTTCGGCCGGTGGCCTCGGCGGCCAGGGCGAACGTTCCCGCCGGGGCAGTGCGCGTCTAGGCGGCGTCAGGCGCGCTGCGCCGGAACTCGCTGCGCAGCACGAAACCGATCGCCAGCAGCGTCAGCAGCGCCATGCCGAACCAGGTCAGCGCATAACTGAGGTGGTTGTCGCGGAACTGCACGATCGTCAGTCCGGGCACCGGCCAGTTGGCGCCGTCGATCGAGGTCTGGGCGTCGATGAAGAATGGCGCCACCGGTGCCGGGACCTGCCGCGCGGCAGTCATCTCCACCGGCACGCGGGCATACCAACGGTCCTCGGCGGGCACGTTGGCACGCACGAACAGGCCGGCGCGGTCGGGCTGGCGTAGCAGGCCGGTGACCTCGACGACGTCGGCGGCGTCCACACGGGCGCGGCTGTCGCGTCGGCGATGCGCATTGTCGACGTAGCCGCGGTTGATCCACACCGCGCCGTCCGCGGTCGCCATCGGGGTCATGATCCAGTAGCCGGGTCCACGCTCGGTGGAGGCGTAGACCGCGACTTCCTGATCGTGCAGCAGGCGCCCGCGGGCGGTCACGCGCTGGTACTGCGCATCGGCCACGTCCAGGCTGTCCCAGTCGGCGACGGCCGGCAGCGCTGTGGGGGCTGCGTGGATCCGGGCCTCGACCCGGGCGATCAGGTCGCGTTTCCAGCCCAGCCGCTCGACCTGCCACAGGCCCAGCGCGATGAAGCCGGCGGTCGCGGCGACCAGGAATACCAGCAACGCCCAGCGTCGGGCCGGGCGTTGCGGGGCGCGTTGCACGTGCATGCGGAGGCGTCGCGTCCGGTCAGGGCGCGGCGCGCATCTGCTCGGGCGACATCGGCATCATGTTGTTGTTGAGGTGATACATGACCCACAACGAGCCGACCAGCGCGATGACGATGAGGATGCCGGTGAACAGCATCGACATCAGGATCCAGCCGCCCTCCGATTTCCGGTTCATGTGCAGGAAGTAGATCATGTGCACGACGATCTGGATGGCGCCGAACATCATGATCAGTGCGACTGTCCAGACACGGCTCTCGATCACCTCGCCCATGACCAGCCAGAACGGGATGACGGTGAGGATCACCGACAGCACGAATCCGATCACATAGTCGCGCATGCTGCCATGGCCGTGCGCGTCGTGTGCCGCCTCGTGGGCAGGGTGGTGGTTGGTTCCGGTGCTCATCCCACGACTCCCATCAGATACACATACGAGAACACGCCGATCCAGATCACATCCAGGAAGTGCCAGAACATCGACAGGCACATCAGACGGCGGTTGTTGGCGGCGTTGAGCCCGTGCTTGCGCAACTGGACCACCAGCGTCACCAGCCAGATCAGGCCGAACGTCACGTGCAGGCCGTGGGTGCCGACCAGGGTGAAGAACGCCGACAGGAATGCGCTGCGCTGCGGTGTCGCGCCCAGGTGGGCGAGGTGGTGGAACTCGTAGAGTTCGATGCCCAGGAACGCCAGGCCGAACAGGCCGGTGACGAGCAACCAGCCGATCGTGCCCCGGATGTTCTGCTTGTACGAATTCAACATCGCGAACCCGTAGGTGATCGACGAGAACAGCAGCATGAACGTCGCGACCAGGATCAGCTTCAGGTCGAACAGGTCGGCCGGCGATGGGCCGGCCGCGTAGTTGCGGCCGAGCACGGCGTAGATGGCGAACAGGATCGCGAAGATGAGGCAGTCGCTCATCAGGTAGATCCAGAAGCCGAGGTTGGTCCCGGTCTCGGGGTGGTGCCCATGCCCGTCCTCGGCATGGGGGTCCTCGATCACGTGGTAGACGCGGGCGGTATCGCCGGAAGTGGATTGGATGCTGTGTGCCATGTCAGAGCGCCTGCTGCGCGAGATCGCGCGTGCGTTGTTCCTCGGTGTCGATCACGTCCTGAGCGGGGATGTAGTAATCGCGGTCGTAGTTGAAGGTGTGCGCGATCGCCGCGACCACCAGGGCCACGAACGACGCGCCGGCCAGCCACCAGATGTGCCAGATCAGGCCGAAGGCCAGCGCGACGCTGATCGCCGACAGCACGACCCCCGCACCGGTGTTGCGCGGCATGTGGATCGGCACGAAACCGGCCAGCGGACGCTTGTAGCCGTGACGCTTCATGTCGGCCCAGGCGTCGATCTCGTGGATCACCGGGGTGAAGGCGAAGTTGTAGGCCGGCGGCGGCGACGAGGTCGACCACTCCAGCGTGCGGCCATCCCACGGGTCGCCGGTGACGTCGCGCAGCGCCTTGCGCTTCCGCACGGCCTGGACGATCGACATGATGAACGCGCCAATGCCGGCCGCGACCAGCGCCGCGCCAATCGCCGCGACCACGAAGAACAGATGCAGCGAGGTGTCCTCGAACTGGCTCAGGCGGCGGGTCACCCCCATCAGGCCCATGATGTAGAGCGGGGTGAACGCGACCCAGAAGCCGGTCAGCCAGCACCAGAACGAGACCTTGCCCCAGAACTCGTCGAGCTTGAAGCCGAACGCCTTCGGGAACCAGTACACCATGCCGGCGAACAGGCCGAAGACCACGCCGCCGATGATGGTGTTATGGAAGTGCGCGATCAGGAACAGGCTGTTGTGCAGCACGAAGTCAGCGGGCGGCACCGCGAGCAGCACGCCGGTCATGCCGCCGATGACGAAGGTGAACATGAAGCCGATCGTCCACAGCATCGGGACGTCGAAGCGGATGCGTCCCTTGTACATCGTGAACAGCCAGTTGAAGATCTTCGCGCCGGTGGGGATCGAGATGATCATCGTGGTGATGCCGAAGAACGCGTTGACGCTGGCACCCGAGCCCATCGTGAAGAAGTGGTGCAGCCACACCAGGTACGACAGGATCGTGATCACCGCGGTCGCGTAGACCATCGACGTATAGCCGAACAGGCGCTTGCCGCAGTACGTCGAGACGATCTCCGAGAAGATGCCGAACGCCGGCAGCACCAGGATGTAGACCTCCGGGTGGCCCCAGATCCAGATCAGGTTCACGTACATCATCGGGTTGCCACCCAAGTCGTTCGTGAAGAAGTTGGTGCCGACATAGCGGTCCATCGTCAGCAACGCCAGCGTCGCGGTGAGGATCGGGAACGACGCGACGATCAGGATGTTGGTGCACAGCGAGGTCCAGGTGAAGATCGGCATGCGCATGTAGCGCATACCCGGCGCACGCATCTTGACGATCGTCACGATCAGGTTGATGCCCGACAACGTTGTGCCGACACCCGCGACCTGGAGCCCCCATAAGTAGTAGTCCATGCCGACGCCTGGACTGTAGTCGGCGCCCGACAACGGCGGGTAGGCCAGCCAGCCGGTCCGCGCGAACTCGCCGACGAACAGCGACAGCATGATCAGCACCGCGCCGGCGGCGGTCATCCAGAAGCTGAAGTTGTTGAGGAACGGGAACGAGACGTCGCGCGCACCGATCTGCAGCGGCACGATGTAGTTCATCAGGCCGGTCACCAGCGGCATCGCCACGAAGAAAATCATGATCACACCGTGCGCGGTGAAGATCTGATCGTAGTGATGGGGGGGCAGGAAACCTTCGCCACCGCCCGAGGCCAGGGCCTGGTGCGCGCGCATCAGCACGGCGTCGGAGAAGCCGCGCAGCAGCATCACCAGCGCCAGGATGCAGTACATGATCCCGATCTTCTTGTGGTCGATGCTGGTGAACCACTCCTTCCACAGGTAGCCCCAGAGGCGGTACCGGGTGATGAGCACGAGCAGCGCGATGCCGCCGAGCGCAGTGCCGATGAAGGTCGCCGCGAGGATCGGGTCGTGGAGGAAGGCCAGGGACTCGAGCGAAAGACGCCCGAGCCACGGTGAGTTGAGCTGGTCCTGGGGTGCGGACATGGGGTTCCTGCCTAGTACTGGATTCGGTGATGCGATCCGGGATCAGCGGCCTGAGGGGCCGCCGTCGTCGTCCGGCTTGCCGGGCGCGCCTTGCTGCTGCGGTGCCTGTCCCGGCGGGATCGGCTGCACGCCCTTGTCGTCGGCGCCTTCGCTCGAGGGCGTGGGCTGCGGTGTCGGCTCCTCGGGCGAAACGGCTCGCGGCTGGTGGCCCTGCGGCTCGTCGCCACGCGCTTCGCGGCCGGCCTCGGGGAACGTCGCGCCAGGAGCGGCCATCGGTTCGTCGGCGTGGCGGTTGTCGTAGCGCAGCCGGGCGTAGTTGGCATGGCTGTCCACGCCGCCGCCGCCCGAGCGGTCGATATGCATCATCTCGTGGATGCACATCGAGCCGGGCGACACGCACATGTTGAGGATCGCCTCGTAGAGCGCCGGGTCGACGTTGCCGAAGTAACGCACCGGTTCGCGCTCGGAAGGCTTCTCGAGCACCAGGTACTCCTGACGGCCCAGCGGGGTCTGGTCGGCCTGCACCTTGCGCACCCAGGCGTCGAAGCCTTCCTGGCTCATGCCGTGGAAGTCGAAGTGCATGTGCGAGAAGCCATCGCCGCTGTAGTTGGCCGAGAAGCCCTTGTAGACGCCCTCGGCGTTGATCACGGCGTTGAGCTTGGTCTCCATGCCGGTCATCGCGTAGATCTGGCCGGCCAGCGCGGGGATGAAGAACGAGTTCATCATCGACGCGGAAGTGATCTTGAACTCGATCGGCACGTTCACCGGCGCGGCGAGCTCGTTGACCGTCGCGATGCCCTGCTCGGGATACAGAAACAGCCACTTCCAGTCGAGGGCGACGACTTCGACCACCAAGGGCTCGACGCCCTCGGCGATCGGCGTGTTGGAGTCGATCCGGTCGAGTGGGCGATAGGGGTCGAGCTTGTGGGTGGCGATCCAGGTCACCGTGCCGAGCACCAGGATGATCGCCAGCGGTGCCGACCAGATGATCAGCTCCAGGCGCGTGGAGTGGTGCCAGTCCGGCGCGTACTCGGCGTTCCTGTTCGACGCGCGGTACTTCCATGCGAAGAAGAACGTCAGGAAGATCACCGGGACGATGACCAGCAGCATCAGCACCGTCGACAGCAGGATCAGGTCGCGCTGCTGCAAGGCGATGTCGCCGGACGGCCGCATGAGCACCCAGTCGCAGCCGGACAGCAGCAGGGCGGCCCCGAACAGGACCGAGAATCGAAGGAAGGATTTCATTGGCGGGAGATCAACGACTGAAAAGGGAAAGACGGCTTGACGGAGGCGCCACGTGGCGGCGGCTAGCGTGGAATCAGGGCAGGGCGCGGACGCGTGCTGCTGCGCACCTTGCGTGGTGGGCCCGTTTGGGGTTCACAATGCGGTGCATTATCCCCCATGACGACCGGAGAGAGCGCGCAGATGAGCGGAACCGCACAGCAAGCCACCACCGGGCTGGACGATGCGCCGGAGACCGACGACCTGGAGATCTCGCCTGGGAAGATCGCCTTCCCGGTCGTGATGGGCCGGACGTCGGAGTTCTTCGACTTCTTCGTCTACGGCATCGCCTCGGTGATGGTGTTTCCTTATCTGTTCTTTCCCGACAGCGACCCGGTGCAGGCGACGCTCAAGTCGTTTGCGATCTTCTCGCTGGCGTTCATCGCCCGCCCGATCGGCTCGGCGGTGTTCATGGCCATCGACCGCAACTTCGGTCGGGCCGCAAAGCTGATCGTGGCCCTGTTCCTGCTGTGCGGCTCGACCATGGCGATCGCGTTCCTGCCCAGCTACGCCCAGGCGGGCCTGCTGGCGCCGGTGCTGCTGGCAGTCTTCCGCTTCGGCCAGGGGCTGGGCTGGGGCGGCGCCTGGGACGGGCTGCCGTCGCTGCTGTCGCTCAGCGCGCCCAGAGAACGCCGCGGCTGGTACGCCATGGTGCCGCAGCTGGGGGCGACGTTCGGCTTCATGCTCGCGGCTGGCATGTTCCTGGTGTTCACCCGCTTCCTCGGCCATGAGGACTTCATGGCCTGGGGCTGGCGCTTCCCGTTCTTCGTGGCGCTGGCGCTGAACGTCGTCGCGCTGTTCGCGCGGCTGCGTCTGGTGGTCACGCCGGAGTTCGTGCAGTTGTTCCGACAGCAGGAGCTGCAGCCCCGCCGGATCGGCGAGACCATCCGCACGCATCCGCGTCAGGTCCTGCTCGGTGCGCTGATTCCGCTGGCCAGCTACGCGATGTTCCACCTGGTGACGATCTTCCCGCTGAGCTGGGCCACGCTTTACACCGACCATGACCCGGGCGACTTCCTGGTCAGCCTGCTGATGGGCGCGGTGGTCGGCGGGGTGGGCATCGTGCTGTCGGGCCTGCTGGCCGACCGGGTCGGCCGCCGCGGGCAGCTGGCGATCGCGGCGGTCCTGATCGCGATCTTCAGCTTCTTCGCCTCCCGCCTGCTGGGCGACGACACGACCGCTGGCCGCACGACCTACGTCGTCGTGGGCTTCGCGCTGCTGGGGCTGTCGCTCGGCCAGGCGAGCAATGCGATCGCCTCGCGCTTTGAGAGCATCTACCGCTACACCGGCGCGGCGGTCACATCCGACATCGCCTGGCTGCTCGGCGCGGGCTTCGCGCCGCTGGTCGCGCTGGGCGTGTGCAGCCGATTCGGGCTGGAGTACGTGGGCTATTACCTGCTGTCGGGCGCGGTCGTGACGTTGGCTGCGCTGGGCTTCAGCCGAACGCTGGAAACCGTGCGCTGACCCCCACGCACCGTGCGCCCAGTCGGGCGCACGGTCGATTCGGTCAAGGGCGGCGGTCTGCACGATGCGTTCGTCCGGGCCCGAAACATCCGGGCATGAGAGGCGGGGAGGGGCCTGCGGCTCGACTCGGGCGCGTCCGCTTGGGGTGCGCTCCGATGTCGCGGTGGCCGGGTGTCCATTTCACCATGCCCGCCTGCGACAGGGCTGCGACCGAGTGTCGCACCTGCGCGCTGGACCACCTGCGCATGCCCCGCGCTTGCCCGGAGGCGGGGAATCTGTGAGAATTGCCGGCTCCCTGCGCCCAGGCGCCGGGAGGCCCTTGCCCCACTGCGCACGCGGGGGGCTATCCGGACCGCCGCCGACCGGCGCGGTCGATATCCGAAAGGAAACCACTATGCGTCATTACGAAGTCGTGTTCTTGGTCCACCCGGACCAGAGCGAGCAGGTGCCCGCGATGATCGAGCGTTACAAGTCGATGATCGAAGGCGCCGAGGGCACCATCCACCGTCTGGAAGATTGGGGCCGCCGTCAGCTGGCCTACCCGATCAACAATCTGGTCAAGGCCCACTACGTGCTGTTCAACATCGAGGTCGGCCAGGCCGGTCTCGACGAGCTCGTCGAGGCGTTCCGCTTCAACGATGCCGTGCTGCGTCACCTGGTGATCCGCCGCGAAGAGGCCGACACCGAGCAGTCGCTGATCATGAAGAACAAGGACGACAAGGGCGACAAGCCCGAGCGTGGCGAGCGTCGTCGTCGCGATGACGAGGGCGAGTCCACCGGCGGCGACGCCGACGGCGACAAGTCCGACAAGCCCGACACCAACGCCGAAGCCGCCTGAGGAGCACGTCCATGTCCAAGTTCTTCCGCCGCCGCAAGTTCTGCAAGTTCACCGCCGAGGGCGTCAAGGAGATCGATTACAAGGATCTCAACACCCTGCGCCAGAACCTGACCGAGAACGGCAAGATCGTTCCCAGCCGCATCACGGGCACCAAGTCGCGTTACCAGCGCCAGCTGGCCACGGCCGTCAAGCGCGCCCGTTACCTGGCCCTGATCCCGTACACCGACAACCACAATGTGTGAAGCTGCGGGTCCTTCCGCCAAAGCCCGGCCTTCGATGGCCGGACTTTAAAAAAAAGCGGATGGCGACACCGTTCTGCACCATCATTCCGTCCGGTTCGGACAGCAATCGTTGCGGCGCCTGGGGCGCCGCTAACGAATACGGAGCTACACCATGCAACTGATTCTCCTGCAGAAGGTCACCAACCTCGGCAACCTCGGCGACAAGGTCAATGTCAAGCCGGGCTATGGCCGCAACTACCTGGTGCCCCAGGGCAAGGCCGTGCCGGCGACCGAGGCCAATCTGGCCGAGTTCGAGACCCGCCGTGCCGAGTACGAGGCCAAGGCCAAGGCGCAGCTCGACGAGGCGCAGTCGCGTCTGGCCAAGCTCGAGGGTGCCAGCGTGACCGTCTACGCCAATGCGTCGACCGAAGGCAAGCTGTACGGTTCGGTCGGTCCGCGCGAGATCGCCGACGCCCTGACCAAGGCGGTCGCACCGGTCGAGAAGTCGGAGGTCGTGCTCGGTGAGGGCGCGTTCCGCACCACCGGTGAGTACGAGGTGGTCGTGCACCTGCACGCCGATGCCGAGACCACCGTCAAGGTGATCATCGAAGGCGAGGTCGCCTGATCCATCGGATCGGGTGGTCCTTAGACGGGCGCCGCAAGGCGCCCGTTTTCGTTTGGGTGTCCTGTTTTGGTCGCTTGTGCCGGGCTTTGGCTTCGGGGACCACGCATCGGCCTGCCGGGCCACGGTCGCTCTTCCCTCGGTCAGGGCCGCTTCGCGGTCCGGCCCGGCGCAGCGCGCCGTGCGTTCATGTGGACGCGCGGCAATGCCGCGCAAGCCGTCCCCACTCACCCTGCCCTGACTCGGGCGCGCGCCCGCTCAGCTTTGCGGATCGGTCCGGCCCGGCGCAGCGCGCCGGGCGTTCGCCCACTCGCGCGGCATGCCGCGCAAGCAGAGCGGGCTCACCCATGGCGCGCTCGGCGCGACCATGACCCCCCAGTTCGCCGCTTGCAGCAAGCCTTAGGCTTTCGTGCCTTCGGAAATGCCTCACGCAGCAGCGCTTTTCACAGGCGTTTGGTCCGTCTGAGGCATCCAACCGCAGCGCGCATGAGCTTTCGAGGTCTGCATCGTCCCAACTCGCGGGCGAGGGCTCGGCCGGGCGTTGCGGAGAGCGGACCATGGATGGTCCGCGGCGGCGAGTCAGTCAGGGATGACTGACCGAGCCGAGGAGCAATCCCGGCCGGGTACTCGCAGCCGCCGAAGAAGTCGTCTCAGTCCGCGAGATAACCCGTTGTGAAGCTGCCCATCGTTAGGCTTATCCACAGGTTATGGGGTCGCGTGTCCACAGGCCCGCGCTCTAGCATGCCACTTGCCGTAATCCGTTCTTTCTGAAGTCCACGCCATGTCCGCACGTCCCGAGTACCGCAATGACCACCGTGCCGATGCGCGCGTCGAACAGCTGCGCATTCCGCCGCAGTCGGTCGAGGCCGAGCAGGCCGTGCTTGGCGGCCTCATGCTGGTGCCCGATGCGTACGACCGCATTGCCGACCTGCTGGTGTCGGAGGATTTCTACCGGCGCGACCACCAGAAGATCTACGCCGCGATCCAGGAGCTGGCCGAGAAGAACAAGCCGTTCGACGCGGTGACGCTGGGCGAGTGGTTCGAGTCCAACGGGCTGTCGGAGCTGGTCGCCGGCGGCGCGTACCTGGGCGAGTTGGCGAGCACGACGCCGTCTGCGGCCAACATCCGCGCCTACGCCGAGATCGTGCGCGACAAGGCCATCCTGCGTCAGCTGATCGATGTCGGCACCGAGATCGTCAACGACGGCTTCCAGCCCGAGGGCCGCGACAGCAGCGAGATCCTGGCCAAGGCCGAGCAGCAGGTGTTCAAGATCGCCGAGGCTGGTGCGCAGGGGCGCAGCGACTTCACCGCGATCAACAAGGCGATGGCCGACGCTTTCGACGTGCTGCAGACGCGCTACAACAACGGCGGCGGGGTCACCGGCTTGCCGACCGGCTATACCGAATTCGACGAGATGACTGCCGGCCTGCAGCCGACCGACCTGATCATCCTGGCCGCGCGCCCGGCGATGGGCAAGACGACGTTCGCGCTCAACATCGCCGAGTACGCGGCGATCAAGACCAAGAAAGCGGTCGGCGTGTTCTCGATGGAAATGTCGGCCAGTCAGCTCGCGCTGCGTCTGATTTCCTCCAATGGCCGCGTCAATGCGACGCGCCTGCGCACCGGTCAGCTCGAGGACGAGGACTGGAGCCGGGTGAGCAGCGCGATCCGCATGCTCAAGGAGACCAAGATCTTCATCGACGACACGCCGGGTCTGGGGCCGGACGTGCTGCGCGCCAAGTGTCGCCGCCTCAAGCGCGAACACGATCTGGGGCTGGTGGTGATCGACTACCTGCAGCTGATGTCGGTACCGGGCAACAGCGAGAACCGCGCGACCGAGATCTCGGAGATCTCGCGCTCGCTCAAGGGCCTGGCCAAGGAGCTCAATGTGCCGGTGATCGCGCTGTCCCAGCTCAACCGTTCGCTGGAAACCCGCGCCGACAAACGTCCGGTGATGGCCGACCTGCGCGAGTCGGGCGCCATCGAGCAGGACGCCGACATCATCATCTTCATCTACCGCGACGACTACTACAACAAGGAAACCTCGCCGGACAAGGGGCTGGCCGAGATCATCATCGGCAAGCAGCGAAGCGGCCCGACGGGCTCGGTCAAGCTGAAGTTCTTCGGCGAGTACACGCGCTTCGACAACCTCTCGCACGACTCGATCGGCAGCTTCGAGTAACACGACGCGGTCGTGTCTTCTTCATTGGGGGGGGGCGGGGTGGTGTCGCGCCCGGAGACGGGCGAACGCACGCAGGGGGCGCGCCGATGTCGAGGCCGCCGCCGGTCATGCGGCGCGCAGCCTCGTTTCCGGCATCGCTTTACGGCTGGACGTGATGCAGCCGCACGCGGCCCACGTGCACCCCGACGTTGGCCGGATCGATCGCGATTGGCACGGCATCCTCAGTGCGGAAGCGTGGCGTGCCGTCGGGCATCGACACGGCGATTTCCAGGGCGACCGCGCCGTGCAGACGCGCGCGCGGCACGACGAGTTCGAACGCGTAGGGTCCGGCGCCGACACTCGTGCTGCGTTCGGCCAGCACCCGCGCCTCGCCCGTGCGGGCAGGGTCGACCAGGCGGACATCGAGCCGCGAGCCCTCGGGCATCAGGATCTTCTCGAAGTAGACGGCTTCGCCCTGCAGGGTGAGCGACGGCTGCGGCATGGTGTCGGTCATCGATGGTGCTCCTGCGGCGACGGTTGGGGCCGGGGTCTGACAGGCGCCGAGGAGCGCCACGGAAAGCGCTGCGGCGGCGATACGGGCAAACACCAGGACGGGGCGGGTCGGGGACATCGGATGGGCTCCACGGTGGCGAGGCCGACCAGCATGCGCGTCGCCAGCGCAATGGCGGCGCAACGCTGGACCGGCCATGGTCACGGGCGCAGGCGCAGGCGGACCCAGGTCCCGAAATGGTCGGACGGCCAGGTGCCCTCGGCGTCCGGCGTGTCGAGCACCACCTGGGCGTCCTCGATCTCGAACCGGTCCTGCTGCGCGAACACCAGATCGATCCGTGACCGGTAGTCGAAGAAGTGCGGATTGAGCGTGGTCACGCCGGCGCCGTCGGCTTCCGGGTGCAGCGTGCCATAGGCGTCGATGTAGCGTGCGCGCAGCGCCGCGAACTCGGGTGCGCTGGCTGGCGCGTTGAAGTCGCCCAGGATCAGCGATGGCGCTTGCGCGGACGTCCGCGCCACGAAGTCGAGTGCGTCAGCGACCTGGACGTCGCGGATCGCGCCGCCCTCCAGCGTCCAGTGCAGGTGGGTGAAGTAGACATCGAGCGGGCGTCCATCGATGTCGAGGCGTGCGTGGCCGATGCTGCGCGAGTCGTCATGCGGCTGCAGCCGATGCCAATCCTGCGCCTTCACCGGTAGCCGGGTGAGCAAGGCATTGCCGTAGCGGTGCGCCTGGTCGGCCGGGTCGGTGGAGACGAACTGCACCGCGTAGCCGAGCTCGGCGGCGATGGTCTGCGCCTGGTTGCGCAGGGTCTGGGTCTGCAGCACTTCCTGCAGCGCCACGATATCGGGATCGAGCGCGCGCAGCTGCTCGACGATCAGCGGCAACCGCTTCGGCCAGTCGGCCTTGTCGTGGTAGATGTTGAGCGTGACCACGTCCAGGGTGCGCGGCGTCGCCGGTTCGGCTTTGGCGCCGCCGGTGCCGGTGCAGGCGGCGAGGAGGAGCAGCGACAACGCCGCGGGCAGGCAGTGACGCATCAGGCGGGACAACGGGGACATGGCGGCTCCGGTCATTCGGGGGTGAGGTCGGTGCGGACGATGGGGTAGAGGTTGTAGCGCGCATCCCAGGCGCTGTGCCGACGATAGAAGTACGCCAGGCGTGCGCGCGGATCCGCCGCGAAGGCCGGATCGTCGCGCAGCCGGGCCCGGAAGTCCTCGGCGAGCGCCGGATCGGCGGCCAGCATCTCGCGCGCCACCGCTTCGGCGACGTAATCCTCCATGTACTCCTTGCGCTCGAAGTGGGTGTTGAAGCGGCCCCAGGCGGCCATCGAATCGGGCGCCTGCGGCTCGAGCAGCGCGGCGACCAGCCGCGCGCGCGGCTGTGCGATCGGTACGTACAGCGCGCCGGCGCCGATGTCCTGCGGCTCGGCGCGCCAGCGGCCTTCGAGCGTGAGCCGCTGGTGGCCCTCGACCGGGGCGGTGCCGAACGCGGTGCGCTCGGCGCGGAAGGTGTCGACGGCGAGCTGGGGATGGGCGCGCTTGAGCGTCGAATGGGCGATACCGTGGCGGTCGAGTGCCTGGGCGACGCTGGCCGCGTGGGCGGCGGGCACGATGTAGCCGGCGCGCGGCAACACGACGCTCAGCGACGGCACGATCTCGTCGCGCAGCGGCACGTGCCAGATCTGCGGCGTGGTCTCGTCGTAGCGCGTCATCAGTGCGCCCGACACCTCCGACAGCGTGCGCGTGTAGGCATAGCCGCGGAAGTCGACCATCCGCGCGCGCGCCGTGGCCTGCCAGTCCAGCGGCAGCGGGGTGCCGCCGAGCGCGGCGGCGCGGGCGTCGGCGTCGGCTGCCACGCGCATCCAATCGCGGCCATGGCGGGCGATCTGCTCGAGTACCGAGACCACGGTGTTGCGGGTCAAGGCCACGCGGACCGGGTAGGGCTTCCACGAGTGAGTCTCGATCAGCATCGCCACCCGGTTGCGCAGCGGGAAGTAGCCGGTCGAAAAGCGCGGCGGGGACACGCCGTCCTCGAAGCCCGAGGCCGGATCGTCGGATTCGACGAACGACGGGTAGTAGGGCAGCGGCAGCGCGCCCTGGCGCGCGAGGTCGTCGATGACCGCATCGCGAAATGTGCGCCCGACGCTGCGCATCTGCGCATCGCCCGAATGCAGCGGTTCGACCTGCACCGCGATGTCGTGTTCGAACTGCGCGCCATTGGTCGCGTGCAGGTCCACATAGGCGATCGGATCCCAGGCCTCGACCAGTGCCAGCATCGCCTGCATCTCCGGCGACTCGGCCTTGGCGTAGTCGCGATTGAGATTGTAGTTCTGCGCGGTGGTGCGCCAACCCATCTCGCGCGGACCGCGCTGGTTGGGACGGTTCCAGGCTGCGAACCGCTCATGGCCGTCGGCGCTGAATACGGGCACGAACACCCAGACCAGCGCGTCGAGCGCGCCGGGCGCGGCGTCGCCGTCGAGCACCTGGCGCAGCGCCAGAAAGCCGGCGTCCTTGCCGTCGATCTCGCCGGCGTGGATGCCGCCCTGGATCAGCACGACCGGAATGCCCTGCGCACGCGCCTGGGCAGGGTCGAGCGTGCCGCTGCGGCTGACGATCAGCGCCTGCATCGGCCGGCCTTCGGGCGTGGTGCCGAATTGGGTGCAGCGCACCGCATCGGGATGCAGGCGGGCGAAGGTGGCGCACAGGCGCACGACCTCATCAAAGCGGCCGGTCTCGACGAAGCCGCTGCGCTCGGACACGGTGATACGCGGATCGTCGCTGGCCGAGGCGGACGGCAGCGGCGCGACGAGTGCGGCGGCGAGCAACAGCGGCAGGAACGGGCGGCAGGACATGGGGCGGTCCGGAGGAGAACGACGACGCATGATGCCCGGCCGGGCGCGCCCGCCCAAGGGCAGGTGTCGCGATCGATGGCCCAGCGCCCGGCACTTGCCGCCGTCCGGCGGGCATGGCAGTCGCGGGCCGGACGCGAGGATCGGGTAGGCTGTCGGGTTCCCAGACTGCCTTCGACGTGCCGATGACGACCGTCCAGACCACTGCGGGCCGCATGCCCCGCCAGATCTCCTACATCATCGGCAACGAAGCCTGCGAGCGCTTCAGCTTCTACGGCATGCGCAACATCCTGGTGCCGTTCCTGATCAGTTCGGTGCTGCTGGCCTACCTGCCCGAGGGGCCGGAGCGCGACGGCGCGGCCAAGGACATCTTCCACATGTTCGTGATCGGCGTGTACTTCTTCCCGCTGCTGGGCGGGTGGTTGTCCGACCGGTTTTTCGGCAAGTACCACACCATCCTGTGGTTCTCGCTGATCTACTGCGCCGGTCATGCCTGCCTTGCGCTGTTTGAGAACAATGCCGCGGGCTTCTACACCGGCCTGTTCCTGATCGCGCTCGGCTCGGGCGGCATCAAGCCGTTGGTGGTCTCGTTCTGCGGCGACCAGTTCGACCAGAGCAACAAGGACAAGGCCAAGCTGGTCTTCGACGCGTTCTACTGGATCATCAACTTCGGTTCGTTCTTCGCGTCGTTGCTGGCACCGCTGTTCCTGCGCCATTTCGGGCCGGCCGTGGCCTTCGGCATCCCCGGCATCCTGATGTTCATCGCCACGTTCGTGTTCTGGCTCGGGCGCCGACGCTATATCGACGTGCCGCCGGCCGGTCGCGATCCGCATGCGTTCTTCGAGGTGGTCAAGACTGCGCTGCGTGCCGAGCGCCCGGGGGCGGGCCGTCCTGGCCTGCTGGTTGCGCTGTTCGGCCTCGCGGTCGCCGCGCTGCTGCTCGTGCTGTGGGCGCTGTCGGCGGTGGGCGTGGTGCCGTCGGCATGGGCCGAGTCCTTCAATTTCGTCATTTCGGCGTGTCTGGCACTGGGTGTGATCATCGCTGCCGGTGGTGTCGGTGCCTCGATGCAGCTCGAGCGTGCGCGCGGCGCGCACCCCGATGCCGCGGTCGACGGCGTGCGCGCGGTGCTGCGGATCCTGATCGTATTCGCGCTGGTCACGCCGTTCTGGTCGCTGTTCGACCAGAAGGCCTCGACCTGGATCATCCAGGGCCGCGAGATGGTGATCCCGCACGCGGCCTGGTGGTGGCCGAGCTGGCTGATCCAGGACGCAGCGCAGATGCAGGCGCTCAACCCGCTGCTGGTGATGCTGTTGATCCCGTTCAACAATCTGGTGCTGTACCCGGCACTGCGCGCGATGGGGCTGTCGGTGACGCCGCTGCGCCGTATGGGCTGGGGCATCGCGTTCTCGGGCGTGGCGTGGATCGCCGCCGGCGCGATCCAGTTGTGGATCGATGGCGGCGAACAGGTCTCGCTGGCCTGGCAGTCGCTGCCGTATCTGCTGCTGACCTTCGGCGAGGTGCTGGTGTCGGCGACTGCGCTGGAGTTCGCCTACAGCCAGGCTCCGCAGGCGATGAAGGGCGTGATCATGGCGTTCTGGTACCTGACCAGCACTTTCGGAAGCCTGTGGGTGCTGTTGACCAATGCCGGCGTGCGCAACGAGGCGGTGACCGCGTACATCGCATCGTCGGGGTTGAGCGAAAACGCCTTCCTGATGTTCTTCTTCGCCGGTTTCGCGTTCCTGGCCGCCTTGGCGTTCGCGGCGTACGCACGGCGCTATCCCATGCAGGACCACTACCGTGTCGCCTGATCCGTCCACCCGGAAACCCGCCCGATGAACCTCGCCCCCGTCACTTTGCTGCTGATTGTCGTCACCGCCGTGGTGTCATGGCAGGCGTTCGAGAAGCCGCAGTTGCTCGCCCGGCTGATCCTGTGGCCGCCGGCAGTCGATCGCTATCGCCAGTACGACCGCCTGCTGACCCACGGCTTCATCCACGCCGACTGGCAGCACCTGCTCTTCAACATGATCACGCTGTTCTTCTTCGGCGGCGGCATCGAACGCGCGTTCGCGCCGTACATCGGTCCGGTCGGCTTTCTGATGTTCTACCTGTCGGCGATCCTGGTCGCGATCCTGCCGACCTATCTGCGTCACCGGCGCGACCCGCACTACCGCAGCCTGGGCGCCTCGGGCGCGGTGTCGGCGGTACTGTTCGCGTCGATCCTGCTCAGCCCATGGTCGATGCTGTTGGTGTTCTTCATCCCGATGCCGGCAATCGTGTTCGGCGTGTGCTACGTCGGCTACAGCATCTGGATGGACCGCCGAGGCGGCGACAACATCAACCACAGTGCACACCTGTGGGGCGCGGGTTACGGCGTGCTGTTCACCGTGATGATGGAACCGCGCGTGCTCGGCAGCTTCGTCGATCGCTTGATGTCGCCCTCGTTCTTCTAGCGGCGAATGCGGACGTGGTTGGCGTCCGCACTCACTGGTCTTGCATGCGAGGCGTGGTATCCCTGCGCCCACATCCATCAAACGGAGTGCATGTCCATGGCCGTGACACGAGCGAAAGCCACCAGCCTGCTCAACAAGACCGAGATGGGGCTGTACGACGCGAGCCGCGCCAATGCAGTGCGTGGTCTGAGCGAGGCCCAACTCGCCAAGCTGGTGACCCGCGCGCGTACCGCCCGTGATCGTGCGCGGGATCTGGAAAAGCGCCAGCGTCTGGCCTCGCGCAAGTCGACCGGCAGCAAGGCCGGACGGACCGGTCAGGCGAATGCGCGCACGGGCGAGAAGGCCGAACTGCTCGCCGATATCCTGAGCCGCTTCGAGACACGCCAGAAGGACACTGCGAAGGCCGCCAAGGCGGCGGCGACGGCTGCGCGCAAGTCTGCGAAGAAGACCAGCGCGTCGGGCGCACGCAAGCCGGCCGCCAAGTCGGCCGCTGCTGCGCGCTCGACAGGCACGCGGTCCAAGCCTGCCAAGACCGCAAAGACGGCGAGCAAGGCCGCGGCGAAGTCGGGCTCGTCCCGGCGCGCGGCGTCCGGCGCGACATCGACCAACGCCGGCACGACCACCAAGCCGGCTGCGGCCCGGTCGCGCAAGGCAGCCACGTCCACGGCGCGCAAGCCGGCGTCCGCCGAGACGCCGGCCGCGCCCGCGCGCAAGTCGCGACGTGGATCGCGTATTTCCCCCGAGCGTGCGCTCGACAACACGCGGCAGTTGCTCGAGCAGCACGAAGCACAGGCACGCGCGCCCAAACACTGGGAGGACATCGGTGGCGACGGCGCGGCGGCGGCGGCGCCGGGCTTCCAGTCTCCGCAGGCCCGCGCCAAGGCGCTGGAACTGCACGCTGCCGAAAGCCGGCAGGCCTCGATCAACGGCAGCAGCAGTACGCGCGACCGCAAGAATCAAGGCAAGCGCGATCGCCGGTCAGCGACAGACTGACCGACCGGGCCGGTCGGGTCGGCGGTGTCCGCAACCCGCGTCCGCAGCCGGCGTGACCAGCGCCGGCTGCGCAGCGCAGTGAACCGTTGGCCGCAGCCATGGCGCCGACGGGGCCGGCGACATTCGCGTCCCCCTATTCACATTTCGGTCGATAATTGCGGTATCGTGCGCGGACTGTTCAAGGCGGGATCACGGTACATCGTGGCTCCGATGCGGTAGATCCAATCTCACGACGGCCGGGCTTTCCGGTCGGGACGATCCGCTCCATCGCTTTCGCGTTACCCCTTGCTAGACAGTCGCGGCAGCCGGCCATCCAAACAACGCCGGTCGTCGTGTTCCAATGACCACACTGCTTCAAGGAGTAACACCATGTCAGAGCGCCAGACCGGAACCGTCAAGTGGTTCAACGATGCCAAGGGCTTCGGCTTCATCACCCCGGAAAGCGGCCAGGACCTGTTCGTCCACTTCCGCTCGATCCAGGGCACCGGCTTCAAGTCGCTGCAGGAAGGCCAGAAGGTCTCCTTCAAGGTCGTGCAGGGCCAGAAGGGCCTGCAGGCTGACGAGGTGCAGGCGATCTAATCGCCCGCAGCGTCTGCAAGATCCGGCCCCGGACGGTAACGTCCGGGGCTTTTTCGTATGCGTCGGCCTGGCGGGCGCCGTTCACGACGAGGCCACGTCGATATCGTTAGCGTTTCGTGAGTTCCATGCTGCGTGGACGGCTCGAGGATCGATGATGAGACGGATGGTGCTGTGCGTTTTGCCGCTGTTGCTGCTGGCCTGCCAGCGCGAGGCGCCCGTGCCCGCGCAACCTGCGGCCGGCCCCGCGGGCGTCGATGCCGAGGCGGTGCAGCCGTTGGCCGAAGCGCCGGTCAAGCTCGAGGATGTGGTCGAGATGGACCCGCGCTACATCGTCGGCATCAGCTACCCGCCCGAAGCCAACAAATACCCTGGGTTGGCTGCGGAACTGCATCGTTTCGCGCAGGCGGCCCGCGACGAACTCAAGCAGGCGTTGCCGGGCACCGAGCAGCAGCCGGGCGTGACCTACGATCTGTCGCTGAGCTTCACCACGTTGCTCGACACCCCGCGCGTGCTGGCCATCGCCGCCGATGGCGGCAGCTACACCGGCGGCGCGCACGACAGCCCGATCATCGCGCGCTTCTTCTGGCTGGTTCGGGAAGAGCGGTTGCTCACCGCCGAAGAATTGGTTCCGCGCGCGGCCGACTGGCAGGTGATTTCGGACTACGTACGAGAGCAACTTCATGCGGCGCTGTCCCAGCGCATCGATGCCGACGAACTCGAACCGGCCGAGCGCAGCCGGATGATGCAGACCGCAGGCCGGATGATCGACGAAGGCGCACGGCCGGACGTGTCCAACTTCCAGCAGTTCGAGCCGATCGCCGGTCCGGGCGGCACGCTGGCCGGGCTGCGTTTCGTGTTTCCGCCCTACCAGGTCGGGCCGTACTCGGACGGCGTGCAGACCGTCGAGGTGCCGGCGTCGGTCCTGTTGCCGCACCTGGCGCCGGCGTATCGCGATCTATTCGTCGCTGGCTGAGGCGTCTTGCGCGAGGGTGCCCAAGGTGTGGCCGATCTCGGCATCGAGCCGCAGTGTGGCCAGGGGGTCGGCGCGCGTGACCCCGCGGTTGATGATCGCCAGCGGCAGGCCGGCCTCGTGGGCCATCTTGGCGAAACGGAAGCCCGAATAGACCATCAGTGAGGAGCCGACGACGAACATCGCGTCGCTCTCCGCCAGTGCGGTCCTGGCTGCCTGCACGCGTGCCTTCGGCACATTCTCACCGAAGAACACCACATCGGGCTTGAGTAAGCCGCCGCAGTGCAGGCACCGCGGCGGCACGAACGCGGCTTCGGCCTCGGCGGCGATGTCGGCGTCGCCATCGGGCGCCATCGCGGCCGCGCCGGGATGCCAGCGGGGGTTGTCGGCGACGAGCCTGGGTTGCAGGGCATCGCGCGCCATCGCGCTGCCGCAGCTCAGGCAGACCACGCGGTCGAGCCGGCCGTGCAGGTCGATCACCGAGCGGCTGCCTGCGGCCTGGTGCAGGCCGTCGACGTTCTGGGTCAGGAGTGTTCCGATCGGACCGGCATCGCCCAGTGCCGCCAGCGCGCGATGCGCAACGTTGGGGCGTGCGACGGAGAATCGCGGCCAGCCGACGAAGCTACGCGCCCAATAGCGGCGGTAGATCGCGGGGTCGCCGGTGAACGCTTGCCAGGTCACCGGCGCCGGGCGCTTCCAGGCGCCATCGGTATCGCGATAGTCGGGAATGCCGGAGCCTGTACTGATGCCGGCGCCGGTGAGCACGAAGACGCGGCGGAATCCGCCCAGCCAGTCGCGCAGGCGTTCGGGGGCGTCGGTGGCTTCGGCGGCGTCGAGGCAGATCGCGGACATGCGGCCATGCTACTCCGGGCCTCTACTTTTCGTAGTACGCGCGCTCGCCCGTGAAGCGGCCTTCCTGGTGACGTGGGTCCACGAGCGAGCGCATCCCTCCAAAGCGAGGTTCTTCACCAGAGTCATGAAGATCCTGCTTCTGCTACTCGATCATGGAGATCGGCTCCGGAGCGCGCGTCGCGCCGGCCGGGGACTGCTCCCGGCTCGGTCAGCCATCCCTGGCTGACTCGCCGCCGCGGGCCATCCATGGCCCGCTATCGCAATCCCCGACCAGCACGACGCACCTGAGGCCGACAAGTGCGCGACTTCTTGTAGGAGGTGACTCTGCGTCTCCTCGAAGTCGGGTTGCCAACGTCCACCGCAGTGGACTGGCAGCCGGTGGCCGCGCCAAGCGCGCCATGGATGGCGCGCGCCCGAGTCAAGGCAGGATGCCTTGACCGAGGGGAGAGCGGCTTCCGGCTGGCAGGCCGCTGCCCATCTGAAGCGGAACGCCCATTTCGGTATTTGGTGGAGAACCAAAAAGAACGCCCGGCGCAGAGCCGGGCGTTCTGGTCAAACTTCACGGCGCGCGATCAGTTCGTCGCGTCCTTGGGATCGGGCGCCAGGCCGCGCTTGATCAGCAGGGGCTCGATCTGCGGCTCGTGGCCGGTGAAGTCCAGGAACAGCTGCTTGGCGTCCTTGCTGCCGCCGCGCGAGAGCAGGGTGCCCCGGAAGCGGTCGCCGTTGGCGCGGGTCAGGCCGCCGTTCTGCTCGATCCACTGCACGGTGTTGGCGTCCAGCACTTCCGACCAGATGTAGGCGTAGTAGCCGGCCGCGTAGCCGCCGTTGATGTGGCTGAAGTACGGCGTGCGATAGCGCGGCGGCACCGGCGGGTAGTCCAGGCCGGCCGCCTTGAGCGCGGCAGCTTCGGTCGCCATGACTTCCGACGCCTGGGGCAGTTGGTCGGCCGGCAACTGGTGCAGATACTGGTCGAGCATCGCCGAACCCAGGTACTCGGTGGTCGCAAAGCCCTGGTTGAACTTGGCAGCCGCCTGCACCTTGTCGAGCAGCTCGGCCGGCATCGGCGCGCCGGTGCGGTAGTCCTTGGCGTAATTGGCCAGCACCTCCGGCCAGTCGGCCCACATCTCGTTGACTTGCGAGGGGAACTCGACGAAGTCGCGCGGCACGCTGGTGCCACTGAAGAACGGGTACTTCACGTCCGAGAACATGCCGTGCAGCGCATGGCCGAACTCGTGGAACATCGTGGTCACCTCGTCCCAGGTCAGCAGCGTTGGCTGGCCGGCCTGCGGCTTGGGAATGTTCTGGTGATTGGCGGTGACCGTGAGTGTGCCGTCGAGCTCGGACTGCGAGACATACGAATTCATCCAGGCACCACCGCGCTTGGACGGGCGCGCGTAGGGGTCGTAGATGAAGATCGCCAGCTGGCTGCCGTCCTCGTTGAAGACGTCGTAGGTCCAGGTATCGGGATGGTACTTGGGCAGGTCGGTGCGTTCCTTGAACGTGATGCCGTAGAGCTTGGTCGCGGCGAAGAACACGCCGTTCTCGAGCACGTTCTTCATCTCGAAATAGGGCTTGAGCTGCGCGTCGTCGAAGCTGTACTTGTCCTGCCGGACCTTCTCCGAGTAGTAGGCCCAGTCCCACGGCTCGAGCTGGAACGTGGGCTCACCCTTGGCGGCCTGTTCGCGGTCGATCATCGCCTGCAGTTCGGCGGCTTCGCGCTTGGCGTTGGCGACGGCGGCCGGCGCCAGCTGGCCGAGCATGCCGTTGACGGCTTCGACGGTACCGGCGGTCGAATCTTCGAGGATGAAGGCGGCCTGGTTCGGATAGCCCATCAGGTTGGCACGCTCGGCGCGTAGCTTGAGGATCTGCGCGATCACGCCGGTGTTGTCGTACTGGTTGCCGCGGCTGCCGCGAGCGACCGAGGCCTTGTGGATGCGCTCGCGCAGCGCCCGGTTGTTGATCTGCGGCAGCGGCGGCTGGCCGGTGGTGTTGAGCAGGGTGATGACGTACTTGCCGTCCAGTCCGCGCGACTTGGCGGCTTCGGCCGCGGCAGCGATCTGCGCCTCGCTCATGCCATCGAGTTCGGCCACGGTGTCGACCACGACAGCCGAGTCGTTGACTTCGTTGAGCACGTTCTGGCTGAAGGTCGTCGAGAGTTTGGCCGACTCGGCGTTGATGCGCCGCATCTGCTCCTTCTGCGCATCGCTCAGGTTGGCGCCGGCGCGGACGAACATGGTGTGGTAGCGCTCGACCAGACGCTGACCCTCGGCGTCCAGGCCGAGCGAGCCGACGTTCTTGTAGAGCGTGTCGACGCGGGCGAAGAGCTTGGGATTGAGCATGATCGCGTCGCGGTGCGCGGCGAACTTCGGCGCGTAGTCGGCGTCGATCTGCTTGCGGGTGTCGTTGGTGTCGGTGCCGTTGAGGTTGCCGAAGATCCGGCGTGCGCGCGACAGCAGTTCGCCGGACTTCTCAAGCGCGACGATCGTGTTGTCGAAGGTCGGCGGCTCGGGATTGTTGGCGATCGCCTCGATCTCGCGCAGGTTCTCGGCCATGCCGGCGTCGAATGCGGGGCCGAAGTGCGCGTCCTGGATCAGGTCGAAGCGCGGATAGCGCAGATCGAGCGTGCTTTCCACGAACAGCGGATTGTCGGCGGGGCGCTGGGCGCTTGCGGCAGGCGCGGCCGCGGTGGTGCCCGAGGACTGGGCGAAGACGGGCAGGGCGGACACGGCGAGGGCCGCACACAGTGCGGCGGCAAGCGGGTGCTTGAGCAAGGGTGACTCTCCGGGTGACGTGACCGCCTAGGCTAGCTTATCGGGCGTCGCGATGACCGTGCCGGAAGTCCGCGCCATGTTGGTATAAGTCATTCAACGGGATGGACGATATTTTTCGTGCGATGCATGATGGTTTGGCGGGCGCGCCAGTCGGGCGACGTCATCGATGCAGGATCTGCGGCAGACTGGCGAGCCACGTTCCCGCCCGTCACTGCCATGACCACCATCCACGAGTTCACCGCCCGTACGCTGGACGGCGTCGACCAGCCGCTGTCGGATTTCGCCGATCGCGTGCTGCTGATCGTCAACGTCGCCTCGCGCTGCGGATTCACGCCGCAGTACGCCGGCCTGCAGGCGCTGTGGCAGGACTATCGCGACCGGGGGCTGGTGGTGCTCGGGTTTCCGTGCGATCAGTTCGGCCACCAGGAGCCCGGCGATGCGAACGCGATCCGCAGCTTCTGCGCGCTCAACTATGCGGTCGACTTCCCGATGTTCGCCAAAGTCGAGGTCAATGGGCCGAATGCGCATCCGCTGTGGGCCTGGCTGGGCGGGCAGAAACGCGGCTTGCTGGGCACCCGACGGATCAAGTGGAACTTCACCAAGTTCCTGGTCGGCCGCGACGGCTGCGTCCGTGCGCGCTATGCGCCGTCGACGGCGCCAGCCGCGTTGCGTGGACGGATCGAGACGATCCTCGACGAAGATCCGAGCCCTGTGCGGCGCTGAGCGCGGCCGGCTGCGCGGACATGACACGCCGGCGCGCGCGACGAAAGTCGCCCGGCCTTACTTCTCGACGAAGGCGCGCTCGAACACGTATTGCCCCGGCGTGCCGATGCGCGGCGCGGCCTCGAAGCCGCGGGCATCGAGCAGGCCGCGGAAATCGGCCAGCATCTGCGGGCTGCCGCAGATCATCGCGCGATCAAAGGCCGGGTCGAGCGGGGCCAGGCCGAGGTCGGCGGCCATGCGACCGCTGTCGAGCAGCTCGGTCAGCCGGCCGCGGTGGCTGTGGCCGTCGAACATGAAGTCCTCCCGGGTGACGGCCGGGTAGTACAGCAACTGGCGCGAAATCTGCTCGCCGAGGAATTCGTGCCGCGGCAGCTCGTTGACGATGTAGTCGCGATAGGCCAGGTCCTGGGCCGAGCGCACGCCGTGGGTGACGATCACCTTCTCGAAGCGCTCGTAGGTCTCCGGATCCTTGATCACCGACAGCCACGGCGCAAAGCCGGTGCCCGTGCCCAGCAGGTACAGATTGCGGCCCGGGTGCAGGTCGTGGATCAGCAGCGTGCCGGTCGGCTTGCGGCCGACCAGGATCTGGTCGCCTGGCTGGATGTGCTGCAGACGCGAGGTCAGCGGGCCGTTGTCGACCTTGATGCTGAAGAACTCGAGCTGCTCCTCCCAGTTCGCGCTGGCGATCGAGTAGGCGCGCAGCAGCGGCTTGCCCTCGACCTGCAGGCCGATCATCACGAACTGGCCGTTGTCGAAACGGAAACCGTCGTCGCGGGTCGTGGTGAAGCTGAAGTACGCGTCCGTCCAGTGGCGGACGTCGAGCACCGTTTCGGAACCAAAGGCGGAGGACATAGAAGGCAAGGCGAGGCGCGGAGCCGCCCATCTTAACAGAGCGATGAGACCGGTTCTCATCTGCGACCTGGTGTCGCAGCCTGCGCGCCGGCTGGAAGAGGCGGAGCTCGACTAATGCGGCCCGCTTTCCTCGTTCGGCCGTGCCCGGCGGTCGCCGAGCAGGGCACTGAGCACGATCGCGATGCCCAGGCCTGCGCCGGTCAGGAACAGCAGCAGCGCGATCGCCGGATAGCCGAACAGCCGCGGGCCGCCGGGGTTGTCCATCATCAGCGCCGAGGCCAGGATCAGCGCCGCGGTGACCACGCCCGCGGCGATGCGATTGGCGATCTTGTGCAGGCTTTCGAGCAGATGCGATTCCTCCAGCCCGGTCAGGCGCACGCGCAGGCGGTTCTCGGCCAGCAGCGACAGCACATTGGACACCTTGCGCGGCGCCTCGCGGACCAGTTCCTGCAGGTCCATCATCTCGCTGGCGAGATTGGCCGGCGAGAGCGACTTGCGCAGGCGCTGGCGCATCATGTCGTTGAGGTGCTCCTCGACGACGCGCTTCATGTCCATGTCGGGCGCCAGCGTGCGCACGACCGATTCGAGGTGCAGCAGCGTCTTGCCCAGCAAGCTCATCTCCGGCGCGGTACGCAGGCCGCAGGCGGTCGCCAGGCGCACCAGGTCGAGCACCAGGCGGCCCTCGGTCTGGCCGGTGGCGCCCGACTGCGCGGCGTAGCGCGCGACCAACTGGCCGACATCGCGGTAGTAGCGCTCCTCGTCGAAGTCCTCCAGGCGCGTGCCCATGGCGATGCCCTCGGCGGCGACCTGCTCGCCGCGGCCATCGACCGCGGCGAACAGCAGCTTGAGCAGGCGCTCGCGGGTGCGTGGCGGCACGTGCGCCACCATGCCCAGGTCGAGCAGCGCGAGTCGACCGTCGCGGGTGTAGAGCAGGTTGCCCGGGTGCGGATCGGCGTGGATCTCGCCGTGGACGAACACCTGGTCGAGATAGCCGTGCAGCAGCGCGGTCGCCAGCGGCGCCATGTCGCGCTCGGTGCGCTGCAGGCCGCTGATCGCAGTGACCTTGGTGCCTTCGACCAGTTCCATCGTCAGCAGCCGCGGCCGGGTCAGGTCCCAGATCGGCTTGGGCACGAACAACGATGGGTAGGCGGCGAAATGCGCATCGAAGCGATCGAGGTTCTCCGCCTCGACGCGATAGTCGAGCTCGGCCAGCAGCGTGCGCCGGAACTCGTGCACCCAGTCGGCGAAGCGCACGCGCCGGCCGAGATCGGTGACCCGGTCGATGCCGCCAGCCAGCCGGGCGAGCGTGTCGAGGTCGTCGCGGATCTGCTCCACGATGCCCGGGCGCTGCACCTTGACCGCGACGGCGCGGCCGTCACGTAGCGTGGCGCGATGCACCTGCGCCAGCGAGGCGCTGCCCAGTGGCGTCTCGTCGAAGCTGTCGAAGACCTTGTTGATGCGCACGCCCAGCGCGTCCTCGACCGCGGCGTGGATCACCTGGAACGGCACCGGCGCGACATCGTCCTGCATCCGTTCCAGCGCGGCGAGATAGGCCGGCGGCACCATGTCCGGACGTGTCGACAGCGCCTGGCCGATCTTGATGAAGGTCGGGCCGAGCGCCTCGAGATCATCGACGAACGCTTCCGGCCGGCCGGCAGTGTCGGCCTCGTCGACCTCCACCGTCGCCGCGTCCAGGTCGAATCCGGTCAGCACGCCGGCCTTGCGGTACTTCATGAGGAAACGCAGGATCTGCGCGTTGCGCGCGAGCGCCTGGCGGGTATCGGTCATCGCGGAACTCCGTTGATGCGGGCAGCGTACGCAGCGCCGCGTCAACGCCGTCTCACGGCAGCGGCGCAACGGGCGCAACCTGCGCCGTTCCGACCTGCTGCCGCGTCAGCGGTAACCCGCGGCCTGCAACTCGAACAACTCGGCGTAGCGGCCACCCTCGGCCATCAACTGGGCGTGCGAGCCGCTGGCCTCGATCCGGCCTTGCTCGAGCACCAGGATGCGGTCGGCCATGCGCACGCTGGAGAAGCGGTGCGAGATCAGCACCGCGGTGCGCTGATGCGACAGCTCCTTGAAGCGTCGGAACACCTCGTACTCGCTGCGCGCATCGAGCGCGGCGGTGGGTTCGTCGAGGATCATGACCTGGGCCTCGCGCATGTAGGCGCGTGCGATTGCGACCTTCTGCCACTGGCCGCCCGACAGGTCGACGCCGTTGCGGAAGCGCCGGCCGATGATCTGATCAAAGCCGTCGGGCAGGCCGGCGATGATCTCATCGGCCATCGCCCGATGCGCCGCGTCGACGATCCGCGCGTGATCGTCCATCGCCTCGATGCGCCCCACGCCGATGTTCTCGCCGGCGGTCAGGTGGTAGCGCACGAAATCCTGGAAGATCACGCCGGTATTGGCGCGCAGCGCCTCGAGGTCGTAGTCACGCAGGTCGCGGCCGTCGAGCAGGATCCGCCCCTCGTCGGGGTCGTAGAGCCGCGCCAGCAGCTTGACCAGCGTGGTCTTGCCGGCGCCGTTCTCGCCCACCAGCGCCAGCACCTCGCCTGCGTGGAGGGTGAAATCCAGATGTCGGACCGCCCAGCGCTCGCTGCCCGGATAGCGAAAGCCCACGTTCTCGAAGGTGAAACCCTGGCGGATCGGCTGCGGGAATGGCACAGGATCGCTTGGCGAGGCGATCTCCGGTTCGATCGCGAAGAACGAGAACAGGTCGTCCAGGTACAAGGCCTGGCCGGCGACCTGCGAGAAGCCGACCAGCAGGCCTTCGAGCAGCTGACGCAGGCGCAGGAAGCTGCCGGCCAGGAAGGTCAGGTCGCCGATGCTGAAGTCGCCGCGCACCGTGCGCCAGGCGATGTAGCCGTAGGCGACGTAGTAGCCCAGCGAACCGAGCGCGGCCAGCAGGGTGCCCCACAGCGCCCGGCGCCTGGCGAGTGCGCGGTTGGCGAGGAAGAACCGGTCGGCCAGCGTGCGGTAGCGGTCGATCAGGAACCGGTGCAGGCCGAAGATCTTCACTTCCTTCGCCGTCTCGACGCTGGCGCCACTCTGGCGCACGTACTCGAGCTGGCGACGTTCGGGCGTCCACTGGAAATTGAGCGAGTAGCCCAGCGCGTTGAAATGCGATTCGCCGATGAAGGCCGGCACCAGCGCGACGGCCAGCAGCACGATCAGCCAGGGCGCGTAGACCAGCAGGCCGATCGCGAAGCTCGCGACCGTGATCGCATCCTGCACCTGGCCGAACAGCTGGCCCATCAGGTTCATGCGGCCCATGGTCTGGCGGCGCGCGCGATCGAGCTTGTCCTGCAGTTCGGGGTCCTCGAAGTCTTCGAGGTCCAGGGTCGCCGCGTGTTCCATCAGCCGGATGCTGGTGGCGTTGGTAAACAGCTCCGACAACAACGTGTCGGCATAGCTGACCAATCGCCCGAGCAGGTCGGAGCCGATCGCCAGTGCGAACTCCAACGCAAGCAGTCCGGCAAGCGTGTCGAGCGCACCGCTCGACCAGGCCTGGGCCAAGGTCGTGAAGCCGCCGTCCAGGCCGACGACGCGGATCGCCTCGTCGATGATCAGCTTGCCGACGTAGAGCATCGCCACCGGCAGGAACGCGCGGACCAGACGCAGGCCGAGGCTGGCGAGCGTCAGCGGCCGGCTGGTCTGCCAGATCATGCGCAGGAACGGCCGCAGGTTGCGCATCGCGTCGAAGCGCTCGCGCAATGTGGGGCGGCCATCGGTGCGGAGCGGTTTGGCGGAGGCGGAGGCGGGCATGGCCCATTGTCGCGCCAAAGGCGTCGACGCGTCGGCATGCCGGCGCATCCTGCGCGTGCCGGCCGCTCACACCGGACACGGAAGGCGCCGCCAGCGGCGACGCCGCATCGCCGTCAGCCGCTGCAGCCGCCGCCGCAGCCCCCGCAGCACACCGCGGCCACGCGCTCGATCTGGCTCGGGCGGATCGGATGGCCGGCCTGGGCGAGGATCGTGACCAGATCGTCGCCGGACGCGGTGGTCGAGACGCGCAGCACGCCGGTGATGTCGATGTCCGCCAGGCCGGCCGGATCGAGGGTCTGCAGCAGGCGCTCGACGGCGTCGATATCGATCTGCGGACGGTCGAGGTGGATGTTGAACTGCATCGCGGTGTCCTCTGGGCAGTGGGGCGGGCGGTGCGGCCATGCTGGGGCGGCCGGCGCCCGGGCGCCCTGATCTCGATCAACGTCCGGCTTCGCCGCGTCCTGGCGCTCATAAGCCGGCCGCGCACGTCTCGCTCGCCGCCCGAGGCTGCGGACGTGGCATCTGGATGTGTTCCATCGGCTCGGACGGCAGCAGATCACGACGATCGAGGCGAATATGCATGACGGCTGCGCCGGGGAAACGGTGCACGACGGTGCGCCGTGCACGCCCGCGACCCATTGGCCTGGGGCCGTGGCGCGACGCCTTGGGCTCAGCCCAGGCGCCGTCCGATCTCGCGCGGCAGCGCCAGTTCCTGCCAGCCCTGCGCCTGGACATGGCGCAGCACCGCGACCACGTCGTCGCAGGCGCGGCGCACCGCGTCGCCGAGCGCGGCCCCGGTCATCATCCGGCCGCCGACCAGCGCGGCGAACATGTCGCCGGTGCCCTTGACCGCATGCGCGACGGCGGGATGTTCGAACGTCTCCCAGCCCTGCGCCGAAACCGCGAGTACCTGGACCACGCCGGGCGGGCAGGTCTGGGGCGCGGCGCTGGTGACCACGACCCATTCGGTGACCGGGCCGAGCAGACCGGCCGCGGCCTGCGCGCAGTCGTCGAGCGTGTGCAGCGGGCGACCGGCGAGTTGTTCGAGTTCGAAGTGATTCGGAGTCAGGCCATGGGCGCGCGGCAGCAAGTGATCGCGCCAGATCGGAACCAGCGCAGGATCGGTGTAGATGCCGGTGTCGTGGTCGCCGATGACCGGATCGATCTGCATCCGCAGCCCCGGGTTGCGCACGCGCATGCGGTCCAGCCAGGCCGCCAGCGCCAGGCCCTGGGCCGGCGAGCCGAGATACCCGACCAGCAGATGCCGCGCGCGGGTGATCACCTCGCGCGCTTCGAGGTCCTCGAGCAGACCTTCGAACCAGTCCAGCGGCAGCGGCGCGCCATGCATCGTCGGATAGTGCGGCGTGTTGCCGAATACCACCGTCGGCACCGGTGCCACCTGCAGCCCGAGTGCCTGCAGCACCGGCACTGCGATGCTGTTGCCGACGCTGCCGTAGACGACCTGCGACTGCACCGATACGACGTCGATGAGGCGGGTGCCGACCGCCGGCGATTGGAGCAGGGCGCTCATCGCGGCTGCGCCGCGGAGGCCAGCCCCGGCCAGTAATGGCTGTCGGGCAGGCCGCGGTCGCCGAAGATCGCCGTGCCCACGCGCACCGTGGTCGCGCCCTCGGCGATCGCCAGTGCGAAATCGCCGGACATGCCCATCGACAGCTCGTCCATCGCCACGCCCGACGGCGCTTCCTGACGCAGCCGGTCGCGCAACGTGCGCAAGCGCACGAAACAGGGACGCACCAGCGCCGGATCGGGCGAGAACAATGCGAGCGTCATCAGGCCGCGCACGCGCAGCGACGAGAATGCGCCCAACTGCCGCACGAAGCCCGCGACCTCGTCGGGCGCCAGGCCGAACTTGCTCGACTCGGCCGAGGTATTGACCTGGACCAGCACGTCGAGCGCGCGCCCCTTCGCCTGCAACTGGCGGTCCAGCGCCTCGGCGACCCGCAGGCTGTCGAGGGCCTGGAACTCACGGGCGAAGCGCGCGACGTACTTGGCCTTGTTGGTCTGCAGGTGGCCGATCAACACCCAGCGAAGATCGTCGAGATCGGCCATCGCCTCGGCCTTGCCCAGCGCCTCCTGCACCTTGTTCTCGCCCAGTTCGCGCAGGCCGATCGCGTGCGCCAGGCGCAGCCGCGTCTCATCGACGGTCTTGCTGACCGGCAGCAGGCGCACCTGCGCCGGATCGCGTCCGGCGGCATGGCAGGCATCTTTGATGCGCGCGCGCACTGCATCGAGGCGGCTGCGCAGCGCGGCGGCGGGATCGTTCGGGGCGTCGGTCATCGGTCCTGCATCGTGACGGTCGGTGCCGGCCTGCAACTGCGGCCGGAAGCGAACAAGGATACGCCTCGCGGATCGGCGCCGTGCGCCGCCACGGGTCTGCGCCGTGGCGCGCGGGTGGTCGGCTGCCGCGACGGAGCGGAGGGCCTAGAATGGGCGGGTTTCCCTCCGCCAGCCACGAGCCAGCCGTGTCCGCAAGCCACCCCCCGCATGCCGCGCCTTCCGGCGCGCCCGTGTCGATCCGCCAGGACGACCTGATCCAGTCGGTCGCCGATGCGCTGCAGTACATCAGCTACTACCACCCGGTCGATTACATCCGCAATCTCGCCGATGCCTACGAACGCGAGGCCTCGCCCGCGGCGAAGGATGCGATGGCGCAGATCCTGATCAACTCGCGCATGTGCGCCGAGGGCCACCGTCCGATCTGCCAGGACACCGGCATCGTGACCGTGTTCCTTGCGATCGGCATGCAGGTGCGCTGGGACGACGCCACGATGGGCGTGGAGGACATGGTCAACGAGGGCGTGCGCCGCGCCTACAACGATCCCGACAACAAGCTGCGCGCCAGCGTGCTGGCCGATCCGGCGGGCGCGCGCCGCAACACCCGCGACAACACGCCGGCGGTGGTCAACGTCAAGGTCGTGCCCGGCAACACGGTCGAAGTGATCGTCGCGGCCAAGGGCGGCGGCTCGGAAGCCAAGTCGAAGTTCGCGATGCTCAACCCGTCCGATTCGATCGTCGACTGGGTGCTCAAGACCGTGCCGACGATGGGCGCGGGCTGGTGCCCGCCGGGCATGCTCGGCATCGGCATCGGCGGCACTGCCGAAAAAGCGATGCTGCTGGCCAAGGAATCGTTGATGGAGCCGATCGACATCCAGGACCTGATCGCGCGCGGGCCGTCGAACCGGATCGAGGAGCTGCGCGTGGAGCTCTACCAGAAGGTCAACGCGCTGGGCATCGGCGCGCAGGGCCTCGGCGGGCTGACCACCGTGCTCGACATCAAGATCAAGGATTACCCGACCCATGCGGCGAACCTGCCGGTGGCGATGATCCCCAACTGCGCGGCGACCCGGCACGCGCACTTCACCCTCGACGGCAGCGGGCCTGTGACCCTCGACCCGCCGTCGCTCGCCGACTGGCCCGAGCTCACCTACAACCCACGCAATGCGCGTCGGGTCGACCTGGATACGATCACCCCGGAGGAGGTCGCCAGCTTCCGGCCGGGCGAGGTGGTGCTGCTCAACGGCAAGCTGCTGACCGGGCGCGACGCCGCCCACAAGCGCATGGTCGACATGCTCAACCGTGGCGAAACGCTGCCGGTGGACTTCACCAACCGCTTCATCTACTACGTCGGCCCGGTCGACCCGGTGCGCGAAGAGGTCGTCGGCCCGGCCGGACCGACCACCGCCACGCGCATGGACAAGTTCACCCGGCAGATGCTCGAGCAGACCGGCCTGCTGGGCATGGTCGGCAAGGCCGAGCGCGGCCCGGCGGCGATCGAGGCGATCCGCGACAACCGCGCCGTCTACCTGATGGCGGTCGGGGGTTCGGCCTATCTGGTGTCCAAGGCGATCAAGGCCAGCCGCGTCGTCGCGTTCGAGGACCTGGGCATGGAGGCGATCTACGAGTTCGAGGTCAAGGACATGCCGGTGACCGTGGCCGTGGATGCGAACGGCGAATCGGTCCACGAGACCGGCCCGCGCACCTGGAAGGCGAAGATCGCCGGCATCCCGCTCGAGGTCGTCTGACCGGCGAGCGCTGGAGATGGGATCGGACGGCGCCTGCGGGCGCCGTTCGCGTCTGCGCAGGCGGCCTTCGGACTCAGTCGACGTAGTCGTCGAAGGTCTTGCGCCGACGGAACGGCATCAGATGCTGGCTGACGATGCCGCGCGGCACCGTCTCGAGCTTCATCACGCCGTACTCCTGCGGCCAGGCATCGCGCTCGCGCGGGAGCTTGAACGTGCCCATCAGCATGTCGACCAGCGGCAGGTGGATGGCGTAGTTGACGTCGATGTAGTCCTGCTGGCGGGCGTGGTGCCAGTGGTGATAGCGCGGCAGCACCAGCACGTATTCCAGCCATCCGAAGCGCACGCCGATGTTGGCGTGGGCGACGACCGCCTGCAGGCCGACCAGGATGACGTAGGCATTGACCGCCGGCGTCGAGAAGCCGAGTACCAGCAAGGGCAGCAGCACGACGCTGCGCGTGAGCACGATCTCGACGAAATGGATCCGCGAACCGGCCAGCCAGTCCATCTGGCGGCTGGAGTGATGCACCGCGTGGAAGCGCCAGAGCCAGGGAATGTTGTGGTAGGCGCGGTGCAGCAGCGCCTGGGCCATGTCGGCCACGAACACCGCGATCAGGAACTGCGCCCACACCGGCAACGACTGGATCGCCCGCTCCAGCGCCGGGAACGCGGCGAAGCTGGCGATCGTGGAGGTCGAGGCCGTGACCAGGATCAGGATGAACTGCACCAGCACATGGCTCATGAAGAAGTACGTCAGGTCGGTGCGCCAGCCCGGGCGCAGCGGCGAGACACGACGCTTGCCCAGGTAGTGCTCCAGCGGGACGAACACCAGCGCCGAGAAGAACAGCGAGATCACGAACCAGTCCAGGCCCAGCGAGTAGGGCGTGTGGCCGATGGCGTCGAATTGCACATTGGTACCGCCCAGCAGCACCGCCAGCGTCGCGCCGGCGACGCCGATCGTGGCGATGCGCTTGTTGCGGTCGCGCAGGATCGCCACCGTGCCCAGCACGAACGCTGCGACCAGGCCGATCAGCAACAGGTTGCGCGCGAAGCCCTCGTCGTAGACCGCGCGGAACTCCTTGCTGGTCAGTAACTCGGGAAAATGGAAGCAGACGACGCCAAAGACGCTCAACAGCCCCAGCAGCGCCGAGGCGTAGGCGAAGAACGAACGGCGCGGACGCGCGAGCGGGGCGGCGTCATGCGGTGGCGGGGGTGCGGCTGCCTCCATGCGCGGGTCCTGCTATGCGGCAGCGCCGCGGGCGAGCCGATCATAGCCGCTCGCGGCGGTGGCGCCGCAAGCCCCGGATCGGCGCCTGCGGTGCCTGGTGGCGCGGGCCGGCCGCCCGCGCCGTCGGTCAGAACCAGTCCATCAACGAGATGCCCAGGCCGACGTAGGTGGCCTTGTGGTTGTAGTCGATCAGGCTTTCGCCGTAGCCGTCGAACACCTGCAGATGGCCGCGGAAATTGCGGTGGATCGGAAATCCCCAGTCGAACTGCAGGGCCCCGTGCGAGCGGTCGCCGCCGCGGAGCGAATGCCGGGCCATCAGCGAGAACTGGTGGCCGTCGCGCACGTGGGTCAGCGTCAGGTCGCCACGCCCCATGTAGTCGGCGATATCGGGGTTGTCGCTGTCGCTGCCTTCGCCCAGCACGATCCACGGCCGCGCGGTCAGCGCCCAGTTCTGCCGATCGAAGCCGAAGTTGAACATCACCCGGTTCCAGCTGCGCGACAGCGGGTCGCCGCGGCCGTTGGACTGGTGGTTGATGCCGATCCCGGTCATGCGCCCGCGCCAGCCACCCGGCAGGCCATAGTTGTTGCGGAAGACCAGCAGGATCTCGGGCTCGTAATTGGTCTCGCGGAACGGGCGCGAGGCCTCGCTGTTGTAGACCTGCCAGCGCGAGCTCTGGGTGTAGCCCATCCAGATGTCGCCGTTGTTGCCGAACAGGTTCTCCACCGCCTTGGTCTTGAAGCTGATCTGGAACTTGGCCTCGGTGCTGTCGAGCAAGAGCGGGTCGGTGACCGTGTTGGCCGGATTGGGCGAACTGGGCGTACGGTTGACATCCGAGGTCCAGAACACCGGCAGCAGGTACAGCGGCTTGTAGGCACGCAGATTGAAGATGCCGAGCTTGGAATCCTTGGCCAGTTCCCAGCGACTGTCGAGCAGCGAGCCCTGCCCGGCGTTGGCGATCGCATCGTCCAGTCCGCGGGTGGTGTCGCGCGCATAGAGGTTGCGGTTGGCCGGTTCGGCGGACAGCGCCTCGGCGAGCGCGGCGGGATCGCGGCGCAGTTCGCGCGCGCGCTCGGCGGTGACGTCGGCCTGCGGCGTCGGCGGCGCTTGGCGGCCGGCGAAGGCGTCGTAGCACGCCAGGCGTTGCGCGTCCTGTTCCAGTGCCAGGCAGGCCTCCAGGCTGGCGGGCGCGGACGGTGCGGCCGGAACGGTCTGCGCCACGGCGTGCGTGGATAGGCCAGCGAGCGCGGCCGGGAGCAGGGCGATGCGGAGTTTCATTGCGGGGCGTCCTTTGCGATCAGCAGGTTCTGGGGGTCGGCATTGACGACTTCGGCGACGTGCTCGTCGATGTCGCGGTTGACCGAGGTGTCGACGCCGACGCTGGTCGCCGGCTCGATGTCGTGATGATCGGCGACCGCGCCCTCGTCGCGCGTGAGGACGACGCGGGTGGTGGTGCGCGGCCCCTGGATGCCCGCGCGCCAGAAGGCGCCCTTGACGCGACGGATCGCTTCGCCGCGGGTCTTGCCCAGGTCGCTCTTGCGCTGGTCCACCCAGCCGAAGAACCGCAGTACGCTGCCAGAGGCCCCGAACTCGACCAGTGTCCACGACGGACCGGGATCGGTCAGGACGTCGTCGATCGCAGCGATCTCGGTCAGGCCGATCGTCTGCGCCTGCCGGATCGAATGGCTGGCGTCGATGTTCATCGTGAAATCGAAGCGCCGGCGCGGATTGCTGCTGTAGTTGAGGATCACCGCCTTGAACACCAGCGCATTGGGTAGGCGCAACTCGTTGCCCTCGGCGGTGACCAGCACCATCGCGCGTGCGCTCAGCGAGGCGACCCGGCCCTCGTAGCTGTCGATCTTGACCGTCTCGCCCGGTTCGAACGGCCGGCGCAGGCTCAACAGGATGCCGGCGATGTAGTTCTCGGCGATGTCCTTGAATGCGAAGCCCATCGCGATGCCCAGCACACCCGCCGAGCCGAACACCACGCCGATCACCGCGGTTGCGTTGAGCAGGTCCAGTGCGATCACGATGCCGATCAGCAGGATCGCGGCCTGCACCATGCGGCGCAGCAGGCTGTCGAGATAGGGGTTGCGCGTGCGCAGGTGCAGCCAGTGCAGGCGCTGGGATATCACCCGGCCTAGCCATGCGGCGAGCGCGACGACCAGCAGTGCGGCCAGCAGCAGCGGCAGATTGGCGAGCAGGCGCATGAAACGGCTGACCGTTTCGTCGTACACCGCATCGAAGCGACCGCGCACGTCGGCCTCTTGGAACGCCTGCGCCGCGCTCGGCGGCGGGGTGTCGACCGCCTGGGCGCCCTCGGTCGTGTCGGGGGCGGGTGCTGCCGAAGCGGCCGGGGCTGCACTGGGTGGCGCGCTCGGTGCGGCCAGGCTCGGGCCGGCAAGGAGGCTGGCCACGAGCGCCAGCAACACGAGAGCCGACAGGCTGCGCAATCGCCCACGGCGGGGCGGCGGGAAGGGGGCGTAAAGGGAATCGGTCATCGTGTCATTGTGGACTCAGAACCACCAGGCGAGTGCGAAAATCGCCAGCATCGAGACCGCCAATGCGAGTTTTAACGCCACGCCCAGTGCGATGCCCAGCCACGTGCCGACCCCGACCTTGGCCGCATGGCCGAGGCCGGCAGGATAGAGATTGCGGCGACTGATCAGCTCGCCCACCACCGCGCCGACGAAGGGGCCGGCGAATAGGCCCGGCAGGCCGAAGAACAGACCGACGAAGGTGCCGACCACGGTGCCCAGCAGCGCCAGCGGACTGGCCCCCACGCGTTTGGCACCGACCGCGGTGGCCCAGAAGTCCACCGCGAACGAGACTGCAGTCAACAGCCCGAGCAGGACGAGCGGCAGCGCGCCCACCCGCTGAAAATCGTCCGCCCAGGCCGCCGCAAGCAGGCCGGCGAACACCAGCGACAAACCGGGCAGGGCAGGCAATACAACGCCGGCCAGGCCGACGGCAACCAGCAGCCCGGCAAGTAGGTACAGGGCCAGGCTCAGATCCATGTCGGGCCCCCTGGATCGGGAGTAAGAGACCCCCGGAAAGGGCCTTTTGCGGACGATTGCATTTTCATAAATGCCGGGTTACTTTGCAGCCGCTGTGTTTGTCAAGGTCACCGTGAATCGTGACCCTGCATCAAGTCGCTGGCTCGTTCCACCGGTCCGCTGCATCGTCGCACCCGTGTTCTCCTTGCAACCAGCCGCCCGACAGGCGTAATCGCTCGATTCATCGAACAGTTTCAGGGAGAGAGAGCAACATGGCAGAGCGCGAAACCGGTACCGTGAAGTGGTTCAACGATGCCAAGGGATTCGGATTCATCAGCCGTGAAAGCGGCGAAGACGTTTTCGTGCATTTCCGCGCCATCCAGGGCACGGGCTTCAAGAGCCTGCAGGAAGGCCAGAAGGTCAGCTTCACCGTCGTCCAGGGCCAGAAGGGCCTGCAGGCCGACGCCGTGACGCCGCTCTGACCAGCTGCGACGCTTCAAGAAAAACCCGGCCATCGGCCGGGTTTTTTTTTGGTTCTTCGCAGATTAGCGGGGAGTCCTTTGCCAGCCACCGTTACGCTTGATGCCTGATTCCAGGGCGCAAGGGTGAGGGGATGTTCGACCGGAAGACGATCAAGAGGCTG
>NZ_JBDJMI010000018.1:0-78515 GCF_039673825.1 Luteimonas sp. TWI662 | reverse complement strand
CGGCACAGCAGCGCCGTGCTCCCTCCCCCGCGCGCGGGGGAGGGCTGGGGTGGGGGCGAACGGCCGCGAGGGCGCGTCGTTTGGATGTCGGGAACGCCCCGGCCCCCACCCGCCGCGCGACGCGCGTCGACCTCACCCCGCAAGCGGGGGAGGTGCCGCGATCTTCGGCATTGCGGCGCGGTGCTCTCTCCCGCGCGCCGGGATGGTGTCGCGATCTTCGGCACTGCAGCGCCGTGCGCCCTCCCCCGCGTGCGGGGAGGTGGGAATGCGGACGCCCCGAACCGACCGCGCTGCATTGCTACAGTGGCCGCGCTGCGACCAGGAGCTGCCGATGCCCGATGCGATCGCCCATCACGCTGCGCTCGATGCGCGCATGGTCGCCGCTGCGCGCGGGATCCGGCTGCTGGGATTGGCGAGCTGGGCACCGGACACCCAGCAGCGGTTTCTCGCTGCGTTCGCGGCCGGGCGCCGTGAGATGCCGGAGGTCGTCTACCCCTCGCTCGACTTCGCGCAGGCGCGGCGCGAGCTGGACGCAGTCGCGGCGGCGGCCGATGCCGAGCATCCGCTGGGCGCGTATCTGGTCGAATCGGCGCAGGCCTGGGACGTCGCCGCACGCTTGCTCGAGGCGCTGGGCACCGGGGCGGTCACCGCACATGCGGTCGCGCTGTACGGGCGCCCCGACGCGTCGTTGCCGGGCGGGGCGCTGACGACCTGCGATGCGGCGCGGCATTTCCTTCGGATCGCCGATGCCTACGATCCGGCCCTGCTGGGCGAGGCCGACGACCCGACGGTCGATGCGGCCACGCTGCAGGTGCAGCTCCAGGGGGATCTGGATGCGTACTTCGGCGCGCGCGTGGTCGAGGTCGAGCGCGATGCCGGGCTGATCGCCAAGGCCGCCGCCGGCGCCTATCGGCTGCGGCTGCGCGCCGATGCGCGCTACTCGCCGCACG
The DNA here is from genome assembly GCF_039673825.1 of Luteimonas sp. TWI662. Lineage (NCBI taxonomy): Bacteria > Pseudomonadati > Pseudomonadota > Gammaproteobacteria > Lysobacterales > Lysobacteraceae > Luteimonas > Luteimonas sp. TWI662. The sequence goes on along the minus strand of NZ_JBDJMI010000018.1, from coordinate 77,565 downwards.
ACCGCGCCCAACTGCTGCAGCACGAGGCCTTCGTGCATTCGTTGACCGCCCTCAACGGCCGCGCGCAACCGGTGTTGCCGAGCCTGGCGATGGCCGCACCGCGGACCACCGCGACCCAGGAAGGGCTGGCGGTGTTCGCCGAGCAGATCACCGGCAGCCTCGACATCGCCCGCATGAAGCGGGTCAGCCTGCGCACCGAGGCGATCGCGCGGGCGCTCGATGGGGCCGATTTCCTGCAGGTGTTCGACTATTTCCACGCCGCCGGACAAGCCCCGGCCGAGAGTTTCGCGTCGGCGCAGCGGGTGTTCCGCGGCGTGCCATTGAGCGGCGGCCATGCCTTCACCAAGGACACGGTGTACCTGCGCGGGCTGATCGACGTGCACACCTTCTTCCGCCAGGCGCTGGCGCAGCGCCGGCTGCCGCTGTGCCGGCAACTGTTCGCAGGCAAGATGACCCTGGACGACGTGCACCGGTTCGCGCCGCTGTTCGAGGCCGGCGTGCTGCAGCCGCCGCGCTGGTTGCCGCCGTGGCTGGCGCGCGCCGGCGGGCTGGCGGGGATGCTCGCGTTCTCGCTGTTCGCCAACCGCATCCGGCTCGATCAGCTGTAGACGCTCAAAGCCCGAACGTCGGCAGCGCGGCGGTCGAATGCAGGCAGCGCACGCTCTCGCTCAGATCGGCCGGGTCGGCGCCTGCGAACAAGGCATGCAGTTGGTGCCGGCGGGGCGTGGCGGTCGGCGCCAGGCCCACCCAGGCATCGCGCCCGGCGGCCTTGGCCGCGTACAGGCAGCGATCGGCCAGTGCGCACGTCTGCTGCCAGTCGCCGAGCGACGGCCACGCGGACGAGAACGGCCAGGGCGCGAAGCCGATCGAGCAGGTCAGCGGCAGCGGCGCACCGTGGGCCAGCGTCACCGGCTCGGCCGACACCACGTCGCGGATCCGTTCGGCCAGGCGCGCCGCGGCCTCCGGCCGGTCCAGGCGCGCGGCCAGCAGGAACTCTTCGCCGCCCCAGCGCACCAGCAGGTCGTCGGCCCGGCACAGCCCGCGCAGTCTCTGCGCGAACTGCACCAGCACCGCATCGCCGGCCTGGTGGCCGCGGGTGTCGTTGATGCGCTTGAACGCGTCGATGTCGAGCATGAAGAAGTACAGCGCATCGTGCGGCGTGCCGGCGGCGGCCGGGACGCTCACGTGTTGCGCCGCGCGTGCGAGCCAGTCCTGCAACTCGCGCCGGTTGGCCAGGCGGGTCAGCGGATCGAGCCGGGTCGCCGCATCGAGTTGCGCATTGCTCAACTGCAGTTGCCGGTTGGCCTGCTCGAGCTGGGCGGTGCGTTCGGCGATGGTGCGGTCGAGCAGTTCGGCGCGCTCGCGCTCGCGATGCACCGCGCGCCGTGCCCGCCACACGAACAGCGCCAGTGCGCAGGCCGCGAGCAGCGCGTAGGCCGCGTACGCCAGCGGATGGCGCCAAGGCGGTGGCGGCATGGTCATCTCCAGCACCCGCGACGGGCCGAAGGTGCCGTCGCGGCCGGCGGCCTGGACCTCCAGCCGATAGCGGCCGGCGGGCAGGTGGTTGAGCGAGACCTCGGTGCGCGCCTGGTGCGGGTACAGCCAGCCGACATGCAGGCCCTCGACCCGGTAGCGCAGTTGCGCCGCGCCGGGGGCGAGGAAATCGATCGCGGTCATGCCGATCGTGAACACGTCGTCCTCGTCGTCGAGCGCGATCTTCGTCGCATAGACGATGTCCGTCTCACTGGCGCGGCGCGCCTCCGGATCGCTGCGCCGGCTCAGCAACTGCAGGCCGGTGAGCACGGGCCGCGCCGGCGCGCTGCGCCGTGGCAGCTGCATCGGCGCGATCACGTCCAGCCCCAGCGTGCCGCCGAAGTACAGCAGGCCGTCCTCGTCCTGGAACGCCGAGCCGCTGTTGTACTCCTGGTTGCGCAGGCCGTCGCGCCGGCCGAGGTTCTGCACGATGCCGTTGTCGTGGTCGACCACGCTCAGGCCCAGGTTCGTGCTCACCCACAGCCGTCCGCCCGGATCGGGCAGGATCCGGTAGACGACGTTGTTGGTCAGCCCGTCGCGATCGGTGAGCGCGGTCGAGGCGCCGGTGGCGCGGTCGATGCGGTACAGGCCGCCGCCGAAGGTGCCGGCCCAGATCGCGCGGTCATCGGCATGGATGGCCCACACCGCGCGGTGCAGACCCGCGCCGGTGGGCTGCAGGCGCGCGAACGTATCGCCGCGCAGCCGCCACAATCCGCGTGTGCTGGTCCCCACCAGCAGGCTGCCATCGATGTCGGGATACAGCCGGGTGACCACGCTGCCGTCCAGCGCGGCCACACGCGGGTCGGCCACCGCATGGCCGCGTTCGAACCGCTGCAGCCCGCCGCGGGTGCCGACCCACAGCGTGTCGCCCTGGCGCAACAGCGCATCGATGCGCGGATCGCGCAGGCCGGTGACCTGCACGATGCGGTCGTCGTGGTGCAGCCGGTACAACCCCGACAGCGTCCCGACCCACCAACCGCCGGCACCATCGGCTGCGAGCGCGCGCACCGAATGGGTCGCCAGCGTGGTCACTGCGCGCCATGGCCCCGCACCATCGCGCAGGTGCAACCCGGCATCGGTGCCGACCAGCATCCGCGCGCCGTCGCGCGCGACCGCGCGGATGCTCGGGCTCGGCCAGTCGTGCATCTCGCCCAGGCCCGCGCCGTCGTGGCGGATCACCGACGACAGCGGACGCGCCCGGTACAGGCCCGAGGTGTAGGTCCCGATCCACCACGCGCCCGAATGCCCCTGGTGGAAGCGGGTGATCGCACTGCGCGGCGGCTGGTCGAAGCGCAACTGCTGCGGGCGGTCGCTGCCGGGTGCGAGCTGCACCACGCCGCCATGGGCGAAGCCGATCAGCAGCCGGCCATCGTCGAGCCGGATCATCGCTGTCGGCCGTGCGGTACTGGCGCCCAGCGCGGTCATCGGCCAGTGGCGCAGGACTGCGCCGCTCAGATCGAGCCGGTGCAGGCCGGCATCGGAGGCGACCCACAGCCCCTCGGGACCAGCCTGTAGCGCCACGCAGCGGCGTGCGTCCGACAACGCGGGCAGCGCGTGCAGCCCGTCGGCGTCCACCGTCCACAGCCCGCAGTCGGCATCCAGGCCGACCGGCTGCGGACGCCCCGGCGCCTTGATCAGGCCGACGATCTCGCCGGTCGCACCCAGCGGCCGGACCGTAGCGACCGCCGCATCGACGTGGTCGATCCCCGCCTCGGTGCCTACCCACGCGCCGCCGTCGGGATCGAGCAGGATCTCGGTGACGCGCGTGTGCGACAGCCCCGCATCGACATCCACCCGCCGCCGCGTCCAGGTCGGCAGGTGCACCACCTCCAGGCCGGCGTCGTCGGTGCCCAGCCACATCCGCGTGGTGGACGCCTCGAACGCCAGGCTGTCGATCCCGCTGCTCGCCAGGCCCGCCTCGCCGGGCGTGTCGTCGGTGCGGTAGGTGCGGAAGCGGTGGCCGTCGAACCGGTTGAGCCCGTCCTGGGTGGCGACCCACAGAAAGCCCTGATCGTCGCCGCTCATCGACGAGACTGTCAGCTGCGACAGCCCCTCTTCGAGGCCGTAGACCTCCAGGCTCAGCGAGGGAGTGTGCTCGGGCGCCTGCGCGCAGGCGCCGGCAGGCACCAGCGCGGCGAGCAGCGTGGCGAGCGCGCCACGCCAGCGGCGGCCCGCGCGCGTGCGGAGGATGTGCGCGACGGTATGCACCTTGATGGCGACTCCGGCTCCCGATCGTCCCGATCGTCCATTGTGCCCTCGAAAGCACCGCCCGACGGACATGCCAGACTGTAGCGATGGAGACTCCGACGATTCTGGTCGCCGACGACCACCCGCTGCTGCGCGCCGCGGTCCTGCACGCACTGCGCGATGGCCTGGGCGAGATCCGCGTGGTCGAAGCCGCCAGCGCCTCGGCCGTCGAGGCCGCGCTGCCGGCCCATCCGGACATCGAACTGGTGCTGCTCGACCTGGCGATGCCCGGCGCCCGCGGCCTGTCGACGCTGGTCTGGCTCCGCGGCGAGCGGCCCGAACTGCCGGTGCTGGTGATCTCGTCCAACGACCACCCGCGCACCGTGCGCCGGGTGCAGCAGTTCGGCGCCGCCGGCTTCATTTCCAAGTCGGCGCCGGCCGAATCGATCGCCCAGGCGGTCGCGGCCGTGCTCGATGGCGGCAGCTGGTTCCCGCCGCTGACCGCCGAGCGCTCGGAAGCCGATGCCCAACTGGCCAGCCGCCTGGCCCAGCTCACGCCGCAGCAGGTGCGGGTGTTGCTGTGCCTGGCCGACGGCCTGCTCAACAAGCAGATCGCCCACCAGCTCGGGTTGGCCGAGAACACCGTCAAGGTCCATGTGACCGCGATCCTGCGCAAGCTCGAATGCCACAGCCGCACCCAGGCCGCGGTGCTGGTCAAGGCGCTCGAGCGCGACGACGAGGCTTAGATCGGCGCGGCCCGCGTGGGCAAGGCGTTACAAGCCTTCCCCCGCATGCGGCGCGCGCGTGGCCAAAGCGTTCTAAGCCCTCTCCCGCATGCGTGGCGCGCGTGGCCATGTCGTGACAAGCCCTCCCCCGCATGCGGGGGAGGGTTGGGTGGGGGCCACCGCGCTCAATGCCCCCGCAAACGCATCTGCATCATCAGCGCCCGCAGCGCCGGCGGCCGCACCGGCTTGGAAAGGAAGCCATGGCCGGCCTCGCGCGCCTGCGCGCGCAGCGCCGGATCGGTCTCGCCGGTGATCACGATCACCAGCGGCACCGCACCCCAGCGCTCGCACAGCGTGTCCAACAGCGTCGGGCCGTGATGTTCGCCCATGCGCACGTCGAGCAGCACGATGTCGGGCGCCTGGCCGTGCATCGCGGCGGCGAGTGCGGCGTGCGGGCCGTCGGCCAGCAGCACATCACACTCCCAGCGCTCGAGCAGCAGGCGCGTCGCGGCGCAGACCTGCGGCGCGTCGTCGACCACCCACACGCGGCAGCCCCGCAAGGGCGCGTCGTCGTCGTCGGCCTCCGGCACGGGCACCGGCGCGGCGTCGCCGGGCGCGACTCGCGGCACCGTGACCGAGAACACGCTGCCCACACCCGGTTGCGAGCGCAGGTCGATGCGATGGCCCAGCAACCGCGCGATGCGCTCGACGATCGACAGTCCCAGGCCGACCCCGCGGTCGTCGCCACCGCCGTCGTCGAGCCGGCGGAACTCCTCGAAAATCTCGCGCTGGCGGTTGGGCGCAATGCCCGGGCCGGTGTCGTGCACCTCGATGCGCAGCGATGTGCCGACGCGCCGGCAGCCGAGCAGGATGCGGCCGTGCGCGGTGTAGCGCACCGCGTTGGACAGGAAGTTCTGCACCAGGCGGCGCAGCAGCACCGGGTCACTGCGCACCCAGGCGTGCGTGGGCACCGCGTCGAGCTGCAGGCCGCGAGCCTGCGCCAGCACGCCGGCCTCGCGCGCCAGCGCCTCGAGCACCGGCCCCAGCGGCACGTCGTGCACGTTGGCCTGCAACGTGCCCGATTCCAGCCGCGAGACATCGAGCAGGCTGGTCAGGATGCCGTCCTGCGCCGACAGTGCGCTCTCGATGCTGTCGACGATCGTGCGTGCCTCCGCGCTCGGCAACCGGGCACGCAGCGCCGAGACGAACATGCGCGCGGCGTTGAGCGGCTGCAGCAGGTCGTGCACCGCGGCCGCGGCGAACCGGCCCTTCTGGCGGTTGGCGGCCTCGGCCTCGCGGCGCGCCTGCTCCAGGTCCGCGGTGCGCTCGGCGATGCGCTGTTCCAGCGCGTCGGCCAGCGTGCGCAACTCGCGCGCGGTGGTCTTGTAGGCGGTGATGTCGGCGTAGCTGGTGACGAAGCCGCCATCGGGCAGCGGATTGCCCCGGATCTCCAGCACCGTGCCGTCGCTCTTCTCGCTTTCGCGCGCATGCGGCTTGCCGCTGCGCAGGTGGTCGAGCCGACGCTCGATCGTTTCTTCGACCGGCCCCGGACCGAGCAGGCCGCGCCGCGCGTTGTAGCGGAACACGTCCTCGATGGGCGTGCCCACGCGCACCAGATCGGGCGGGAAGCGGAACAGTTCGATGTAGCGCGCGTTCCAGGCCACGATGCGCAGCCGCGCGTCGATGATGACCACGCCCTGCGGCAGGTGCGCCAGCCGGCGGCTCAGCCCGGTATCGGCCTCCTGCGCGGCGGCGACCAACCCGTCCTTGGCGGTGCGCAGTTCCTCGGCGTGCTGGCGCACCAGGGTCTCGAGCTCCTCGCGGCTGCGCCGGCGCAGCGCCCCCAGGCGCAGCCGCTGCTGCGCGAACAGCACCACGAACACCAGTGCGATCCACGACACACCGGCGATGCCGGCCCACTGCCAGGCCGCGACCGCGACCGGCGTTGCGTCCTGCAGCAGGTGCAGGGTCCAGTCGGTGTCGGCCAGCGGCGTGCGCTGCCACACCCAGCGCCCGGGCATCGCCGGGTTGTCGATGCGCGCCAGCGCATCGTCGCCGATCGTGCCGACGAACGGACGCAGCGGCTGGCTGCCGTACTGCCGCGTGGCCTCAAGTTCGGCGCGCGCGCTGCCCGTGAGCGGGGCGAGCAGCCGGTAGCGCCATTCGGGCCGGCTGGCGAGAAACACCACGCCATGCCGATCGCTGGCCAGTACCACGCTACCGGCGTGCGGCCAGCGCTCTTCGTACTGGGTCAGCTCGAGCTTGATGACGATCACGCCGACCGCGCGGCCGTCCGCGTCGCGCAGCGCCTCCGACAGGAAATAGCCCGGCACGCCGGTGGTCACGCCGATGCCGTAGAAGCGCCCGCTGCCCTCGCGCAGTGCCTGCTGGACATACGGGCGGAAGGCGTAACGTTCGCCGACATTGCTGCCCAGCGTGCGCCAGTTACTGGCCGCGATCGCGGTGCCGTCGGCGCCGATCAGGGTCAGCGTGGAGGCCTGCGCGGTGCGGTTGGCTTCCTCCAGCCGTCGGTTCAGCCGCTCGCGTGTGGGCGCGTCCACGGACGCTGCGACGGCGGCGCGCAGGTCGGGATCGAGCGCCAGCAACTGCGGCAGTGCGCGGTAGCGCTCGATGCGCTGGTCCAGCGCCTGTGCCTGCAACTGCAATTGCTGCTGCGCCAGCGCGGTCTGCTGGCGCAGCGCATTGTGGCCGCCGAGCCGATGGCCCAGTACGGTCGTCGCCACCAGCCCGCCGATCGCGATCGCGGTCCAGAGCAGGCGGCGGGCACGGGGCGGGGATCGCATGGGGCGAGGTTAACGGCCGACGTGTCGCGAGTTCGCGACGCGTCGCTCGCTCAGAACTGCACCTGCGCGCGGAACTCCACCGCATCGGGCGAGGTCGAGCGGCCGCCGCGGGTCGCATGGGCGCGCACGTAGTTGGCCTGCAGCTTGAAATGCGAGGTCAGGTACCAGTTGGCGCCGAACGTCCAGTCGTGCTGGCGGCCGCCGGCGATCGGGCCGTCGTCGAGATCGAGCGTGCTGTAGCGCGCCGCCAGCTCCACTGCGCCGTAGCCGTGCGCCGGCTTGGGGTTGGCGACGTTGCCGGCCGAGTACGGCCGGTGCTCGCCGGTGATCAGCCAGCTGCCGGCCAGGTAGCCGCCTTGGGCGCGATAGTCGGGCAGGCCGCCGTCGCGGGCGATGTCGGCGCGCAGCAGTTCGCCCTGCAGCGAGACCGGCCCGCGGATCCAGATGCCTTCAAGGCCAGTGCGGCGGATGTGATCGACCGGTGTCAGCTCGCCCGAGTCGACCAGGCGCACCGGCGTCAGCCCCGCGCCGGGCCGCGCGCGCAGGCGCGCGGTGGGGGCGAAGCGATCGCCGCGCCCGTCGGTCCAGGCCTCCGGGTTCTCGCGCGAGGCCGCCAGCCCCAGGTGCAGCACGTCGCCGTCGGCCTTGCGCGGCGTCCACACCGCACGCGCGGCCACAGTCTGGCCGTGATTGTCGCCGTGCAGGTCCTGGCCGGCGTAGCCGCCGACCTGGAACAGCGCGGCCGGCTGCTCGTAGGTCCACTCCACACCGGTCCGCCGGCCCTGGTAGATCGCCTGGATCGGCGCAGCCAGTTCCATGAACGTGCCGGCGCGCGAGGCGGTCACGCCCTCCAGCCCTACTGGCACCTTCATGTAGCCCACGCGCAGCGTGCCCAGGTCGCGGCCCAGGAATGCCTGGCTCTCCACACGCACGAACACGTCCAGCCAGGTCCTGGATTCGAAGTCGAAATAGACCATCGCATCCCAGACGCCGGCCTTCTTGGCCGTCGCGCCGAACTCGCGGCGGCGCAGTCCGTCATCGTCGACCAGGTGCGGGTCGCCGCTGAAATCCACCGTGTCCCAGGCGAAGTTCGCAGTGGCCGCGACGTGGGTGCCGTCGCCGAAGGTGTAGCCGGTCGGCCAGTCGTCGAACGCGCGGGCGAACGCGGGGGACGTGCCGGCGGCGAGCGCCAGCAGCAGCGGGAGGGTGAGGCGCATGGGGGAACCTCGTGGGCACAGGGCGCGGGTGGGCCGGGCAGTCTAGGCAGTGCGCCGGGCGGATGCACGCGCCGCATAACACCAATGCGCTATCGGCGGATCCGGCGTGCGGGCGTACAACACAGCCTCGCCGAGCGCCCGCATGTCGACGGACGCGCCAACCGGATCCTCCGCATGCACGCCATTCCCGCCGCCACGCCGGCCGCTCCGCGGTTGCCGTGGTATCGCCAGTTGTACGTCCAGGTGCTGGTCGCGATCGCGCTGGGCGCGCTGCTCGGCCACTATTCGCCGGCCTTCGCCGAGCAGCTCAAGCCGCTGGGGGACGCATTCATCAAGCTGGTCAAGATGATCATCGCGCCGGTGATCTTCCTGACCATCGTCACCGGCATCGCCGGCATGACCCAGCTGCGCACCGTCGGGCGGGTGTTCGCCAAGTCGATGGCCTACTTCCTGTGCTTCTCGACGCTGGCGCTGGTGGTCGGCATGGTCGTCGCGCACGTCGTGCAGCCCGGGGCGGGCATGGACATCGACCCGGCCACGCTCGACACCGCCGCCGTCCAGGGCTACGTGCAGAAATCCCACGAGCTGACCCTGACCGGCTTCCTGCTCGACATCATTCCCGGCACGCTGGTCAGCGCGTTCGTCGACGGCAACATCCTGCAGGTGCTGTTCATCGCGGTGCTGTTCGGCATCGCACTGGCGCTCACCGGCGAGAAGGGCCGCCCGGTGCTGACGTTCCTCGAAGCGCTGACCACGCCGGTGTTCAAGCTGGTGCACATCCTGATGAAGGCCGCGCCGATCGGTGCCTTCGGCGCGATCGCCTTCACCATCGGCAAGTACGGCCTGGCCTCGCTGGTCAACCTGGCCTGGCTGGTGGGCACGTTCTATGTCAGCTCGCTGCTGTTCGTGCTGGTGATCCTGGGCGCGGTGGCGCGCGGCTGCGGCTTCTCGGTGCTCAAGCTGATCCGCTATCTGAAGGCCGAACTGCTGCTGGTGCTGGGCACCTCGTCCTCGGAATCGGCGCTGCCCTCGCTGATGGAGAAGATGGAGAAGGCCGGCTGCAAGAAATCGGTCGTCGGCCTGGTCGTGCCGACCGGCTACTCGTTCAATCTCGACGGCACCAACCTGTACATGACCCTGGCCGCGCTGTTCATCGCCCAGGCCACCAACACCGAACTCACGCTGTGGCAGCAGGTCACGCTGCTGCTGGTGGCGATGCTCAGTTCCAAGGGCGCGGCCGGCGTGACCGGCGCCGGCTTCATCACCCTGGCGGCCACGCTGTCGGTGGTGCCCACGGTGCCGGTGGCCGGCATGGCGTTGATCCTGGGCATCGACCGCTTCATGAGCGAATGCCGCTCGCTGACCAACTTCATCGGCAACGCGGTCGCGACGGTCGTTATCGCGCGCTGGGAGAATGCGCTCGACCGCGACGCCCTCAACGCCGCGCTCGACGGCACACCGGCGCCGGTGATGGCCGCGCCCGATCCGGCGGCCGGCCCCGGCGACCGCGAGGTCCTGGCGCTCGACTGACCGCCGCACGTCGCACCATCCACATGCACCACCACGGGAGGGGATCCATGACCACACACCGCTGGGCCGGCACCATCGCCGGCCTGTTGTTCGCCTGCACCGGCATCGCCCAGGCGCAGACCGGCCCGCAGACCGTGCCGCTGTGGCCGGCCGGCCACCTGCCGACCAGCGTCACCGGCCCCGAGCAGGTCGGCAACGAGGGCAGCGCGCTGGGCGCGGTGACCCGCATCGCCGAGCCGCGTATGGAGATCTACCGGCCGGCGCAGCCCAACGGCACGGCGGTGCTGATCCTGGGCGGCGGCGGCTATTTCCGCATCCAGGTCGGCACGGCCGCCACGCCGATGGCGCAGTGGCTGGCCTCGATCGGCACCACCGCCGCGGTGCTGTACTACCGGCTGCCCGGCGACGGCTGGCCGGCGGTCGCGCCGTTCCAGGACGGCCAGCGCGCGCTGCGCGTGCTGCGCAGCCAGGCCGGGGCGCTGGGCATCGACCCCGAGAAGATCGGCGTCATGGGCTCGTCGGCCGGCGCCAACCTGGGCGGCATCCTCGCCACGCGGTTCGACCACGATTTCTATCCCGCACTCGACGCCACCGACCGCGTCTCGTCACGGCCGGACTTCCTGGCGATGCTTTATCCGGTGGTGTCGCTGCAGGCGCCGCTCGACACCACCCGCTCGCGCCGCGAGCTGGGCACGCAGTCCGACGCGGTCGCTGCCTACTCGGTCGAATCGCACGTGCGCGCCGACATGCCGCCGGTGTTCCTGGTGCATGCCGCCGACGACCCGATCGCCGATGTCGGCCACAGCCTGACGATGTTCAACGCCACCCGCGCCAAGGGCGTGCCGGCCGAGATGCATATCTTCGAGCGCGGCGGCCACAGCTGGGGCCTGGGCCGGCCGGGCGCGCTGGTCGCGCAGTGGCCGCGTCTGTTCGCCACCTGGGCGCGCAGCCACGGCTTCATGCAGGGCGCGCCAGTGTCGTTGCAGCCGTTGCTCGGCAATACCGCACCTGTCCCGGCCGCCGACGTGCCGGACGAGGACATCGACGACGCGGACGGCGACTGACCGCCGCGCCCACGCCACCATCCCGGGGAGGGACACACATGCATTCATTGCGCTTTGCGGCACTCGCTGCCGCCATCGGCCTTGCCCTCGGCACGGCCGCCTTCGACGCCACCGCCCAGGACGAGGCCGCGCTGCGGACGCTCGTCGAGCAGCAGGCCCAGATGCTGCAGGCCCAGGCCGCCCAGCTCGAACAGCTCAACGCGCGCCTGGCCGCGCTCGAGGCCGATCGGCCGACGACCGCCGTGGCCACGGCGCCCGCGGCTGCGTCCACGACCGACGCGCAAGTCGCCGCGGCCGTCGCCGACACCCGCCAGGACGACCTGGCGATCCTGCAGGCGCAGGTCGCACAGCTGGCCGCCAGCGGCGGCACCGGCGGCGGCAACACCAGCTGGCGCCGCGGCGGGCCGGAGTTCCGCAACGGCGACCGCAGCTTCACCTTCCACCCGCGCGGCCGGGTGATGATGGATTGGTCGTCGACCAACGGATCAAAGTTCGCCGATCGCAACATCGGCGGCACCGAGATGCGCCAGGTGCGCCTGGGCGCCGAAGGCACCATCGGTGCGCTCGGCTACAAGATCGACGCCGACTTCGCCGATAACGACGTCAGCATCAAGGACGCCTATCTGTCGTGGGACACGCGCCTGGGCAACCTGCCGGCCGAGTTCTACATCGGCAACAAGCTCAAGGACCGCGCGATCGATTCGAGCACCACGCTCACCCGCACGCCCTTCATGGAGCGCAATGCGGTCGCCTCGATCGGCGCGCCCAACAGCGGCTACTTCGGCCTGGGCGCGCAGATGAAGCTCATCGGCCAGAACTGGCACTACAGCCTGGGCTTCACCGGCGACGACATCGGCAACGCCGGCGCGCAGAGCGACTCGCAGACCGTCACCACGCGCGTGCACTGGAACCCGATCAAGCGCGCGCAGGGCTTCTTGCACCTGGGCGGCTGGGCCGTGTACGAGGACTTCGGCAGCGACGTGACCAGCATCAACAAGGTCCCGCGCATCGCCTCGAGCTTCAACGACAACGTGCGCGTGTCCGCCAGCTCGATCGCCGGTGTCAGCCACGAGACCATCTGGGGCGCCGAGCTCGGCGGCACCTGGCGCAGCGGCTGGGCGTTCGCCGAATACGCCGAGCGCACCATCGCCTCGCGCACCGCCGACGACTTCACCCAGAAGGCGACCTCGGTCTACGCCGGCTGGCTGCTCACCGGCGAAAAGCCCGGCTTCAGCGCCCGCTCCGGCGTCTGGGGCACCACTCGCGTCGCACGACCGGTCACCGACGGCGGCATCGGCGCCTGGGAACTGGCCGCGCGCTTCGACCGCTTCGACTTCACCGACGCCCGTCGCGGCGGCGAGGGCGACGCCTGGACCCTGGGCGTGAACTGGTACCTCAACAACTGGTCGCGGCTGATGCTCAACTATGTGCACTGGACCACCGACAACCAGGTCGGCAGCTATCGCGGTCCGGACTCGGGCAACACCGTCAACGTCCGCGCCCAGGTCGTGTTCTGACCTGCGCGATGCGCACCATCCGCCCGCGTCGGGTCCGACGCGGTCGCGGGGGGTAGAATCACGGGCCTGCCCCCGCTTCCTTAACAGCCAAGACCAATCTGATGTCCAACGACGATTTCCGCCAGGCCGCCCTCGACTATCACCGCCTGTCGCCGCCCGGCAAGATCACCGTCAGCGCGACCAAGCCGATGCTGACCCAGCGCGATCTCGCCCTGGCCTACTCGCCCGGGGTGGCCTACGCCTGCGAGGAGATCGTCAAGGACCCCAACGCCGCCAGCGAGCTGACCGCGCGCGGCAACCTGGTCGCGGTCATCAGCAACGGCACCGCGGTGCTGGGCCTGGGCGACATCGGCGCGCTGGCCGGCAAGCCGGTCATGGAAGGCAAGGGCGTGCTGTTCAAGAAGTTCGCCGGCGTCGACGTGTTCGACATCGAGGTCGACGAGCGCGACCCCGACAAGCTGGTGGAGATCATCGCCAGCCTCGAGCCGACCTTCGGCGGCATCAACCTTGAGGACATCAAGGCGCCGGAGTGCTTCATCGTCGAGCGCAAGCTGCGCGAGCGGCTGAAGATCCCGGTGTTCCACGACGACCAGCACGGCACCGCGATCATCGTCGGCGCGGCCATCGTCAACGCGCTGGAAGTGGCCGGCAAGCGCATCGAGGACGTCAAGCTGGCGACCACCGGTGCCGGCGCGGCCGGCATCGCCTGCCTGGACATGCTCGTCGCGCTGGGCCTGAAGCCCGAGAACATCCTCGCCTTCGACCGCGACGGCGTGATCCACACCGGCCGTACCGACCTCGACCCTGCCAAGGCGCGCTACGCGCGCGACACGCCTGCGCGCTCGCTGGCCGAGATCGTCGCCGGCGCCGACGTGTTCCTCGGCCTGTCGGCCGGCGGCATCCTCAAGCCCGAGATGGTCGCCACGATGGCGCCCAACCCGGTGATTCTGGCGCTGGCCAACCCGTACCCCGAGATCATGCCCGAGGACGCCAAGCGCGTGCGTCCGGACGCGATCATCGCCACCGGCCGCTCGGACTACCCCAACCAGGTCAACAACGCGGTCTGCTTCCCCTACATCTTCCGCGGCGCCCTGGACGTGGGCGCCACCGGCATCAACGAGGCGATGAAGCTCGCCTGCGTGTACGCCATCGCACAGCTCGCCAAGGAAGAGGCCAGCGACCTGGGCACCGCGTACGGCGAGGAAATCCCCAGCTTCGGCGCCGAATACATCATCCCGCGCCCGTTCGACCCGCGGCTGCTGACCATCGTCGCCCCGGCCGTCGCCCAGGCCGCGATGGCGTCGGGCGTGGCGCTGCGCCCGATCGAGGACATGGACGCCTACCGCGAAAAGCTCGGCCAGTTCATTCACCGCACCGGCCTGGTCATGAAGCCGGTCTACGATCGCGCCCGCGGTGACCGCCAGCGCGTGGTCTACGCCGAGGGTGAGGAAGAAATCGTGCTGCGCGCGGTGCAGACCGTCGTCGACGAAGGCCTGGCGACCCCGATCCTGATCGGCCGTCCCGATGTCATCGACATGCGCATCAAGCGCCTGGGCCTGCGCCTGGTCGCCGGCCGCGACTTCGAACTGACCAACATCAACGACGACCCGCGCTTCAACGAGTACTGGCAGCACTACCACGCCATGACCTCGCGCCGCGGCGTCACCCCCGACTCGGCCAAGAACCTGCTGCGCTCGCGCCCGACGCTGATCGCCGCGATCATGGTCGAGCGCGGGGAGGCCGACGCAATGATCACCGGCATCGTCGGCCGCTTCCACAAGAAGCTCGGCTACGTGCGCAGCGTGCTGTCGCTCGACCCGGGCCTGCAGAGCACCTCGGCGATGACCGGCGTGGTCAACGACCAGGGCCTGTGGTTCTTCGTCGACACCCACGTCCAGCCCGACCCGACCGCCGAGCAGATCGCCGAGAGCACCATCCAGGCCGCCTACCGCCTGAAGCTGTTCGGCATCGAGCCGAAGATCGCGCTGCTCTCGCACTCCAACTTCGGCAGTCACGACGACCCCAGCGCCCGCAAGATGCGCGAAGTGCGCGAGATCCTCGCGCGCCGCGCCCCGCGGCTCGAGTGCGACGGCGAAATGATGGGCGACACCGCCTGGGACGAATCCCTGCGTCGCCGCATGCTGCCCGACACCACGCTCAGCGGCCGCGCCAACCTGTTCGTGTTCCCGAACATCGACGCGGCCAACATCACCTACAACATGATCCGCGTGATGACCGGCGGCGTGGCCTTGGGCCCGATCCTGATGGGCGTCAACAAGCCCGCCCATATCCTCACGCCCTCGGCGACCCCGCGCCGCGTGGTCAACATGACCGCCATCGCCGCCGTCGACGCCCAGATCCGCAAGGCCCAGCAACAGGGCGCCTGACCGGCAGTTCACCTCCCCCGCATTGCGGAGGAGGTCGACACGCACATCGCACAATCAGTCACCTCCCCCGCACCGCGGGGGAGGTCGGCACGTGTCGCGTGCCGGGTGGGGGCATAGGCTTTCAGCGGAGTGAAGCTTCGCGAGTAACAGCGCAGAAAGCGCCCCCATCCCAGCCTTCCCCCGCGAGCGGGGGAAGGCGCCAAACGCACCGCGCGATCAGTCACCTCACGCGTACTGCGGGGAAAGTGGGCACGCACATTGCGCAACCAATCACCTCCCCCGCCCCGCGAGGGAGGTTGGCACGCACATCGCACAATCAAGCACCTCCCCCGCACCGGGGGGGTGGTCGGTCCGCGGCGCGGGCGGGGTGGGGGCATGGGCTTTCAGCGGAGTAAAGCTTCGCGAGTAACAGCGCAGAAAGCGCCCCATCCCAGCCTTCCCCCGCGAGCGGGGGAAGGAGCCAAATGCACCGCGCGATCAGGCACCTCCCCCGTACTGCGGGGAAAGTCGGCACGCACATCGCACAATCAAGCACCTCCCCATCGCACACGCCGCGGCGTCGTGCGGCCCGACGCAGCGGCGCCAAACCCTGAACCGCGTGCACTCGGCCGGCGCCTGCGTCGATGCCTTAATCCGCGAGTAACTTCTCTCCGACCGCGTTCCGACGTGGCGCCGCCGATGCTGCGCCGCGCAAGCCGGGGCGGCTCCCCGGCGGAATTGGTCGATGTCTTCTGTTCCTTTCACCGGTGCGACCCGCCTCCTGCGGGCAGCCGGACATTCCTGGCGAGGTCTCGTCGCGACGTGGCGGACCGAGGCGGCCTTCCGCCAGGAGCTGCTGCTGTCGGTGCCGTTGCTGGTGCTCATCGCCGCGCTCGACCTGTCGTCGGTGGCGCGCGCACTGCTTGTGGTCACCCTGGGACTGATATGGGTCGTCGAACTGCTCAACACAGCGATCGAGGCGGTCGTCGATCGTGTGGGCAGTGACTGGCATGCGCTCAGCGGCAAGGCCAAGGACGCCGGTTCGGCCGCGGTCACACTGAGCCTGTTGCTGCACGCCGCGGTCTGGATCTGCGTGCTGTGAGTGCCGCGCAGTGGACACGCGCGCCGGCGCTGCTAGGCGTGGTCGTCGTCGCGTGTGTGCTCACCGCCGCGATGGCCGTGCTCGACGTCGACGCGTGGTGGGCAGACCGGCTGTATGCCTGGCAGGGCGGGGTATGGGCCGCCCGTGACGCGTGGTGGAGCGAAGGGTTGATGCACACGGGCGGGCGCCACTTGAGCATCGGATGCTGGCTGTTGGTCGCCGCCGCGTGGGGGCTGAGTTGGTCCGGCGTGTTGCCGCACCGGTGGCGCGCGCCACTGGGATACCTGCTGGCCGCGGTCCCGCTGGCCTGTCTGCTGGTGGCCTCGCTCAAGGCGCACACCGGCATCGATTGCCCTTGGGACCTGCAGCGTTACGGCGGGACGCGTCCGTGGTTGCCGGCGTTTGCGCCCCGTCCTGCGTCGATGGGGAAGGCCGCATGCTTCCCGGCCGCGCACGCGTCTGCTGGCTATGCATGGGTGGCCGCCTACTTCGCGTGCAGTGCCGCGGGCCCTGCGCTGCGACGCTGGCGACACCTGGCGCTGGCTGTCGGCCTGGTGCTCGGCCTGAGCTTCGGTGGCGTGCAACAGATGCGCGGCGCGCATTTCCTTTCGCACGATCTGTGGTCGCTGACGCTGTGCTGGCTGGTCGCGGCCGCGCTGGCGCGGCTGTGTCTGCATGCCCAGCTCGGCGAGACCGACAGCGGTTCGCCTGCACCGGGTCCGTCGCGCGCTGTACGCAAGGCCCACGGGTGAGCGCGCGCCCTTGCCGTGCACCGGCCGCACTGACGCAGCGCAGCGGATGGTGGGTGCGACCGCAGGTCGCGCCGGAAACCCTGCTCGCCGGCACCTGCCTGTACTTCGTCGCGATCTGCAACGCCGCCTTCTGGCAGTCGGCCGTCCACGACGGCGCCTCACCGGGGCTGCTCGCGTCGCTGGCAGTCGCGGTGTTCGCGTTGCATGCGCTGCTGCTGGGTGTGTTCGCGATCGGGCCCATGTTGCGCCCGCTGCTCGCCGTGCTGGTCGTCGCCACCGCCGTGGGCACCTTCTACATGCGCCACTACGCGGTGTTGTTCGACGTGGAGATGATGCTCAACGTGCTGCACACCGATCCAGCCGAGAGCCGCGAGATGTTGTCGCCATGGCTGGTTTTGCACGTGCTGTTGCAGGCCGGTCCGCCACTGCTGGTGCTGGCCTGGGTGCGGATTGCGTCGCGTCCATGGCGGCAGGCATGCGCGGCACGCGCTTTGTTCCTGGGCGCGATGGCGCTGCTGGCAACGCTGGCTGTGTTGCTGTCTTCGCAGGGCATCTTCGCGCTGATGCGCAGCGACCACGCACTGCGGTATCGCATCACGCCCGGCAATCTGGTCGTCTCCACCGTACGCGCACTCACCCAGGCGCCCGATCCTCCTGCCGGCCAGCGTCTGACCGTTGCGGCCGATGCCGCGCGCGCGATGCGCGCACCCGGCGAGAAACCGCGTCTGCTGGTGCTTGTGATCGGCGAGACCGTGCGCGCGCAGAACTGGGGCCTCAACGGATACAGGCGGCAGACGACACCGGAACTCGCACGGCGCGAGGTGGTGAACTTCAGCAACGTCGAAGCCTGCGGCACCAGCACCGAGGTGTCGTTGCCCTGCATGTTCTCGCCCTACGGCCGACGGCATTACGACAAGGCCGCCATTCGCGCCCACGAGTCGCTGCTCGACGTCCTCGCGCGCGCGGGTGTGCAAGTGCGCTGGCGCGACAACCAGTCGGGCTGCAAAGGCGTGTGCGACGGCACCGGCATCGAACGCATGCAGCCCACCGATGCGCCGACGCTGTGCAACGGCGACCGGTGCCTGGACGACATCCTGCTGTCAGGCCTGCGCGCGCGCATCGATGCCGTGCCCGGGGATCTTGTGGTGGTCCTGCATCAGCTGGGCAACCACGGCCCGAACTACTTCGAGCGCTATCCGCCTGCCCATGATGTCTTCAAGCCGGCATGCCACACCGCCGAACTGAGCCGCTGCACACCCGAGCAGATCGCCAACGCCTACGACAATGCGATTCGCTACACGGACGCGTTCCTGGGGCGCGCACTCGACATCGTGCAGCAGCAGGACAGCCACGATGCGGCGCTGCTGTACGTCTCCGACCACGGCGAGTCGCTTGGCGAGTACGGCCTGTACCTGCACGGCGCGCCGTACCCGATCGCGCCGGCGCAGCAGTTGCGCGTGCCGATGGTGGCCTGGGTCTCCTCGGGCCTTGCCGGTGACCTGGGCCTGGACCTGCAGTGCCTACGCGCGCGCGCCACGCAGCCCACAAGCCACGACGCGCTGTTCCATTTGGTGCTCGGCGCCTTCGATGTACGCACGCAGGCCTATGCGGCCGATCTGGATCTGTTCGCGCCCTGCCGTCACGGCACGCATCCGGTGACATGACTTGCCCAAAGCCACTGCGCCCGCCCGCGGTATCGCGATCAGTCACCTCTCCCACATCGCGGGGGAGGGCGCCAAGTGCGTCGCGCGATCAGTTGCCTCCCCCGCATCGCGGGGGAGGTCGGCACGCGCCGCGTGCCGGGTGGGGGCCGGGGGCTTCAGCGGAATGCTGCTTGACCAGCGCCGCGCAGAAAGCGCCCCCATCCCAGCCTTCCCCCGCAGGCGGGGGAAGGAGCTAACCGCGTCGCGCGATCAGTCACCTCTCCCGCATCGCGGGGGAGGTCGGCACGCGCCGCGTGCCGGGTGGGGGCAAGGGGCGTTCGCCCCAATCCCACCGCCCTCATTCCGCCTCGCCGTCCCCCGCCGCCAGCACCTGGGCCAGCGTGGCCGGCAGGCGGTCGAGCTGGTCCTTGTGGACCAGCGCATCGCCCTCGGGCAATTCGTCGCCCGGCAGGCCGTAGGCCGAGCCGGTCATGAACACCACGGGCACGCCCGGGCGCAGCTGCCGGGTGAGCGCCAGCGCCTCGGCGCCCGAGAACCCGGGCAGGTTGACGTCCGACAGCACCACGCGCGGGGCGAAGGCCTCCAGCGCTTCCACCAGCGCCGCCTCGCCGTGGACCCGTCGGGTCTCGACCGCCAGCCCCGCGTCGCGCAGGGCCAGTTCGGCCAGTTCGGCATCGTCGCGCGAATCGTCGACGATCAGCACGCGCAGGCGTCCAGCCCGCGCGCCATGTCCCTCATCGTCCGCCATGCGGGCTCACTCTTCCTCGGGCACTTCGTTGAGCACGGCCCAGAACTTGCCCAGCGTGCGTACCGCGTCGAAGAACTGGTCGACATCGACCGGCTTGACCACGTACGCGTTCACGCCCAGGTCCCAGCTGCGGGCCAGGTCGCTTTCCTCGCGCGAGGACGACAGGATCACCACCGGCATGCGCTTGAGCGTCTCGTGGTCACGCAGCTGCTTGAGCACTTCCAGGCCGTCCATGCGCGGCATCTTGATGTCGAGCAGCAGCACCGCCGGGTCGCCCTCGGCGCGGTCGGCGAACTTGCCGCGGCGGAACAGGTAGTCCACCGCCTCGACGCCGTCCTCGACATGCACGATCGGGTTGGCGAGATTGGCCTCGCGCAGCGCATCGATCGCCATCTCGGCATCGTGCGGGCTGTCCTCGGCGAGAAGGATGGTGCGGATTTCGCTCATTGCTGTTTTCCTGGTGAGGACAGAAGGCCCGGCTCCTGGGCGGAGGCGGGAAGGGTGAAGAAGAACGAGGCGCCCTGGCCCGGGGCCGACTCGGCCCAGATCCGCCCGCCGTGGCGGCCGAGCACGCGCCGCACGCTGGCCAGCCCGACGCCGGTGCCGGGGAACTCGCTGGCCGAATGCAGGCGCTGGAACACGCCGAACAGCTTGCCCGCGTACTGCATGTCGAAGCCCGCGCCGTTATCGCGGACCGAGAACTCGTAGCCGCCGTCGTCCAGCCGCCGGCAGGTGACCTCGACCGTCGCAGGTTCGCTGCCGCTGCTGTACTTGACCGCATTGCCCAGCAGGTTCAACCACACCTGCCGCAGCATGTTCTCGTCGCCGACCACGATCGGCAGCGGCGCGATCGTCCACTCGATCCGGTGGTCGGGCTTCTCGGCCTTCGCGTTGCTGTCGAGCATCGCGCGCGCATCGGCCACCATCGTCTGTAGGTCCACGCTCTGCAGCCGCAATGCACTGCGACCCAGGCGCGAGTACACCAGCAGATCGTCGATCAGCGTGGACATGCGCCGCGCCGAACCGCCGATGACATTGAGGTAGTGGCTGCTCTTCTCGTCGATGTTCTCGCCCAGATGGCGGCCGAGCTTGTCGGCGAAGCCGGCGATGTGCCGCAGCGGCGCACGCAGATCGTGGGAGACCGAATAGCTGAAGGCCTCCAGCTCGCGGTTGACGTCGGAGACCTGCTCGATCTTGCCTTCCAACTGCTGGTTGAGCTCGCGGATCTGCCGCTCGCTGATGCTCTGCGCGGTCACGTCGGACGCAGTGATCAACGCCACCGCATCGTCGCGGTCGGGCAGCGGCATGCGCCGGGCATTGAGCAGCATCGTGCGCTCCACCCCGTCGACCGTCGCCTGGCTCAGCCGGTAATCCCACAGCTCGCGGTTGCGGGCCAGCACGTCGTGCAGCCGGCGTATGGTCTCGGCGTCCTGCCAGGCGCCGTCGCCGATCTCGGCCAGCGCATGGCCGCGGGCGTCGTCGTCCACGCCGTAGAGCTCGGCGAACGCGGCGTTGTGCATCACCACCCGCTGCTGCTTGTCGACCAGCACGATCGGCTCGCGCACGCTGTCGAGCACCGCCAGCGCCCGGCCGCTCGCGCTCAGCGCCTGCCGCTCGGCGGCCACGCGGCCGGTCTGCTGGCGCAGCGCGAAGTAAATGGCGGCGGCCAGCAGCAGCAACTGCACCACCATCGCCACCCAGCTCGACAGCTCGGCATCGCGGTTGGCGCGCGCGGCCGCGGCCTTGCGGTCCAGCAGCAGTACCTCTTCCTCGGCCACCGCCTCGGTCACCAGCCGCTGGATCGGGTAAAGCACGATCATCTCGTCGATCTGCCGATTGGTCGCCGCCTGCTCGGCATCGATCACCTTGTCGATCCGCGCCAGACGCTGCTCGAGCATGTTGCGCAGCGCGCCCAGCCGCGCCTGCTGCGCCGGGTTGTCCCGGGTCAGTTCCAGCACCGCGGCCACATTGGGCATGATCCGCTCGCGCGCATCGCGGATGCGCTCGCGCAGCAGCGGCGAATCGATGCCGCGGGTCAGCGCGATCGCCGCCGCCTCCAGGCTGCGCGCGTCGGCCGAGATCGCCTGCACCAGGGTCTGCACCTCGCGCGTGTGCACCACCTCGACCGTGGCGTCCTCGGCCTCGCCGATCGCCGCGCGCATGATCAGGAATGGGCCGACCACGATCAGCACGATCGCCACCCCGAGCGCAGGCAACTGCCAACGGCTGGAACGCGAGGCGGTATGGGGCATCGGGATGGGCTCGGGCGCGGGCGGGGGGCGCCATCATGCCGCATCCTCCCCTGAACACGGGATCATGGCGGACGGCCGGGCCGCCCGCAATCGGGCAATGGCTGCGCGGCCCGGCCGCCCGGACCGGGCCAGGTGCACCGCTGGAACGCGCTGTCCGCCGCCTGCGGACCGGCCCGCCGGGCGGAACGCGCCTGTTAGAATCGACCGTTCGACAACGACCCCTTGCACGCGGCCGCGCGCGCCGCGCTGGAGCACATCTGATGAACTGGTTGAACGACGTCCTGCAGAACGACCCCGATCCGACCGAGACCCGCGAGTGGATCGAGTCGCTCAAGGCGGTCATCGACGTCGGCGGCCCCGAGCGCGCGCACCAACTGCTCGAGAACATGGTCGAGCTGACCCGCCGCGCCGGTGCCCACCTGCCGTTCGCGCCGACCACCGAATACGTCAACACCATCCCGGCCCACCTCGAGCCGAAGATGCCGGGCAACAGCGACCTGGAATGGCGCATCCGCTCGATCATCCGCTGGAACGCGATGGCGATGGTCGTGCGCGCCAACCGCAAGCCCGGCGACCTGGGCGGCCACCTGGCCAGCTTCGCCTCCAGCGCCACGCTCTACGACGTGGGCTTCAACCACTTCTTCCGCGCGCCTTCAGCCGATCACCCCGGGGATCTGATCTGCACCCAGGGCCACAGCTCGCCGGGCATCTACGCCCGCTCGTTCCTGGAAGGCCGCATCAGCGAAGAGCAGATCGACCACTTCCGCATGGAAGTCGACGGCAAGGGCGTCTCGTCCTACCCGCACCCCTGGCTGATGCCCGACTACTGGCAGCTGCCGACCGTCTCGATGGGTCTGGGCCCGATCGCGGCCATCTACCAGGCCCGCAACTGGAAGTACCTCGAAGCCCGCGGCCTGATGCCGCGCACCGACCGCAAGGTCTGGTGCTTCCTGGGCGACGGCGAGACCGACGAGCCCGAGAGCCTGGGCGCGATCTCGGTGGCCGGCCGCGAAGGCCTGGACAACCTGGTGTTCGTGATCAACTGCAACCTGCAGCGCCTCGACGGCCCGGTGCGCGGTAACGGCAAGATCATCCAGGAGCTGGAAGGCCAGTTCCGCGGCGCCGGTTGGAATGTCGTCAAAACGATCTGGGGTAGCTACTGGGACCCGCTGCTGGCCAAGGATAAGGACGGCATGCTCAAGAAGCTGATGATGGAGACCGTCGACGGCGAGTACCAGAACTGCAAGGCCTTCGGTGGCGCGTATACGCGCGAGCACTTCTTCGGCAAGTACCCCGAGACCGCCAACCTCGTCGCCAACCTCAGCGACGACGACATCTGGCGCCTCAACCGCGGCGGCCACGACCCGCACAAGGTCTTCGCCGCCTACCAGAACGCGATGGACACCAAGGGCCAGCCCACGGTGATCCTGGCCAAGACCGTCAAGGGCTACGGCCTCGGCAGCGCAGGCGAGGCGCTCAACCCGACCCACAACACCAAGAAGCTCGATGACGACGCGGTGCGCACGTTCCGCGACCGCTTCAAGATCCCGGTCTCCGACGCCGCGCTCAAGGACGGCGACATCCCGTTCTTCCACCCTGGCAAGGATTCGGAGGAAGTGCAGTACCTGCTCGAGCGCCGCGAAAAGCTGGGCGGCTTCCTGCCGCAGCGCCGCCGCAAGAGCACCGAAAGCCTCAAGGCGCCCGAGCTCAAGGTGTTCGACCGCCTGATGCAGGACACCGGCGAGCGCGAGATCAGCACCACGATGGCCTTCGTGCAGTCGCTCTCGGTGATCCTGCGCGACAAGCAGGTGGGCCCGCGCGTAGTGCCGATCGTCGCCGACGAAGCCCGCACCTTCGGCATGGAAGGCCTGTTCCGCCAGCTGGGCATCTACGCCCCGCAGGGCCAGAAGTACAAGCCCGTGGACCGCGACCAGCTGATGTACTACCGCGAAGACGCGGCCGGCCAGGTGCTGGAAGAGGGCATCACCGAAGCCGGCGCGTTCGCCAGCTGGATGGCCGCGGCCACCAGCTACAGCACCAACGACCTGCCGATGCTGCCGTTCTACATCTACTACTCGATGTTCGGCTTCCAGCGCATCGGCGACGCCGCCTGGCAGGCGGCCGACATGCGCGCCCGCGGCTTCCTGCTGGGCGCCACCGCGGGGCGCACCACGCTCAACGGCGAAGGCCTGCAGCACGAAGACGGCCACAGCCACCTGCTCTCGGGCGCCATTCCCAACTGCCGCAGCTACGACCCCACCTTCGCCGGTGAGGTGGCGGTGATCCTGCAGTACGGCATGCAGCGCATGCTCGACGAACAGCGCGACGAGTACTTCTACATCACCCTGATGAACGAGAACTACCCGCACCCGGCCGTCACCCCCGAGGCCGCCGAGGGCATCATCAAGGGCATGTACCTGCTCTCCAGCACGGCTGACACGTCGGCCACCTCCCCCGCCAGCGGGGGAGGTCGAAGCGGCCCCGCCGCTTCGGGTGGGGGCAAAAAGAAGGCCTCCAACCTCCCCCACGTCCAGCTCCTGGGCTCGGGCACCATCCTGCGCGAAGTCATCGCCGCCGCCGAACTGCTGGACAAGGACTTCGGCGTGACCGCCGACATCTGGTCCTGCCCCAGCTTCACCGAGCTGCGCCGCGACGGCTTCGACGCCGAACGCTGGAACCGCTTCAACCCCGAAGCCAAGACCCGCCGCAAGCCCTACGTGACCGAACAACTGGAAGCCCGCCAGGGCCCGGTGATCGCCGCGACGGACTACGTACGCGCCTTCGCCGACCAGATCCGCGCCTTCGTGCCGCACACCTACACCGTGCTCGGCACTGACGGCTTCGGCCGCTCCGACACCCGCGCCAACCTCCGCCGCCACTTCGAGGTGGACCGCTACTACATCGCCCAGGCGGCGATCGACGCGCTGGCGAAGGACGGCAAGATGACCGGCAAGGATGTGGCCCGGGCGATCAAGCTGTATAAGATCGATCCGGAGAAGGCGAATCCGGTTGGGGTTTGACCGATCAATCCGTTGGAATCGGATCGAGGTTGGTCTCTGGAAAGCGCATGGACGCGCATTAGCAGTAGTTGGTGAAAGACGCCGGGCGCCGTAACGGCTGGCGGCTCGGCTTCCTTGTTTTGCGGAAACTTTGACCGCTGCAGGGCCATCGAAGGTGTCCCTTGGGCTTTGTAGACGCAATGCCGACTGCTGCTGCATTTCCGCCGCAGTGACCAGCACCCGCTGACTGACTTCCTAGAGCATGTCTCCGCAGATATCGGCAGTTGTACGCGATAAGTATCGGGTGCCTTTAGACGACGAAGGCAAGACGGTCGTTACGTCAGTACCCATCAGCTCGATTAGTAATCGTCATCACTCTCTTCATCCAGCCGCAAGGTCATAGCCGGTTTGAACACCGCTTCATAGCCTTGGTATGGGAGCGGCTGGGCCATGAGTGCTGCAGCGGCCAATTGGTCTTCAATTTCGGGGGGGGCTTTGCATCCACCAGAAGTGGTCGCCTCCAGTACAGAACCCTCCGCGCCGAGCGTGAGGTCGAGCGCGCAGCCGTGTGGCAGATCGACGCCGTAAAGGGCAGCAAAGACTTCGGTGATCCTTTGTCGAATAGCGGCATGGTAAGACGCCACGGTTTCCTGCTGAAAGTCGTCGGTGCTGCGCATGCCGGTCTCAATGCTGGGTCCGGTTGTCCCGTTGTGGATGCCCTCCGGTGTAGAAGCCTCCGCACCTCCGCTACTTGAGAGCAATCTGTCTGATTCGGAACCTTGCTCCACGTCAAGCGCTTCAGAAACCGCTGCCTCTGACTGAAATGACACATCTCGAGAGCCGTCGTCGTCTGAATCAGCGTCGTAGGAGTGGCTCATGTTCGTTCTCGATACGGACGTCATGAACTCGACGTAGATGGCGTGCTCCTCGCTCGCGGAATGGGACTGGCCTGTTGTGCTGCGATTGAGAAGGCTCCATCCAATCAGTACATGAATCGCAACAGTAAGCGCAGCTGCGATGAGAGCCGGGTTGAGCTGGTTACTTCGATGACTCACGGAGTTCACGAGGCTCCTGGGGATTGTAGGTTGGACGTCGCGCCGCCATTCGTGTCTCTGTGTAGGACTATTCCTACAGACGAGACGGCGGGCTCATGCTAGCTTGCGACAATGCATCGTGCACGAATGGGTGATTTTCTTGGGGGCGTTTCGGATCACCGCAACTTGCAGCATGCCTTGGGGAGTTTAATCAACCAATGAGGGTGGGCATTGCCCGCAATGTCTGCCCCTTCTTGTATGGGTCGGGCTCGATCGGTTGGATGCCGAATGGCGAACCGAAAGCGATCTGCGGGGAACTCGCTGGTCGGAAAGTAGATTGGGTTGACGGATATCCGATTCAGCGTCGGCGATTATTTTGTTGAAGAAGCACGCTAGGGGGCGGGCATGAGGTCAAAGACCGGGCTGACACTATTCTTATTGGTCGCACTTGGCTGGGGCCAAGCGCATGCGCAGAGCGACTCCCCTTTGACGCCGCACTTGGAGTACGTCAAGCGCCTCTCCGTCTCGGACCAGGTAGCGCCGCTTGGATCCGACCTCTTCGGCGATTCTGTCAATCTCTACAACGGTTCGAGCGAGTTCGCTGTCACTGACGTTGCGATTCCGGGGAGCAATGGCTTGCCTGTGCAGCTCCGTCGCAGGTTCAATGTGGAGTCGTTCAAGGAGGTCGAGCCTCTTGGAGGCTTTGGTAACTGGGAGATCGATGTTCCATACCTGTCAGGTACATTCGATGGCAGTTCAAAATGGAATGTTTCGGATAATGGCTCGACGGCGCGATGTTCAAGTCTCTGGTCCCCCAGGATCAGCTCTGCCTTCGAGGTCTCTGACATCTGGTCAGGCGTGCACATGCATCT
Organism: Luteimonas sp. TWI662; assembly: GCF_039673825.1. NCBI lineage: Bacteria > Pseudomonadati > Pseudomonadota > Gammaproteobacteria > Lysobacterales > Lysobacteraceae > Luteimonas > Luteimonas sp. TWI662. The sequence continues at coordinate 51,199 of NZ_JBDJMI010000018.1, read as the reverse complement.
TCCCAACGGGGACGGTGGCGAAGTCCTGTACTTACCGCCGGGAAGCGCCTCAGTGCCTACTGACGGCAAGACCTACCTCTGGGGTACGAGAAATCTTCACCGCTTCAGCTGCACGCAGAGCACGAAGAATGGTTACCCGGGAGAGGGCTTTGTTGCCGTAGACACCCAAGGGAACCGATACTTCTTTGACATCGGCCTAGAGAGAGGCGCCGGTGTTATGCAAGATGCGTCAGGAGGCAGGCTTGCGAGAGTAAAAGTCTACCTGATGGCCAGTCGCGTCGAGGACCGATATGGGAACTGGGTTGATTATCTCTACTCGGGGGATAGACTGACGGGTATCCATGCAAGCGATGGGAGATCTATCTCCATCGCGTATGATGGAAATCAGATCTCCAGCGTTGTAGCTGATGGCCGGGAGTGGAAGTACACATACAGTAGGGACCTCGTCCCCGCTGGAATGCGCCGCTTTCCTCTGTTATCGCAGGTGATACTGCCTGACAGTTCGAGGTGGAGCTATCAATATGGCTTGGGAAACTCCGGAAGTGGTGGGTTGAATCCAAGGTACCAGCAATGGGATGGTGCCTCGCATATGTGCGAGCCGCCCGCGTTCTACCCGAATGACTTCAGCTTGACTATCAAACATCCCGGGGGTGCGACAGGGGTGTTCGACTTCTCCTACATGAGGCAGTACCGCAGTGGTACACCAGCCAACGCGTGTTGGCTTCGCGGTGATGGTAGCTATACGCTGGGTGTTCCGGATCACTATGATCTGTATGCATTAGACAAGAAGAGAATCTTCGGTCCGGGCCTGCCGCCAATGCAGTGGCAGTACGCGTACTCACGCGAGGGCGGTCGTACGGAGGGCAGGATCCCCTGTATGACGTGCCCAGGCGAGAAGCTGGTCGTCGTGACGCAGCCTGATGGTGCCAAGCAGGAGCATATCTTCGGGATTCGGTACGGCGACAATAGCGGCAGATTGCTAGGCATGCGGGTCAAGACAGCAGCTGACGAAGTGTTGCGCTCTGAGATCAATACATACATGACGAATGTCGAGGCGACGAGCGCGCCGTTCCCCAGCATGTATGGATCGTCGGCTGCAGTCGACGATGAATCGACGCTCTATATTCGACCAATCAAACGCACCGCCATTGTCCAGCAGGGAGTTACCTTCTCTCGAGATGTCGAGAGTTTCGACTATTTTGCTCGGGCGTTGCGAGCGAAGTTGTCGAGCTCCCTCCCGGGGAGTCCGGCGCGCAAGGAAGAGACTTATTACTCGGATAATACGAAAAGATGGGTAATGGGGCAGGTGGCCAAGGTCACCTGTGTCAGTTCAACGCCTGAAGCTTCGGGATGCAACGGCGGCGCAAGTTCAGTCGCTTCGGAAACGAGTTACGACGCTAACTGGGCTGTTCCTCTTGTGATGAAGCGCTTCGGGCGAACTGTGCAGTCGCTCGGCTACGATACTGCATCGTCCGTGGCAAGTGGACAGCGAGGGACCATCAGGACGATAACGGATGGGAATAACAAGACCACAACAGTGACGGGTTGGAAGCGCGGTTATCCTCAGTCGGTCGCGTATCCTGCGACTCCTGAAGCCCCGAGCGGCACAGCTTGGTCGGCGAGGGTAAATGACTCGGGATGGGTCACCTCGGTCACGGACGAGAATGGCTTCGTCCACAGCTACAGTTACGATGCGATAGGGCGTCTGAAGCGGATCGATTACCCTGCTGCGGACACAGTTGAATGGTCAAGCACCTCGCACGCCTATGACTACGTCATGACTGCTGAGTACGGTGTACAGGCGGGGCATTGGCGGCACACCGTCACCAATGGTTACGGACAGAGGGTCAGCTACCTGGACGGACTGCTTCGGCCAGTGGTTGTTCGCGAGTATGATAGCCGTGATCCTGCTGGCACGCAGCGATTCAGTCGTTTTACCTACGACCATGAGGGTCGAGTCACCTTTGCATCATATCCCGGGGCGGTTGATACACTGAGCTCGGGAGCCTGGACGTTCTACGACGGGTTGGGGCGCGTTGTTCAGGAGACCGCAGATTCCGAGCTGGGTCCGCTCAACACAGCGACAGAATACGTCGCGGGCTTCAAGACTCGGGTTACTCCTCCGAAAGGCACGACAGCCAGAGTGACGACAAACTATCTCGCGTGGGACAGGCCGTCAACTGATTTCCCGATTGCTATCTCTCATCCTGCCGGCGCCTTTACCGATATTTCACGTGATGTGTTTGGAAAGCCCATTTCGATTACGCGGCGAAATGGAACGGGTGCGACGGCGCTGACGAGACGTTATGTTTACAATTCCGGTCAGCTATTGTGCAAGTCAATTGATCCGGAGTCTGGAGTCACTGTCACTGATTACGACGGGGTGGGTAACGTGCTGTGGAGTAAGTCAGGGGTCGAGGATGTAGATCCTTCGAGTTGCGGTCTCGAGAGCATTCCGGCAGCGCAAAGAATCACGCGGACATACGACAGCCGAAATCGGCTTCGCACTCTGAGCTTCCCGGACGGAAGAGGCAACCAGGCGTGGACTTATACGAAGGATGGTCTTCCGGCCACGGTGTCCACCGATAACGGCGGCGTCGGCGCAGTCGTGACCAACGCTTACACCTACAACAAGCGACGGCTTCTGGAATCGGAGGCCTTCGGTATTGATGCTCATCTGTGGGTCGTAACCTACCAGTACGATGCACAAGGTCATCTTGCGGGGCATGTGACGCCGGGTGGGGTTGCGACCGACTACGCCCCGAATGCATTGGGGCAGGCCACTCGATCTGGCATATACGCCACGGGTGTCAGTTACTTTCCAAACGGAGGGATGAGGCAGTTCGTCTACGGAAATGGCATTACGCATAGCCTGAGCCAGAATGCGCGGGGTTTGCCTGACACCAGTTGCGATTTCTCTGGAGGCGCGTGCTCCGCGAATTCCGCTCTGAATGATGGATACGACTACGATGGCCATGGGAACGTCGTGGCGATCAGCGACGGTCGTGCAGGAAGTCGTGGAGATCGCTCCATGGCGTATGACGCATTGGATCGCCTGACAAGAGTGGATTCGCCGATGTTCGGCGTCGCGATGTACTCATACGATGTCCTGGACAACATCAAGAGTGGGCGCGTGACTAGCGGGACTAAGCTGAGGAACCATGCTTATGTCTACGACGGCAGGAATCGCCTGACCAACGTCACTAACGCCACGAGTGGTGGGACCGTCATCGGCATGGGGTACGACCCGCGAGGGAATCTCGCTAATCGGAATGGTGTGATCTACGATTTCGATCACGGGAATAGATTGCGAGAGGTCTCTGGTGCGGAGCAGTATCGTTACGATGCCCATAATCGCCGGGTGCTCTCTTCAAGGGATGGGCAGAAGATCTATTCGATTTATGGCCTTGATGGTGCCCTACGCTTTCAGCGCGACGAGAGAAGCGGTAAGACAATCGATTACGTCTATCTCAATGGAAGTCTTCTTGCACAAGTGGAAAACGCCATCGCGCTCTCTACTCCGGTACTGACGGCGCCTGGATCCAGCGCGACAGGTGCGTACGTGGTCAGTTGGACGGTGGCGGCCGTCGCGACCAGCTACCAGCTTCGAGAGCGGGTGAACAGTGGCGGCTGGAGCGTCATTCACAATGCAGGTGGCGTAAGCAAGTCGCTATCCGGCAAGAGCGCCGGCATCTGGAGCTATCAGGTGCGCGCGTGCAGCGCCACGGCGTGCGGTAGCTGGAGTGTTGAGCGGTCTGTGACGGTACTCCTGCCGCCGAATGGCTCGCCGGTACTCACCGCGCCTGCAACAGGCTTGAATGGTGCTTTCATCGTCAGTTGGACTGCGCAAGCAGCGGCGACGCGATATGAGTTGCAGGAGCAGAAAGGTGGCGCGGCTGAATGGAGTACGTTGTCCACTGCATCGGAGCGTACATATTCTGCAGCGGGGAGAGCGGCGGGCAACTGGAACTATCGAGTCAGGGCGTGCAATGACGCCGGCTGCGGCGCCTGGTCGCAAGGTGTCACAGTCCTTGTGCTCTACCCTCCCGTGTCTACCACTTTGACGGCGCCTGCGGCCAACAGTACCGGGACTTATTCGGTGAGCTGGGTGAGCGTCTCCACTGCTGCGACGTATGAGCTGCATGAACGCTTGGGAAGTGGCGCGTGGAGTGCACTCCCGGCGTCTGGTTTGGGCGCTGCGGTCACTGGTAGGAGTAGTGGAAGTTGGGGGTATCGCGTCAGAGCGTGCAACGAAGCCGGCTGTAGCGCGTTCTCTGCTGAGAAGACCGTTGTGGTTACGCTCCCGCCGACGACCCCGCCGACGATTTCTACACCGGCGACCAACAGCACGGGAAGCTTTGCTGTTAGTTGGGGGAGTGTGGCTTCGGCGGCGCGCTACGAACTTCAAGAGCGTCTTAACGGAGGGAGCTGGACGCTTGCGCACAATGCCGCCGGGACAAGCAAGGCCTTCGCCGACAAGGCTGCTGGTACCTACCAGTATCGCGTGCGTGCCTGCAACGCAGGCGGCTGTACCGGATACTCGCCAGTGGGTAGCACGCAGGTCGCGTTCGCTCCGACAGGTGCACCTTCGCTGTCGCTCCCGGCACTCAGTCAGGACGGTAACTACACCGCGAGTTGGACGACTGTAGCCACTGCAACCAAGTACGAACTCCAGCAGAGAGTAAATGGCGGCAACTGGACTGGTGTGGGCAATCCCTCTGACTTGAGTTGGCCCTTTGCGGGCCGTGCCGACGGGACTTACGAACATCGTGTTCGCGGGTGCAACTTCGCTGGCTGTGGTCCCTACTCCACGCAGAGAACAATAGTCGTGAAACGGCCTGTTCCGGTTCCAAGTGTCCCGACGGGCATCTCAATGGAACAGGTAGGGCCAGACTGGTGCAGAATCACGTGGAGACCGGTCTCGGGCGCCAGTTACTACAGGATCTATCTGGACGGGACTATCGAGACGGCGGGAGGGACGAGATTCAATTGGGACGCCTTGTGTCCCGGGGTGCTTCAAGTGGCCGCGTGTCACGCCCAGGGCTGTTCCGAGTGGGGTTACTGATGTGCGGATCAAGGGCCGTGAGCGCCGGTGCGGGAAAGCTACAAGGCCAAGCGCACCTAATGCAGTTGCTCGGCCGGGATGACCATGCACAGTTCTTGGTAATTCGCCGAGTGAATCGGAGGCCGGCAATGCAAGGCTCGGGCGCCTTACACCTTTGGGTGCCAACAGCGTACGTTCCGGCATCTCGGCCTCAGAGCAATGTAAACGATGACTGTGCGGCTCGCCGAGGTTCCAACGGAGGTTCGCTTGCCGTTGACGACACTCCCGGGTCGGGTCTTAAACGAAGCTCAAAGGATGATGAGACGTGACCATGTCCCAGATGCGTATCTTCACGATGTTGCTTCTGGCCACTATCTGCGCATCGCCAGTGGCAGCACAGACCGTTGTCAGATATGTGCATACCGATTCACTCGGCAGTGTCGTCGCGCTAACGGATGAGGCGGGTAACGTGGTGGAACGACGGGAGTACGAGCCCTACGGTGCGCAATTGACCCCTGCATTGGCAGATGGGCCTGGATACACAGGTCACGTGCAGGATGCCGCTACAGGACTGATTTATATGCAGCAGCGTTACTACGACCCCAGCATTAGCGTCTTTCTCAGCGTTGATCCTGTTACGGCGTATGAGCGGCCGCTTGCTGGGTTCAGTCGATATCGATATGCGGCTAACAATCCTTACAAGTTTTCTGATCCTGACGGGATGTGTGAAAGGACTACGGGTTCGCGTATATGTGGCGGAGGCGCAGGAAACAATACTTCCATCATTCAAGTCAATCCGGCTGATGGTGGTAGTGGTTGGCCTAACGGAAATTTCAATGCCAATAATGCGCAGAGTCGTTTTAATGCAGCTGATAGAGCGGTAAGGTCGGTCAGAGGAACCGTTGGGGAGATAAAGCATAGTTCCGAGGATGCTGCTTCCAGGACTTTTGAGCACGTTTTCCAACCCATAGCTTCTCGTTTTGGCGTCGAGATTGAAGCTGGGATCGATGGTGGAAGGGTCGGCAGTGGGTTCTATCTTGTCGATATAGCCGTTGGGCACGAGTTCGGAGGGGATGGGCTTGGCTATACTGTGCGAGGAGGCTTCGGTAGTGAAATGCCAACAATTCACACTCACCCGATACTAAGTAATGGGGCGAAAGGTTATTCGCCATTTAGTAGCAATGATCTTCATTGGTTTGGTTCTAGCTCTGCTCCAATGCGCTACGTGTCTGATCCTGGTGGATTATACCGATTTAATGGGCGCGGTGTTATTATTAGTAGCGTGCCGAGGCTGGAAGAATGATATTCTCATCAATTAGATATTATCTAATGAAAAGTAAGGTGATAAAATCAATTTTTGTTTCTATGATTTTATTAGGGATTGCTGCTTGCAGTCAGGAATCTAAGGAGGGTTCTTCAGTAAAATTAGACCCTGGAATCTCCGCTAAGGAGCGAAATCAACGAGATTGGGGTGGCCATGTGTGTGGTTTATCTCGTGAGCGGGCGGAATTCTGTCCTACCGATTTCATCCGCTTGGCATCCTATCCTTTGGCGGCAGACGGTAAGGAGATTTGGATTATTGGATACTTGGCGGTGGATGGTGGGCAGGTGGCGCTGTTTGCAAGTGAAGAAGACTACCTTGATATGCAGTACGGAAGATCAATCCGGGTATTGGGTACGCGCGAGCAGTTGGAGGGGATTTTATCTGAGTTTGGATATAAGAAAGTCAGGCTGAGGGGAAGGTTTCGTGCGAATTCGTTTGACAGTATAAAGAATGACAGGTTGGGTGACCTATTGTCGCCGGTGACGGGGAGGGTCGTCTCACCTCGCAGTGGTATGGAAGGAATTCAAGACATCAGAGTCGATGTGCGAGATCAGCAGCGGTAGTCAATGATGTGTCCGGGACGCCAGAGAACCAACTCGTGGGTGTGTGACTCATTAGCAGGGTGTGTCCTCCCTCCCCGCCCGGCGGCAGAAGCAGAGATTTCAGCGGCATGCAGGCACAAGAGTGACGCCTCTCATGAAGGGGTGACGAAAAGTGATCATGCCTGCGGATTATGATGATATGTAATGAGCCAGTGATTTCCCGCTCAGGTGTAACGTTATGAAGGAGCAAGCCTTGGCCTATGCGGCCTTAGGAAATCTCAGAATAAGCCTCCTCCGATCGGCGACACTGTCGGTATCTGACCAAAGGCGCGCTGCGACGGTAATCCCCCGCAGATTAGCTGACATCAGAAGTGGAATTTTCTCGTGCGCTTTCCTGAGGAGGTTCCATGAAGAAGGCTCGCTTCACCGACAGTCAGATCATCGCCGTGCTCAAGCAGGCCGAGGCCGGCACGCCGGTACCCGAGCTGTGACGCGAGCACAGCATCAGCTCGGCCACGTTCTACAAATGGCGCAGCAAGCTCGGCGGCATGGACGCGTCGATGATGTTCCAGCTCAAGGAGCTCCAGGAGGAGAGCCGGCGGCTGAAGGAGATGTACGCCGACGCTCAGCTCAGCGCTGATCTGCTCAAGGAAGCACTTTAAAAAAAAGTGGTGAGGCCATCTCTTCCACGTGAGATGGCCCGATCGGCACTCGAGGGTGGCCGCACGAGCATCCGGCATGCGTGCCGGACGTTCGAGGTCAGTGAGACGTGCTTTCGCTATCAGGCGAAGGCGAGCGAGGAGAACGCTCGCATCGCTGACTGGCTGGTGCGGCTGACGACGGCGTATCGCGATTGGGGCTTCGGCCTGTGCTTCCCGCATCTGCGGAACGTCAAGGGCTTCGGCTGGAACCACAAGCGGGTCTACCGGATCTATCGGGAGCTGGAGTTGAACCTGTGGATCAAGCCGAAGAAGCGGCTGTTGCGCGAGAAACCCGAGCCGCTGGCGGTGCCCGATGTGATCAACGAAGTCTGGTCGATGGACTTCATGCACGACCAGCTCAGCGACGGTCGGAGCTTCCCGCTGTTCAATGTTCTGGACGATTTCAACCGCGAAGGGCTGGGGATCGAAGTCGACCTGTCGCTCCGTCGGCACGCGTGATCCGCTCCCTGGAGCAGATCATCGAGTGGCGCGGAAAACCGAGCATCATTCGCTGCGATAACGGTCCCGAGTACATCAGCGGCGCGTTGCTCGCCTGGGCAGAGCGACAGGGCATCCAGATCCAACACATCCGGCCGGGCAAGCCGCAGCAGAAAGCCTACATTGAGCGCTACAACCGGACCGTCCGCTACGCCTGGCTTGCCCGAACCCTGTTCGAGACACTCGAGCAAGTGCAGGACAAAGCCACGCGCTGGCTCTGGACCTACAACCACGAGCGCCCGAACATGGCGCTCGGAGGGATCACACCGATGCAGAAACTGGCACTCGCCGCTTAGCTCCACTTCTGCTGTTCGCTAAAAACGGGGGGATTACCGGGAGCTTACAGGAGTAGGAGACCTGCTGTGCGCAATTGACCCCTGCATTAGCGGATGGGCCTGGATATAGTGCGCATGTGCAGGATGCAGCCACTGGACTGACTTACATGCAGCAGCGGTACTATGATCCACAGCTAGGAGCTTTTTCTTAGTATCGATCCTGTGAATTCGTTGGGCAGTCCGGTCATGATGTTCAGTCGCTACCGATACGCATATAGTAATCCTTATAGGTTCACTGATCCTGACGGCCGAGCGCCCTGTATTGGAACGAGAATCGGTACCTGTGTGAATGGTAGTACCGTTATTGGGCTAAGCTCAACTCGGTTGAAGGACGTGCAGCGGAGCCCGGAGGCGTACATTAGACGCTTGAACAATATGCCAAACAACCAATCAAGCGAAGCCGGTTCCGCGCGCTCCTTTGCAGGAGTCGCTCGTCCGGTGACAGCGGTTACTGGGCGAGAGGTGGGTGCTGACATTGTGAATTTAGGCTCTGGCAATAAGCCGTTCGCTGTCTTTAGCTTCCGGCTTGGAGATAGCAATAGCGTTGAGGCTGGTCAGGTATATCGTGGGCCGGGCGTTAGAACTGCAATTGTGCATACACACCCCGCCAACAGAAATTTCTCTGGATCAGGAAATGCAGTCTGGAATCGTGGCTGGCGCGGTAGCTTCGCTACTAGTGGTGATATGGAGCGGGCACTCTCAGCCGAAGCTAATGCCTACGTTTCGCTCCCTGATAGGGGGATTTTAAAGTTCGACTTCATCGGTATGTCATCGGATCGCACTGATGACAATGTGCTGAACGCGAAAGATTACATAACAAGGTTGCCATGATTAGGATAACCGTCTCCGCTATGGTTCTATTTTTCTTATCTTCATGTTCAGGTGTTTCTGGCAAATCGAAGGGGGCTGATGATCTGGATGGAGTTAGATGCTCATTGGTTGGAAACGATCCAACACGAACATACTGTGCGACAACTTACATCCAGGTTCTCTCGAACCCAGAATTCTATGACGGTCGTAGGATAATGATAACTGCTTGGGGTGTTTCTAGTGAAGGTGTGATTGTAATTTTTCCGAATGAGGACTCAATGTTGGTGGTGGAAACCCACGCCTCCATGCAGTTGAGTGGGGGCGATGGATTTGATAAGTTAGAGAGTTACTTGGATTCGAAGGCGCATGGGGCGGCGAGAGTCATGCTTGGAGGTGTTTTTCACATGCGGCCTCATGATGCATCTCAGCCCAAGAGATTAGGATCGCTCAGCGAAGTTGAGTTGATTCGATAACGACATTGAAAAATTAGCTTGAAGGTTGCTTGAGCTGGGTCCGTTTGCTGGAGCTTCAGTGCCGGAGGGGTCCGCTGCGCATGCCTTTTAACCAGAGAAAAGCTGTGCTGTAGAAATTATTGGACAGGCGACGCATTGTCATTCTTGCGGTACCACTAATCCAGGAACCAAAAGTGGCAATTTTGTCCCCGATCACCAGCCTGTGTCGAGGCTCAACAGCACAGGCGCTCCGCAACAGCTTCATCCATAATGTTTGAATTGCAGCAGGCAGCAGGGGCTTCAAGTTATCAGGGGATTGAGAAAGAAGGATCCATGAAGCAAGTCATTACTCTTCCGCCGCCAAATTCTCTGATTCTTGTTATGGATTACGAGATCGGTGTGGTTCCTGACCAAATCACGTCAGATCTTGTCACCGCTACCGATTCATGCATTGCAATCGGTACATTGGCTGCTCCTGACGGAGAAACCACGATCACGCTGACCGACGATCCGAATTGCACTGTGGTTGGAGAGCTGGTCTTCAATGGCGAGCTTTGTACGCCGAATAAAGAATTGGCAGTCTGCAACGTCTTGAACCAGCGGCTGCTAACATTACCACTCCTCCATACTACAGTGAGAGTTAAGGTTTTCGCTAACGATGTAAGCGAGCCAGACCGAATCTTAGTTCTCGCATCCTAGTAGCTAAGCGAAATGGAACCGCAGAGACCGTAAGCTCTCCCGATCGGCAGGCGCCGCATAAGTAGATCTTTCTGGCATCGTTTCCCAGCCAGGAGGTTCCATGCGCACATCGAAGTTCATCGAGACGCAGATCACCGCGACACTCAAACAGGGCGATGCAGGCGTGCCCGTCAAAGATCTTTGCCGTCAGGTCGGCATTAGCACAGCGACGTGCCACCAGTGGAAGAGCAAGTACGGAGGCCTGGAGGCGTCCGAGTTGCGACGGGTCAAGGAGCTCGAGTCCGAGAACGCCAAGCTCAAGCGGATGTATGCCGAGTTGCGACGTCCCCCCGCAATTGAGTAGCAGGCTGCTTTGGAGTCCAATCCCCAACGAGAAGGAGATTGGACGTGAAGAAGCGTTTCAGCGAAGAGCAGATCATCGGCTTCCTGCGTGAGGCCGAGGCCGGTCTACCGGTCAAGGAGCTGTGCCGCCGGCATGGCTTCAGCGAGGCGTCGTACTACCTGTTGTAATGACCCAGCGGTTCCTGCACAGGTCAGGCCGCTAAAGCGTATGCCTCGGCGGGTGTCTTCATGCCCAGCGCCTGGTGCGGACGCCGGTGGTTGTAGAACTGGATCCAGTCGCCGAGCACACGGCTGGCATGCTGCTGGCTTTCGAACCGGTGGCGATGTGCGCACTGCTCTTTGAGCGTGCGGATGACCCGCTCCACCATTCCGTTCTGCTGTGGGCAGTGCGGGGTGATGAACTCCTGGCGCAGGCCATAGCTGCGGACCAGCCGCGTGTAGTCGCGACTGGTGAAGACCAAACCGTTGTCCGAGCGCAGCAGGAAGGGGCTTTGCACCCGTCCCAAGGTCCCGAAGCGGGTGATCAGTGCCTGCTCCAGCGCGGCGGCTGCGGTACTGGCCTTGCCGCTGCGTGAGAGCTGCCAGCCGAGCAGTTGCCGGGTGTAGCAGTCGATCACCACAGCCAAGGTCAGCCAGCCATCGCGGCCACCCCAGATCCGGCACAGGTCGGTCGCCCAGCGCTCGTCAGGCGCCTGTGCCACCGACGGCAGCGCTTGGATCCGCGGTCGCATACCCACGGCCCGCTTGCGGACCTGCCAGCCCATCAGCTGGAACACCCGCTGCACCGTGTTCTTGTTCATCCCCAGCAACCCGGCCACCGTCCGGTAACCGAACGATGGCTCCTCCTCGATCAAGGCCTTGATCGGTCCGGCCAACTCCGGCCTCACCGATGGCGGCGCCTTGGTGGGCCGGTAGTACACGCTGCGTCGAGCCACCCCGAACCAGCGGCACAGTCTCACCATCGAAACTTCGAACCCGTCCGCCCGCAGTCCCTGCTGGATCGTGACCATCAGGTCTCGTCCTTGCCCAACAGGGACGCCAATTTTTTTCGTGCGCGCAGCTCCAGCATCGCCTCGCCATAGGCTTCCTGCAGGTCCTTGAGCTGCCGTTCGTACTGCTCGCGCACGTCCTCGGGCTTGGCACGAAGCGCGTTCTCCATGCCGCGCTTGGCGTCCTCCACCCAGCTCTCGATCTCCGAGGGCGTCAGGTCAAACTGCCGGCTGGCCTGCGCCACCGTCGTTTTGCCCTGGATGATCTCCAGCACCAGCGCCGACTTGCGCCGCGCCGTCCAACGTTTGATCTCTTCGTCCATCACTTGGCTCATCGTGCTCTCCTCAAAGGTAGCACCTGAGCAGGAAATCACTGGGTCATTACGGGGGCGTCGTCCGACCCTCGCAAGTTCTATCTTTGGTAAAATCCAACCACCTAAAACTGCGGTCGTCGACCGAGGGGCGGGACGGGAGGGACGGCATTATAAATATCCCGGACCAGCGCTTGGAAGTTGGTGTTGTATCCCGGCCCATCACTGAGATCTACGAACATCCTTCCCCTAAGATTTACAGGGGTGTTTCCGGCATCTCTCTGATCCTTGATGACGGGAATGAATCTCATAGACAAGGGGTCATCGGCAAGCTGTGCGGCGGTCACCAGATGCTCATACCCAACCCCGCCCAAGCGCTGGTTTGCGCGGTTCATGTAGTTTTCGGTGCAGACCACGATCACCCGATCACAGGCAGCAGCCTGTTCCATGAAATGGGGCAGGTCCTGTCCGAACCGAAGGTGTGTTCGGTCCGAGATTGCGTCGACACCGTTCGCCCGCAAATCAATCACTAGCCTACGGACCCACTCCAGATGCTCAGGGGAATCCCAAGAATAGGAAACGAAGACCTTGGGGGGCGGAGATGGGTCATCCTGCAAGATGCCGTTTCGAACCAGGACATCTAGCAGATCAACGTCCTTCACCGCCCAGTGGGTGCGCGTATGTTCCCAGTTTCGCTCCGAGATATCCAACTGGCCAAACATCTCCTTTAGGCGTGTAGCGGGGATAGGGCCTATTCTCGCGTCAATGGACCAAGTGATCCGCACACCCCCGTAACGAACTTGGATGTCCTCGATCCGACCGACCTGCGAAGACAGTCCAACGTTGCGTCCTCGATCTTCATAGGCAAACAGCGTGGGAAGCCCCTTAAGGGCAGTGATAGTATCCGCATTCAAGGTACCAAAACGCTCTGCTAGCGGCGGAACAGTGTGCTCAAGGTAACGTGGCAGCTCAAGGATGAACTCGTCCTCATCCCAAGTCCCCTCCCGATACACCATCAACAAGTTGTACATACGCCCCCATACTGACTGAGTTAGCCGCGACAGATGACCAGGACTTTCCGACTGGAGAAGCCCTACAACGAGTTGCCGCAATGAGGATCAATGTGCCGACATCTCTCGAATGGCTTGGAAACCACGAATTACCTCAGATGTCTGCTCATATTCGTCGGTGGAGAGCAGCGAATACTTCGTGTTCAACACCAATGGGTCGCAGCCGAAATCAACCTCTGCGTCGTCGACCAGCAGCAGGATAAGTTGAGATCCAGACGGCCTTTCGTCCCTAATGAAGTGAAGAAGACTTAGGTGATTGATGTCATCCTGATCTTGCTGCTTGGGCGAATCGAGCACAATCGGGCATCTCACTGCATCCTCTGCATCCCAGATGAGATGAAGGATTGCATAGACGTAAGCGAGGATGGCACGTGGCCGGTCACTTCCCGTCTCTTGAATTTTCAGCATTAGCGACTTAAAGAATTCGTCTTGGAACATGACGCTGAGCTTCCTGGAGAAGCCGGTCAACAATCCAGCATAGGTCTCAAGAATCCCCTTTCTTCGCTCGGTTGAGCGCGCATTTCTTAGCCGCTCAGCCGCCTGCTTGATCCGATAGTCCAAAGTGGCGATCTCCTGAACAAGATCAGCAACCTGATCGTCCAGCTGTGAGGAGAATCGCTTTTGCCCTGCTCGCTCAAGTAGACGCGCGAACGTGACCTGCCCCCGTCTGCGAGTGAGAAGCTTATTGAACCGTTGCTCGTCCTCGGTGGCGTCTTTGAGGCGCTGACGACTGATGGCGATCTCACCAGAGACAATCGCCTGAGCATTCATCACCTCTACTAAGACATCGTCTGTGCGACTCTCATCCTGCGCCAACGAGAACCTTTCACCAAACGAGTTCTCGTGAAGCTGCCCGCAGGTCGGGCACTCTAGCTGTGATCTTTCAGTAGGTTGTTCATCCGGGGCGTCTCTGGAAGATGGGGGGTTACGAAGCCAACCCAGCCCCAGGAGCCCCGGATGAACCTGCATAAACATGCCCGATTGACGCCCCATGGTCGAGCGCTGCTGGTGCGCCGGGTCCTGCAAGAAGGATTGCGGGTGGTAGAAGCTGCGCAGGCGTGCGGTGTCAGTCCGCGTACCGCCTACAAGTGGCTCGATCGCTTCCGCTGCGAAGGGGTGGCTGGGCTGGTGGATCGCAACTCCCAGCCCGCGCGGTGCCCCCATGCGACGCCAGCATCGGTGACGGCGCAAGTGCTGGCGCGGCGGCGCGAGCGCCAGACCTATCGACAGATCGGCGATGCGCTGGGGTTGAGTCAGAGCACCGTCGCCCGGATCGTTCGACGGGCCGGTCTCAACCGGCTCTCGGCCCTGGAGCCACCGCGTCCCCAGAACCGCTACGAGCATCCCAACCCCGGCGACATGCTGCACCTGGACATCAAGAAGCTTGGACGCTTCCGGCGTCCCGGACACCGGGTCACGGGCGATCGCACCCAGTCCAGTGACGGCGCCGGCTGGGAGTACGTCCATGTCGCGATCGATGACAACTCTCGGGTCGCGTTCTCCTGCATCCAGAAAGATGAGCGGGCCATCAGCGCGGTGCATGCGCTGATCGCGGCCCTGCGCTACTACCGGACGCTGGGTGTGTCCTTCCGCCAGGTCCTCACCGACAACGGCGCCTGCTATTGCTCTGCACTGTTTGCCCGCGCAGTCCGGCGACTGGGCTTGAAGCATCGCCGCACGCGCCCCTACACGCCGCGAACCAACGGCAAGGCCGAACGGTTCATCCAGACCAGCCTTCGAGAGTGGGCCTACGCCCGCAGCTACGACACTTCCGACCAGCGAGCTGCTGAACTGCCCCACTGGCTGCACACCTACAACTGGCATCGACCCCATGCCAGCCTCGGCTACAACCCGCCTATCTCCAGAATTCCGATAACTGTGAACAACGTGCTGGCTTTACACATCTAGAAACATTGCCCAGTGCCGTACGAAGTGGCAGGACCTGCTCCGGAGCCGCGGCAGGTGCTGTCCAGCTACTACGTGGAAGCGGCCACTCCCCTTGGGACTCGAAGTAAGGCAGACGATCCCAAGTTACAGTTATGGGAACGATCGTGTGAGGTCCATTTATAATGCCTTGTCGGGCGGCGGGCCGATGGTCGAAGTTGCATTGATCCGCTCGATCCATGCCTCGCCAACTCTTGCAGCGACCTTCTCAGCATCGCTGTGCCATAGGCTCAGGAAGGCAACGGCGCCGAGGATAAGAGCCAGGGCAGCGAAGACCCATTGGCTTAGACCCTCGATGCGCGTGGCGTAGTACGCAGCTGCCATGCTCGAGAGGGCGAACAAGAAGTAGCGGATGACCGGCCAATGACGCAGCGCACCGCGTGCGGTGCGACTCCGGTGCCATTTGTGCTGCCAGCTGACATTGCGGGTCTCCGGGTTGTAGTCCAGAAATGCCCAGAGTTCTGATAGATCAAGCAGCGCCTGGCTCGCATGTGGATGCGAGAGCGCGGTCCGGATGACATGAGCAGGCAGGGGCGTGCCGTAGAGATGCCGGATCGTCACTTCCAGCCAAAGGTCATCGTCCACGCGTTTTGGATCCCAGTGTTCCAGGAATTCGCGACGATGCTGACTGCGGCGTCCGTGGAGTCCAAAGAGTCCTCGCACGGCGTAAAACAAGAGGGCGAATAGCACGACCGGGATAAGCAGGCCAGGCCCGCCGGCGGCAATCAGGTCCTTGATCACTTCGACATTTCGCTTTTTGAGAGGGGATAGCCCGAACGTCTAGCCTAGTCGTTGGGCGAAGCACTTGCGATGGTGCGCCAGGAAGCGGCGTTGCTCAGGCCTAAAGCGCTCGACGCTGCGATCAGGCTGGATACACCAGCGATCTAGCACGTCCCTTGGGAGCGCTGTATGCACCCGAATCTGCCCATCGTCCTCGAAAGTCAGGAGGTGCTTGTCGAAGAGGGCATCAACATGCGGGGAAAGCATGATCCCGTTTGCGCCATTGAGGCGCTCCGGATTGGTGGAGTCGCGCCAGGGCTTAATGTGGCTGGCAACCAGTAGACGCTCGTCCTCGATGCCGGTCACTTTGCACCGGGGGTCTTCCAGCAGAACGCGCTTGCGGAACAGGCCTTGGCCAATGCGGGCCTTGGCGAGTTGCAGGCGCTGGGTGTCTGAGATGCTGCGATCGTGTTCGATCTGGTCAAGGTCATCGAGCAAAGAGGCATCGTGCTCTGGGTCCTGGACTCTGTAGCGTGACGCGAAGACGGGCGTCGTTTCGATCCCCAGAAGTTCCAGCCGCAAGTGGCCCAAGGCATCTGAGACGCTGGCCAGGTAGCAGGACTGGTTGCCCTGGCCGTTGGGACGAATCGGCGAATATCGATCCGGCAGCAGCGGCGCGATGGTCGCCGCATGCTCTGTCGGGCGGAGCGGCTTGGGAACTGGCGTGAAGTACGCGCTGACGAGCCAACCTTCGTTGGCCCAAGCGTCGCCCGCCTTGCCGAACTCGGTCGGCTTCGGGCTGGCGGACGCGGCTTCGGTCACTTGACCAATGGCGCCGATCTTTCCGTTTGCGAACGAGAACACGAGGTCACCCGGTCGAACGAGTGTCATGTTCTCGTACGTTTGGTTGAACGCGCCGTTCGCGTTTCGGAAGGGCGACCATAGGTAGCCCCCGCGAACCTCAAGATCACGTGTCTGCTTGTGATTGACCCACCAGAACGCCATCAGCGCCTCCCCTCAAACGAGGATAGCGCGTTCCTTCGGCCGCGGCAGTGTCGTACGAAACAGAGGACCGCCCAGGCATTGTGGTTGTCGTCCATGGCACGGCCACCTCCGCTAAAGGCGCCAGCAGCCGGGGTGCTCCTTGCCCCGGCCCGCGCGTCTGGCGACTGGCCCGTAGGCAAGGATCGCGCGTTGCTGACGGAGGTTAGGATGCAAGTTCCGGCTCAGGATGGGCGTCGGTGGGCGCCGCAGGGGCTTGTCAGATTTTTCTGGTTATGGCGCCAGGGATTTCTGCGACTGCAGGCCCTTGCCGCCCCAACGGTCTCGCGCTTGGCGCCGGCCGCGGAATCGACCCATGAAGATCTAGCGCTGTTGATCGCATGCCAGCATACCGTCCAATCACCCAAGTGGTTGCCGCTTCCGCATAGCGCGGTCTGATGAAGCCGCGCCGTCATGCACCACGCGCGGGTCGCTGACGTATGGGTGTGCTCCCGATCGCCGCCGCCAACGCATCCACTTGCGCGACCTGCCGGCCCCGAAGCGATGGGCCGGCAGAAAAGAAGGCCGGCACCGTGTGCGGCGCCGGCCTCGATGGCTCGGATCAGTGGAGGGTCTTGGCCACTGCGGCTTCGAACTTCTTGATGAAGGTGGACAGGCTCTGGCCGCAGGCCTTGCAGTGCGCGCGTAGCTCAAGCACATCCAGCCGTCGGCGGCCACGCTCGACGTTGCTGACGTACGACTGCGGCCGGTTCAGTTCCTCGGCCAGCCTGGCTTGGGTCATGCCGCTGATCTTCTTCCGGCTCTCCTTCAGCAGGCCCACCAGGATCTGGTACTCGGGCTTGTAGATCGACTTGCTTGTCATTGCAGGCTCCTTGGGTTGAAGGCAAGGCCTACCCTAAATCTGCTTTCCATATATCCGAAAACTAGATATGCTTGGGCCAGGCCATGAGCCCTGTGCCGCCCGCGCGACGACGCTGTTGCGTCTCTTCTCGCCCCGGCCGGCCGCCTCACCCAATGGAGAGATCGCATGTCGAACGCGTCGGCTGTTGTGCGTGGTTTGCCGCTGGAAAGGTGTCGCTCCGCCGTCTCGGCGGCTGCGACGCGCGTAGTCCGCTTCGTCAGTCCAGCAATCGGCCAGGCGGCGGTGCAGGCACCTGGGGCCCTGGCATGGCCATCCGCACGGCCGACCTCGCGCCGGCTGGCCGCGAACACACTCGCGGCCGCCGTCATCGCGTTGCTCTCACTGGTCGCCGCGGCCCAGGAGACCGATCCGGTGCGCGAACCCGATCCCCCCGGGGACGCCCGTGAGACCGACGCCGCCGCCACTCAGCTCGACACCATCCAAGTTACCGGCACTCGCATCCGCGGCGGCACCACGCCGTCGCCGGTGATCGCCTTCGGTGCGGAACGGATCCAGGAAGAGGGCTTCCGCGACCTGGGCGAGGTGATCCGCAGCGTGCCGCAGAACTTTGGGGGCGGGCAGGGGCCTGCTGTGGCGCCCGGCGCCACCGGGGGCGGGCAGGGCAACCAGAACATCACCGGCGGCTCCGGGCTGAACCTGCGTGGCCTGGGGCAGGATGCGTCGCTCACACTGCTCAATGGCCGGCGGCTGTCCTACGGCGGCTTCGTGCAAATGGTCGATATCGGCGCGATCCCGGTGGAGGCCGTGGAGCGGCTCGACATCGTGGCCGATGGTGCTTCCGCGATCTACGGCTCCGATGCCGTGGGCGGGGTGGCGAACGTGGTGTTGCGCCGCGATTTCGATGGTGCGGCCGTTGGTGCGCGCTACGGGGCCGCTACGCGGGGTGGCCTTGCGACCCGCGAGTACACGGCCACCGCCGGAACCACCTGGGAGACCGGCGGCCTGGTCGCCACCTGGAAGCGCAGCGACAACGATCCCATCCATGCGAGCCAGCGGCCGTATGCGCGCGCTATGTATGCGCCGTCCACGCTGTACCAGGCGGGCGAACTGCGCAGTGGGGTCCTCAGTGCGCATCAGGCGCTGGGCGCCATCGGCGAATTGCGCCTGGACGCCTTGGCCTCGGAGCGGGCCATCACCACTGAGTCCGGCTATGCGAGCAACTACGAGCGCAGCACGCCGGAGACCCGGGCATCGTTGGTCTCGCCCAGTGCCGATGTGTTCCTGCCCGGTGGCTGGACGCTAACGCTTGGCGCCACCCACGGGCGGGAACGGACCGATGCGGCGAATTCCGTCGTCATGCCCGGCGCCGGGGTAGTCTCGGCAACCCGCACGGCCTACCGAAACACCAGCCGCAGCTACGAGGTGGGCGCGGAAGGGCCCGTACTGCCGTTGCCCGGAGGCGAGGCCCGGCTTGCGGTGGGTGTGGGCGAGCGGCGCAACGGGTTCGAGAGCCGCAACCTGGTGAGCGGGTACGTCCAGGTGGATGGCGAAGTGCGCAGCCGCTACGCCTATGCAGAAGCCGACGTGCCGTTGGTGGGGCCTGAGCAGGCCGTGCGCGGTGTGCACCGTCTCTCGCTGACCGGCGCCGTGCGCGGCGAGGATTACGACCGCTACGGCAGCGTGACCACGCCGAAGCTGGGGCTGGTCTACGGGCCCACGCCTGACATCACGTTCAAGGCGTCGTGGGGCAAGTCGTTCAAGGTGCCGACGTTGTCGCAGCAGTTCATGGGTCGCGATGCGATTCTGTTCCCCGCCATCGCGATGGGCGGCACGCAGTTCGCGCCGGGCGCCACTGCGCTGTATCTCGTCGGCGGGAACCCGGACCTCAGCCCGGAGCGGGCACGGACGTGGAGCACCTCAGTCGCGTTCCATCCGGTGGCGCTACCAAGCTTGGAAGCCGAGGTCACTTGGTTCGACATCGACTACACCGACCGCGTGGTGCAGCCGCTCGTGCCTGCACAAGCACTCTCCAACCCGGCGTACGCGGCCTTTCTGCAGGCGCCGCCCACGTCTGCCGCGCTGGAAGAGCTGTTGCGCACGTTCCGTTTCACCAATGCGACCGGTGCACCGCTCGATGCAGGGCGGTTGGCGGTGGTGGTGCCCAATCTCTACATCAACAGTGCCCGCGAACGCGTGCGCGGGGCGGATCTCTCGGGCAGTTACCGCTTCGACTTGGAGCGTGGCCAGCTCACGGTCCGCGGCGCTGCGACGTGGTTGGACAGTACGCGGCAGGTGGCGGCGGGGCAGCCGGCGACGGATCTGGCCGGGCAGTTGTTCTACCCGGCCAAGCGCAATGTGCGGGCGGGCGCGGTGTGGCATGACGGCGGCCTCTCCGCCTCGCTGTTCGGCAACTACCGCAGCGGCGTGCGCAACCCGGCGGATGGTGAGCACGGCGCTTCGTTCACCACGTTCGATGCCACGGTGCGCTACGACACCGGCCCCGGGCGCGGGCTGTTCTCGGATGTTGCGCTGGAGCTGTCGCTGCAGAATGCGCTGGATCGCGCGCCGCCGCTGTACGCAGCGGGCTCGCCGTCGTTCGCGCCGTACGACTCGACGAACTATTCGGCGATCGGTCGATTCGCCGCCTTCTCGGTCTCCAAGCGCTGGTAGTGCCGCAAGCACGCAGCGGTGTCGCGAACCAAAGGAGCGCAATGCATGGCCGCAAAGCAAGGCCTTGGGTGGAGGTTGGATACTTGGGGGCTGGGTCTGGCACTCGGCGTGCTGGTGCTGCCGCTGACGGCATGGGCCACGTCGCCGCGGCAGTTGGTGGAGATCGCGGACTTCAGCAGTCCGGTGGTGTCGCCGGATGGGCGGTCGGTCGCGTTCCGGGTGTCGCGTGCCTCCATCGAGCGCAACACCTACGACACGGTCTGGTACGTCCAGGCCATGGATGGCGCTTCGCCGCCGTGTCGGGTCGCCGATGGCGGCGTGCCCTTGCTCGATTCGGCCGGCATTCCGGTGCCTGCGCAGGCCGCGTGGTCGCCGGACAGCAGGTGGCTCTACTACCGGGCCCACCTCGAGAGTCGGGTGGATGTCTGGCGGGCCGCTGCCGACGGCACCGGCGCCCGCGCGATGACGGACGGTCTGGCAGACGTGCAGGCGTTCGTGCTGCATCCGGATGGCCGCTCGTTGCGTTACAGCGTCGGCCCCTCGCGCGAGGCCGTGCTGCTTGCCGAGCAACGGGAATACGAACAAGGCATTCGGCTCGACCGCAGTGCACCGCTGGGACAGCCGTTGTTCCGCTCCGGCCTGACAGAAGGACGGCTCGCCACGCAGCGCCTGGGGCAGATCTTCAACCGCGTGCCGCTGGCCGGTACGGCGGTGCGGTGGCGGTCGTTGGATCTGGAAACGGGAGCGAGCAGGGAGGTTGCCGGGCCCGAGCGCGCACCATCGCCGGCGCTGCCCGATGTGGTCGCGTCGTTGCCGCATGTGTGGCAGGTCGAGCGCGAGCCCGGCGGGCACCGCGTCGCCGTGCTGACGCGGACCGGCGAGCGCAGCGCGCATCGGGAGATCGCACTGTATGTCGCCCATGGCGGGGGTGCCGGCCATCTGGAGCGGTGCACCGCGCCTGCATGCATGGGGCAAGAGATCAGCGGTGTGCAATGGCGGCCGGACAGCGACGAGCTGCTGTTCACCGTGACTCGGTACGAAGCTGGCTTTGCGCAATCGATCTATCGTTGGAACATCGCGACGGGCGAGGTGCAGCCGGTCATCGCCAGCACCGGCATGTTGGCGGGTGAGGGGCGGTGGGCGCCTGGGGCATGTGGCGTGGCGCGCGATGCGCTGGCCTGCGTGACGGCGGAGGCCAACCGGCCGCCGCGGCTGGAACGGGTCGATCTGCGGACGGGCGCGCGAGTGGTCCTGTTCGATCCGAATGCCGCGCTGGCGCAGGCTTTGGCCACGCTCGATACACAACTGCTGCGTTGGACCGACGCCGACGGGCGCACGTTCACCGGACAGCTGTACGCGGCGCCGCGGGTGGATGGCGTCCCGCCACCGCTGTTCATCACCTACTACCGGTGCATGGGCTTCGTGCGGGGCGGGTCCGGCGACGAGTGGCCGCTGGCAAGCTTGGCGGCGCATGGCATCTCGACGCTGTGCATCAACGCCCCGTCGTTCTCCAGCGATGCCGCGGAGCGCTACGGGGTGGGGCTGTCGGCAGTGGAAAGCGCCATCGCGCTGCTAGCGGCCGATGGTCGCATCGACCCGGCTCGCGTCGGGATGGGCGGGCTGAGCTTCGGCAGCGAGGTCACGATGTGGACGCTGATGCACTCGTCGTTGATTTCGGCCGCCTCGTTGGCCTCGCCGACCACCTCGCAGATGTACTACCTGCTGGGCAGCAATCTGGGGGAGGACTTCCTGTCGCTGCTGCAGAGCAACTGGCAGTTGGGTGCGCCCGATGCGACGCCGGAGCAGTGGCAACGCATTTCCCCGGCCTCGAACCTGGACAAGATCGCTGCGCCCATCCTCATGCAACTGCCGGAACAGGAATACATGCATGGCCTGGACTATGCGATTCCGCTGATGCGGGCCGACCGGGCGGACGTGTATGTCTTTCCCCACGCGGCGCACAACAAGGTCCAGCCCCGGCACAAGCTGGCCGTGTACACGCGCAATCTGGATTGGTTCCGCTTCTGGCTGCTGGGCCGCGAGGACACGGCGCCGGACAAGGCGGCCCAGTACGCGCATTGGCGCCGCATGCGCGAGCGCCTGCCCACGCCGACCGCGTCCCGCTAGGGTTGGTGCCGTGCCCAGTTTTCGATCATGCACAGCTCGAACAGGCGGAGGAAGGTCTGGTCGCGCGCGGGCAGGGGGCTGCGAAGGAAGGTCCGGATCGACGCTGCGTCGAGCAAGCCGCGTTCCGCAAGCTGCCCTTCGAGCAGGAAGGTGCCGATCTCGTGCTTGCGCTGCTGGTATACCGCGCCGAGGTAGCCGATGTAGGTCGCCTTGCTCTGGCGATGCAGCACCTCCGCCGGCAGCTTGTGGGAGAACGCCGCTCTGGCGACAGCGCGGTTCTGTCCGCCGGCGATCCACATCCATGTTGGTGCACGCAGGCACGCCTCCATGACAGGTTGGGACAGCAGCGGAAATCGGAAAGGGCGCGTCTGGGCACGGGCGGCCTGCCCCTGAAACAGCTGGTTGCCTGCCAGGTCGATGATGCGTTCCCGGTCGCCGGGTAGGGCGCCGTCGGGTGCCGAGAACCATGGATGCGCGAACGGCGGGATGTCGCCGAGCCTGGAATCGAGAAAGGTCGTGTTCGCCCGGTGCGGCGGGCCAGGCGTGCGCCGCAACTTGGACAGCGTCAGCCGGGCTGCCTTCCAGAACGTACATTGGTGCATGCGAGAGAGATCACCAACCGTCGCGAGCGCCGCCCCGAGCCCCGAAACCTTGAAGGCATCGACAGCCGGCGCAGCCGTACGCAGATAGCAGAACACCGAGTCGCCGCCACCGCCGGAGACATAGCTCCGCACGCCGTGCCGGTCGGCCGCTTCGCTCATGATGCCGTCGATGGCATGCTGGAGCGGTCCCATCCCAGGCAAAACGGACGCAGGCGACGGCTGGAACGCCAGGCGCGCACGCTCGAAGGGTAGGGGTTCGACATGAAGCGGCGTACCCAGGGCCCGCGCGACTTGTTCGGCGTAATGCCGCTCGTCCACGCCCGGCACCGGTGTGAGCAGGTTGACGCACACGACCTCGCATGGCGCGCCCACGAGGCAGGCGCCGACGATCGATGAGTCCAGCCCGCCGGACAGCTCCAGAAGTGTCGATCCATCGGTCGTGGCCAATGCCCGGACCGCGTACTCGACCGCTTGGCGCACCGATTGCGCTGCCTCATCCGCCGTGGCGTGCCGCGCACTCGGCCCCACGAAGTTCCACGGCGACCAGGCTTGGCGTACTGAGATACCTGAGGGCTCGACGTGTAGGGATGTCCCAGGAAGCAGCTCCTTCAAGCCTGCCAATGCGGTGTTCTGCGGCTTGATGCCCGGGTAGAGCAGGCGATGGCCGAGCGCCTCCCAATCGACGCGACGTTCGTAGCACCCGGCCTCGATCGCCAAGCTGATATCCGAGGTGAGGAAGCCCCGGCGGTTGTTGCCACTGTAGACACATGGCACGTTTCCAGCGGCGGCGGGCGAGAGGGTGGCGATCATCTGCGCGCCGTCCACCTGCAAGAGCAGATAACACCCCCAAAGCTGTTGCAGCAGGTAGTTCCGGAGTTGCTCGGGCTTGTGGTGAATCGCCAGCGAGGTGGGGTCCACGGGCTTTCCGTCGCGATCGAACACCTCGCCGATGAGGCAGGCGTCGCCGCCGATGCGGCAGAGCTTGAGGTCGGGCGTGCCGTAGAGAGCGAAGCCGGGGGCGGCGAAGTACTCCCGCAGATGGGGCAGCGCGACGGCCTGCGTAGCGGCGTCTCCGTAAACGGCGAGGTAGGCGCCCTGCATCAGATCACCCGGATCGGCGTGTGGGCGGTGGCGTGCCCGAGCGTGTCGTTGAGGACTTCTTCGCCGCGCTGGATCCAGCAATGCGCCGCAAATGGTTCGGCCATCACGCCGAACACCAGATGGGCGTGAATGCGCCGCATGGTCAGGAACTTCAGCAGGGCGACCGAATCGAGCAGGCAACATGTGGCAATGGGCACGAAGCGACGTGCGCTCGCGAACCCCGAGACGGCTTCAAGCGTGCGGCTGCGCTCGTCCGCATCGACCGGCGCACTTTGCCCCAGACGCGCTCGCGCAGCGGCGAGCCGCGTGAGGACTCGTTGGAGCGACATGGTCTTGAGCTGGAGTTGGGTCAGGCCGACGAGCGCTGCAGTCTTCGCGAGTGGCAGGGGCAGCCTGTGCCGGTGCTCCGCGATGCGTTCGAGCGCACTGCAGGTTGGGACGGGGATAGAGAGAGATCGCGGCTGACTTTGTGCTGGCGATTCCGGCGTCAGCACGCCGCGTTCGACCAACCGGGCCAGGTGATCGTGCGTAGCGGGACGCCCGTCGATGTGTCGGCGGAATGCAGCTTCCAGCTCGTCCGAGAGACGGAAGTAGCGATCGGTGCAGGTGTCGAGAAAGATCAATTGCCCATCGACACTGCAATAGGAAACATCGCGATGGAGAACGAGGCGGGTCATGGCTCTGCACCAGAAGAGGCGCGCCTTTCGGCGCGCCTCCGTCCGGTCACGCGTCGGAGATGCCTTCCTGCGGCAGGACACCGAAGTTCTCGGTGATGCCTGCCATGCCCTGCGTCTCGACGCTCGCAACGCCGAGCTCGATCACGTCGTCCTGCACCTGGGTGCGGGTGTTGTCGTTGCTGTTCATGATTTGCTCCTTTGCCATGCCATGGACATCCATGGCAGCACCAAGCTAGGAGCCGAATGCGTTGATTCTCAAATGATTTCTGTTGATCACGTGGTGATCATTTCGGGTCTGTGACCGCGGTCGCGAATGCCGGCGTGTTGGACCGGTGCGATGCCGCAGTCAGTCAGTGCAAGGCCGCCAGCTTCTGGCGCAGATGCGAGACGATCTTCGGCGCCATTACCACGCGGCGACGGTGGTAATCGCGCAGGCCGGCCTTGAGCGACGTGAGATCGCGCGCCGCCCAGCAGGCGTACAGCGCGGCCAGTTCGTCGTGTGCGTCGTTCAGCAGCGCTTGCTTGGCGTGCCGCACCGGCGCGAGCTGGTCGTTTGCCTGCTTGAGCGGTGCGCGCCGCTCGTCGTTGCCGGTGAGGTTGGTGATCGCATCGAACAGCCGTCAGGTCGCGTTCGGTGTGTCCTGGGGGGTCTGGCACGGCGGGCAGTGCCGTGACGGCATGCGTCGCGTTGCCTCGGTCGATGGCATCGCGCAGAAGGCTGCCCATCCAGCCGTAGCGTGCGCCCAGCAGGGGCTGGTCAAGCATCGGCACATGGAAGCCGCGGCCGGGAGTCCAATCGACCAGGCCAGCCCCCGACAGCCCGTGTAACGCGTATTGAACAGGCATGGTGCTGGTCTGGAATGCGCGCGCCAGCGCGAGCATGTTGAGGTGCTCGCCAGGCAGGAAGCGGCCTTCCCGCAGGCTGCCTTGGATGCCGTCGCAAACAAGCACGTACTTGGGCGGTGTGTTCATCGCAAACCTCCGTTTCGACTTGAAAACTGCCTCCTGCGTGGAACAACTACCGCGACGCGCCGGGGCGATCTGTGACCGCGGTCGCGCAACACCCATTCCGTTGCGTTCGGTGCGCCGCGCTACGGCCGCATGCGCGGCCGCCCGGCCTCGCCTTACGACAGCCTGCGGCTCTGCCCTGGGCCGGATGGCGGCGGCGCGGTCATCGCGTTCTCAAAGCGCCGGACGACGTGCGTCAGCGTCTGGTCGCAGGCCTGGCAGTAGGCATGCAGTTGCAGCAGGTCGAGCCGGCGCGTGCCGCGCTCGACGTCGCTGACGTAGGACTGCGGCCGTGCCAGCAGGCCGGCCAGTTGGGTCTGCGTGAGGCCGGCGGTGTTGCGCATCTCGATCAGCAGCGCCAGCAGGCGCTGGTACTCGGGCTTGTGGATCGACGTGCCTGACATTTCGATGTTCCGGTGGTACAGATGCACACGGTATCTGAAAAACAGGTTGATCGCGACACGGTATGACGGCGGCTCGTCCTGGTCATGCTTGGATGACGCCGACGGCGCTGCTACCGCAGTGCACGCCGCGCCCGCAGGGTCTTCACGATCCGTGAGGCCAGTAACTTGCGGCGTTCGAAGTAGATGTGCATCTCGGCCTTGAGGCTTGCCAGGTCGCGCTGCTGCCAGAGGCGACACAGTTCGGCGAGGTCGGCCTCGGCGTTGGGCAGCAGGTCGATCTTGGCATGCCGGATGGGCGCCAGCCGATCGTTCGTCAGCCGGATCGCCGCGCGCATGTCCTTCAGGTCGATGGCCTCGGCGATGCTGTCGAACAGCGCCCAGGTCTGGGTGGCGATGTTCGTGCTGTCCGGCGCGGGCGCCGATGGGGCCGGCGCGGTGGGGCGAATGTGCATGTCGCAGGCCATCATCGTCAGCCGTTGCATCCACTCATAGCGCTGCCGTAGCTCCGACTCATCGAGCAGCGGTACGTGCATGCCTTCCCGTTGGTGGTCCTCGATCAGGCCTTCGCCCAGCAACCGCTGTAGCGCCGCACGGATCGGAACGCCGCTGACGCCGTACTTGGCCGCGAGTGCCGCCACGTCCAGGTGTTCGCCCGGTGCGAATCGGCCAGCGCGCAGTGCGCGCTTGAGCGTCCGATACGTGTAGATTCTCTTCGAATCCGCGTTCATCGCAGAAATCCCTTCGGCGTGAGGCGTTTAGGGATCCTACAACGATCTGGCGGGCGAGGCTGTTTTTGGGAAAAGGCGGGCACGCACGCATTGACGACGCGGTCTCATTTGGAGCGGCTGATCGCTGGGCGATCACCGCTCCCGCAGGTGCGGGACGGTCGGCGCACCCAGTGCGCCGGGCGGGGCACGGGCTCGTCACGGAGAAGCGCCTTCCGAAGTGCATGCAGCTGCCGCGCACGCAGTGCAGGCATGCGCGCCGCGCCATGAACGCGCGCTTCACCGCTTGGCAGGTGCGACAAACTGTCGCGCAGAGGCGCGAGACGGGTGGCCTAAAATACGACCTTGCGATGCCATTCCCCCGCCCACGCGGCATGACGAGGTGCGAATCCGTACCTCACCTCAGGTGGCATCGAGACCTGGACATCCTCCCATGTACGACTGGTTCCCCATCGTCTTCATCATCTTCAAGGTCGGCGTGCTCGGCGTCGGCATGTTCTACGCCATCAAGTGGCACCACGACCAGGCGAAGAAGGACGAGCAAGAGAAGAAGGACGCGCTGGAGCGGCAGCGTCTTCGGGAGTTGGGTGAGGGGTAGGGGGTTCACCCCCGTTATCCCGGACACTTACGAGAAGGCCGATCGAGGCCGTGAGGAGTGTTCATGTCGAAGCGAAGGAAGTTCAGTGCGGAGTTCAAGCGTGGTGCGGTTGAGCAAGCCAGCCAGCCGGGCGTCAGTTGCGCGCAGGTGGCGCGGGAACTGGGGATCGGTGACAACCTGCTGACCCGCTGGAAGCGGGAAGCGGGAAGCCCAGAGCCAGGGCAAGGTGGCCTTTGGCGGCACCGGAACGCCGCGTGACGAGGAACTGGCGCAGCTCAAGCGCGAACTGACCCGGGTGAAGAAGGAACGGGATTTTTTGCGAGAAGCGGCGACGTTCTTTGCCAAGGGATCATCCTGAGGTATCAGGTGATCGAACGTTGCCGCGACGAATTTCCGATTCGGCTGATGTGCCGCTGCCTGAAGGTATCGGCCAGCGGCTACTACGATTGGAGCAAGCGCTTGCCCAGCAGCCGTGAGCTCGACAACCAGCGCCTGCTCGGGCGGATCCGTGAACTGCACGAGGACAGCCGGGGCACCCTAGGGGCCGGTCGCATGCATGAAGACTTGGCCGATGAAGGCGAGTCGGCCAGCCTGAACCGGGTGGCCCGGTTGATGGCGGTCGATGGGTCGATGGTCTGCAGGGTTTTGGCCACGGCCGAAGCGTCGCGGTCAACGCGCTCAGCAGACACTGACGCCGCCAGGCGTACGCAACCTGCTGGAACGCGACTTCACCGCACTGGAGCCGGAGACCAAGTGGGTAACGAACATCACCGAGCTCAGGACCGGCGAAGGCAAGCTCTACCTGTGCATCGTGCTGGACCTGTTCGACCAGCGGGTCGTGGGCTGGTCGATGCACCACCGGCAGGGTCGGCAGATGGTCATTCGGGCGGTGCAGATGGCGGTTTGGCAGCGCCAGGGTAGCGCCCCGGCGATCCTGCATTCGGACAGGGGCAGTCAATTTCGAAGCCGCGACTACCAGAACTATCTGAGGGACAACCGGTTGATCTGCTCGATGAGCGCCGTCGGCCACTGCGGCGACAACGCCGCCTGCGAAGGCTTCTTCGGCGTGCTCAAGCGCGAACGGATCTACCGCACAACGTACCCGACACTCGATGCAGCAAGGGCCGATGTGTTCGAATACATCGAGCGGCGCCACAACCCAAGGATGCGGCGGAGGACTGTCAGGCAGGATTCGAAGTTTTCCACCCTTTCACAACTGTCCGTGGTTTCGGGGTAAAACCCCAGGTGGAGAAGCTGCCCCCCGCACGGCGATGGTGCCGCTTGACGCTGTTGGATCGGGGCGCTTGCTCTCGATGTTGATGACGCCGCCCAGCGGCGTGCCCAGGCCGCCGCCGTAGAGCGTTGCGCTTGGCCCCTTGAGCACACTGATCGTGGAAATCCCCACTAGGCCGGGCGGGTCATAGGCTTGCTGGTTGCCTGCAAACAGCGGTAGGCCATCGAGGTAGACCTCGGCCGGAAAGCCGCGAACGATCGGCGGAATGAACAGGGTTTCGTCCGAGCGAGTGGGTGTGACACCGGAGACGTTGACCAGCGCATCGCCGAGCGTCCGCCGGTCCTGTTCGCGCAGCAGGGTGCTGGTGATGATCTGCACCGATTGCGGTACTTCGGTGAGTGGCGTTTCGGTGCGGGTGGCCGCAGAGGTGGCAGATGCGGCGTAGCCGCCGCGCTTGGCGGTGACCTTCACGGGAGCCAGCGTCCAACTGGGCACCTCATCCGGCGTACGCGGTGCCTGATGCGCGGCGTCGCTTTGGGCGTAGGCCGCGGGTGTCATGCAGGCCAGCGCCAGTGCGATGGTGCTGCTGCTCAGGGTCTTGTGGGTCATGGCAAGTTTCCAGATTCGATGAGAGTGAGGAGGGCCGTGCGCATCAGGCGGCTGGCGGTGAACGCCAGCCCCGAGTGGCGAGGGCATCGAGAAGTCCCACCAGCAGCAGGGATGCCCCCACCAGTGGAAAGAGCAGGCCGCCGACGCACAGCAATGCGAACACGCCGGCAACGCTGTGGCCCTGTCGTGGCAGTGGAGGTACACCCAGGCCGCCCAATGGACGACGCTTCCACCACATGGCTGCACCGCTGACGCACAGCAATACGATCGCCATGCAGGCAATCAAGAGGAGCAGACGGTTGGCCGTGCCGTACTCCTGCCCGAGGTGCACGTTGATGCCCCATTCCAGCGCCCGCCCCAGCGGCCCGTAGTCGGCGTAGCGCATGTCAAGGAGAACCTCTCCGCTGTACTGATCCAGATGCACGACGCGCTGCTGGTCGAGTACTTCGGGATAGACCGAAGCGCTGTAGACCCCCAGGGCGCCGCGCGGCAGGCTGACGCTGTAGCCGGGCGCCAGGCCCAGACGTTCAAATGTCCGGATGGCGGCATCGATGCCGATGGCGCCCGGCTGCAGCGCCAACTCCCCCGGCCCGCTTCCGCCGTGTCCCTCGTGGCCATCATGCTCGGGCTGCGCCGTATGCCGGGCATGCGACGCACCCGAGGCCGGAAGGTGGGCCTGCTGCAGCGACCACGTGGGGACGGTGGTGTCGGTCAGTCGCTGGCGCGACATCGGCACTTCCACGCGCACGCCAGCGGGGTAGCCATCGTTGTGGCCGTTTGCCCAGGCGTTGACCTGCTTGCCCCATACCAGTGACCACGGCATGCCGGTCAGCGCAAGGAACAGCAGCACCAGGCCCACCCATACGCCCGTCACCGCGTGCAGATCCCGCCAAAAGAGGCGTTGGCCGGGTTGCCCGCGGACGGTGGTCACGCCTCCCTTCTGCCCGCGCGGCCACCACAGGTAGACGCCGGTCAGCACGAGCAGGATGGCCCAGCCGGCCGCGATTTCGATCAGTGCGCTGGCGTAGCTGCCCAGCAGATCCAAGCTGTGCAGCCGCCGGACCACACCGGAGAACGTCCCCTTCTCAGGTAGATGGCCCAGCACATGCGATCTCGCTGGATCCACGTAGTACACGTGTCGGTGTCCATCTGCTTCGATGACGCCGACTTCCACACTGCTGTCGGCACGCTCCGGTGTGCTGTAGCGAAAGACCTCGCCTTGGGTCACCGCGCGCACGGCGGTGATGTGGGCACTGGGCAGCGCCCTGCTCACGCTGTCCACCTCCACTACTTTCAATCCATGGTGAATCCAGCGGTCGATCGGCTTCTGATAGAGGTAGACCGCGCCGGTCAGTGCCAGCCATGCGATGAAGGGCAAGACGAGCAGCCCAGCGTAGAAATGCCACCGCCACACCGCGCGATAGAAGCGCAGGCGATCCGCATTGGCCGGTGTGGCAGTGGCCGTCATCTCAGAGCTCCCGTGTCCAGGTCAGGTAGAGCGCGCGGCCATCGCCGGGCGAGTAGCCCGATGAGCCGCTGTCGTACCAGGCGTAGAGATAGGCGCGATCGGTGGCGTTCTTCAGTTGCAACGTCAGTTGGCTGCGCGTGTCGAAGCGGTAAGCGGCGCTCAGGTTGAGCAGTGCATAACCGCCATAGCGCCCCAACGTGTTGGTACGTTCCACGTAGTAGTCACTTTGGCCGTTGCCCCAGGCGCTGAAGGTCCAGTCGTCGGTTGGACTGAACTCCATGCCTGCGCTGACCAGCCAGTTCGGCACATTCTCGATCTGCCGCCCCGCCGTGGCTGGCGCGCTCGGATCGGGCACTTCGATGGTGGCCTTTTGCCGTGAGTACGAAGCCCAGGTGCGCCAGTGCACGGTAGGTTGCCAGTTGGCCTGTAGATCCCAGCCACGGCGCCGCGTCTGGCCGACGTTGCTGACTTCATCGCTGCCGACCGACCCGTTCACACCCAGGATGGTCGCCACTTCGTCCGATGCGGTCTGTTCCCAGATCGCGATGCGAGTCTGCAGATGCGCAGCCGGGGCCCACTTCAGTCCGGCCTCCCAGCCTTCATTGATGGAAGGCGCCAGGTTGCCTGTCTGTGTGCGATAGGCGGCATTGCCGCTGCCGATCTGGAACGTGCGCCCCCAGTTGGCATAGCCCACCACCGCCGCGCTGATGGCATACGAGGCACTGAACTTGGGTTGCTTGATCAGCCCGTAGTCGTAGACCGGCGCCGTGGTGTCAGCCACCACATTGGTGAAATCACCGTAGATGCGGTCCACGCGGTAGGCCGGCACCAGTTTCAGACGGTCGATCGGACGGATCACGGCCTGCACGTATGCCCCGCGGGTTTCGAGGTCGAAGTTCCAGTCGCGCAGCGAGGCTTGCCGTTGCCGCCGCACGGTGCGAAAGCGCTGGGCGATGTTGTGCTGCCACTGCCCGTCTACGCCGACGTCCATCACCAACTCGGCAAGGCGGGTGTTTGGGCGCCAGATGGCATTGAAGATCAGGCCGCGATGGGTTTCGTCGTTGAGTCGTTCTTGCTGCGCGCCTCCCTCGGTGAAGGTGACCCAGCGCTGGTTGCGGTAATCGTTCTGGTAGGCCTTGGCGGCCCAGGTCCACTCCGCACCGATGCGACCGTCGAAGTGCAGGGCGGTCTGCAGGGTTTCGCGTTCGCTGCGGTCATCCTTGGCGTAGTCGGGGGACTGTTTCGGATCTGACCTGATTTCCGGATAGCTCAGGTAACCAGCCTCCAGCGCCGCGTTCTTGTAATAGCGAGTCGTCAAACCGCCGCGCCAGGCATCGTCGGTGGCCGTATACAACCATTTGCCCGCGAAGCTGCGCTGGGTCGAATCGGCATGATCGCGCTCTCCGTCCGACTGGCGCCAACCAACGAAGTAGTTCTGCGCCCAGGGGCCATGCTCGAAGCCCTTGGCCAGTTGCACATCCTGCGTGCCGAAGCTGCCCGCGGTCAGGCTGAGCTGGCCGTCATTCCCACCTTCGCGGGTGAAGACGTTGACGTCGCCGGCAATGGCATGCAAGCCATAACGCGCATCGTTGGTGCCCCGCACGATCTCCACGGCGGTGATGTCCAGGGGCCACACCGCATCCAGGTATGGCATGCCGCCAGCGTTGTCGTTGCTGGGGATGCCATCGATCAGAAGTTTGACGGCATTGATGCGGCCCTCGCCGTTGAACCCGCGGAACGAGAACCGTCCAGCATCGGTACCCATCTTGAACTGGGTCACCTGCACGCCGGGCGCGTTCATCAACAGTTCCCAGCTGTGCTCAACACGCTGGGACTGCAGCAGGTCTCCGCCGATGACGTCGACCGAACTGAATATCGAGTGGGCAGTGCGCTCTCGAGAGCCCTCGGTCGTCACTTGGATGGTGCCGAGGGTGAGTGCGGTGCCTTCTTGCGCGTACGCGCCGGTTGGCAGGCAGGAAAGGAAGCCAAGCGCAGTGGCCAGGCTGAGGAACAGCGAGGTGTGGGTCGGTTTCTGGGTCATGGTCACGGCAAGCAGCCCCCCGGCATACGTCGGGGGGGGAATTTGAAGAACGTCGGCACGCCCGCGCAGTCACGCGTGGGCATGGGGCGATATCAGGAGGCAATCCGCGCTGTGGCGCGGAGCATCAGGCGCGCAGTGGCGGCCCCCGGGCTCCAAGGTGCCCGACTGTGGGGCCGGCGACCCCATGCAACGACCAGACGCGCGCGTAGCGTGGTGGGCGCCAGCCGATCAATGCGATCAGCACCGCCACCAGCAGAACGACCAACCGCGCTGCGATCAGACAGTACTCGCAGCAGTCCACGCCCATGTCATGGTCGGCATGGCCGTCCTTGCCGGTCGGACTGATGTCGTCGTGTGGGCCATGAGCGGCGGGAGTTTCGACCGTCGCATGATGAGGGCGGTCGCCCGTTGTCCTCAACGCAAGCGCGTTGTCACTGTCGTGAAGATGATGACTGCTGCTTCGGCCGGCCTGCATTACAGCGTTGTGCTCGACGAGGTGCGCCTGTTGGCCATGCGTCGCGCCCCCGCAGTGCGCGATCCATCGACTTACAAATGGAGCGACGACAATGAGCAGCATGGCGATGATCGCCATTATGGTGAAGCTGCGGTGAAAGGGCACAGGGCGCACGGGCGGCATTGTAGGGCAAGGCGGCCTGGCGGCCCCAGTGCGACCTTGTGTCGCACTGGCTACTCATGAACGCGCGCCTCATCGCACGAGAGGTGCGGCAAACTGTCGCGCAGAGGCGCGAGACGGGCCGCCTAAAATACGACCTTGCGATGCCCTTGCGCCGCTGACGCGGCATGACAAGGTGCGAATCCGTACCTCACCTCAGGTGGCATCGAGGCTGGACATCCTCCCATGTACGACTGGTTCCCCATCGTCTTCATCATCTTCAAGGTCGGCGTGCTCGGCGTCGGCATGTTCTACGCCATCAAGTGGCACCACGACCAGGCGAAGAAGGACGAGCAAGAGAAGCAGGACGCGCTGGAGCGGCAGCGGCGGCGGGAGGCGGGTGAGGGGTAGGGGTTGCTGTGCGCCGCTTGGGCGCGGCGGCGATCGCGGCCGCATCTGAGATGGCGATTGGCCTGATGCGTTCGGCTTAGATCACAGGTATCGGGCCGGCTGCGGCAGCACGAGAAAGAATGGGCCTTCGCACAGCGCCCTGTCCTCGGCGGACACGGTTCGTGCTGCCGGCTCAGCATCAAGCAGTGCGCCCCCGATCTCGACCGGGCGTCCGTCGGTCAGAACCGATTCGCCGTTCGCATTGAGCACGCTCAGTCGTCCGTCAACCGTACCCATACGGTGGTCGTGCGGATAGACGAGCACGACAGTGCCCCGATCTGTGGATTCCAGGCTCAGGCATTCTCGCTCCACGGTGACCGTGCCGCGAAGGGGCGCGAAGTAATGGGTTTCTATCGGAGCGGGCGTACGCGCGAGCCGCACGTCTGCTGGGGCAATCGAAGACTCGACGTGACAGCCGGACATCATGACGACCGCGCATAGCGCGATCGTCATGGATCCGCTGCAGGGCGTTTTGCGGCTCATGGTGTGACCAGAATGTAATGCCCGGTTGCCGGGTACACCCGGTCGGCGGCCATGTAGATCACTTGGTACTCATTGCCGACCTGTCTCCCACTGACCTCCTCCTTGTAATTTGGACCAGCCAGAAGTAGAAAATTCGGCCTTGGGTTGAGGGGTGAAACGTGCGGCTGCGCGCCGCATCTTATTTTCGCTAGGGCCTCAGTGTAACGAGATGTCGAGCACGCGGTTGGCGGCGCGGGGCTGGGGAGGGGTGGCAGCGCCGAATTCAGTGCTGACGCTTGCTGCGCACAACCGCCAGGTTGTGCTTGTGAACGTCCCGGCCATAGAATGCGCGCGCCCTTGCGCTTTCATGCACCGAATGACGCCGCCCTGACCCTTCGACGAGCTTTGCATTGCAGCCGCCAGTCGGCTGATGGGTCTTGCGCCAATCTCTCTATTGTTTGCGTGCCGCCATCGAGCGGGTGCGCGCGGAGTCATTCATGTCTGTTTCCTATCCGCTGCGCGCGCAGTGGTTCGGCAATGTCCGCGGGGACGTGCTGTCGGGTCTTCTGGTTGCCCTTGCGTTGATCCCTGAGGCGATCGCGTTCTCCATCATTGCCGGCGTCGATCCGAAGGTCGGCCTGTATGCCTCGTTCTGCATCGCCGTCGTCACGGCGATCGCCGGGGGACGGCCCGGCATGATCTCGGCCGCCACCGGGGCCATGGCCTTGGTCATGGTGGACCTGGTCAAGGACCACGGCCTGCAGTATCTGTTTGCGGCCACGATCCTGGCGGGCTTGCTGCAACTGATTGCAGCGGCCCTTCGGCTCAACACGCTGATGCGCTTCGTCTCGCGATCGGTGGTGATCGGCTTCGTGAATGCACTGGCGATCCTGATTTTTCTGGCGCAGTTGCCGGAGCTCATCGGCATGCCATGGGCCGTGTTTGCGGTCTGCGCTGCGGGCCTGTGCATCACTATCTACTCCCGAGGGTCACGCGCGCTGTGCCACCGCCGTTGGTCGCTATCGTGGTGCTGACGCTTGTGTGCGTCTGGCTGGGTGTCGATATCCGCACTGTCGGCGACATGGGGCAGTTGCCCGACAGTCTGCCCACGTTTTTCATTCCGGACATCCCGTGGTCGCTGGAGACACTGAGGATCTTGCTGCCGGTCTCCGCAACGTTGGCAGTCGTTGGCTTGCTGGAGTCGCTGATGACGGCGCAGATTGTCGAGGACATGACGGATACCCCGACCGATCGGCGTCGTGAGTGTGCCGGTCAGGGGATGGCAAACGTTGCGACGGGTTTCTTCGGTGGCATGGCGGGATGCGCGATGATCGGTCAGTCGGTCATCAACGTCAGCTCGGGCGGCCGTGGCCGCCTGTCTTGCCTCGTGGCTGGCGTGGTCCTGCTTCTGCTGGTCGTCTACGCGGCGCCCTGGGTGTCATTGATCCCGATGGCGGCTTTGGTCGCCGTCATGATCATGGTCAGCATCGGCACGTTCCATTGGAAGAGCTTTGCCGAGCTCAGGACGCACCCCAGGGGCGCCAATCTTGTGATGATCGGAACGGTCGTCGTCACCGTTGCGACGCACGATCTGGCAAAGGGCGTCCTGACCGGTGTGCTCTTGACCGCGCTCAATTTCTCGCGCCGTGTCAGCGCGATGCTGCGCGTCGAAGATGAGGCAGGCGCAGCAGGTGATCGTATCTACCGCGTTCATGGCCAGGTGTTCTTCGCCTCGGCCGTCCAGTTCGTCAACAGCTTCGACTACCTCCATGCCGAGGGCCCGGTGACGATCGACCTGACGCACAGCCATTTCTGGGATCCAAGTGCGGTGGCCGCCCTCGACAGGGTCATCGTCAAGCTCAGAAGGCATGGCGCCGTCGTCGAGGTGGTCGGTCTCAACGAAGCCAGCGCATTTCTGGTCGACAGGCTGGGCAATCATCGCAAGCCGGCACCCACGCTGGATGCCGGCCACTAGCGCAGGGAGCGCGCGTCGCGAGGCGCGCAGTTTTCCCTACAACTTCACCGTCACCGACACGAACGCGCTCCGCCCCGCCGATGGCGAGAACATGGGCCGGGCCTCTTCCCAGAAGAAGCTGTCGTACCAGGCGTAGACGTACTCGCGACCGGTGACGTTGCGGAGCTGCATGTCCACGCTGGTGCGTGGGGTGAGCCGGAGCTTGGCGCTCAGGTCGAGCACTGCGAAGCCGCCGAACTTGTCGGTGAGGTTCCGCTCCTCGAGGTAGTAGTCACCCTGCGCCCGGCCTTGCAGTCCGAACTGCAGGGCATCGGTGGCACGATAGTCGAGGCCGAGGTTGCTGATGGTGCGGGGCGTCGCGGCGACTTCGTTGCCTTCGATCGACACGCCGGGCGCGCGGCCGTCGCGCTCGATCTTCGCCTCCTGGTAGGCGTGCGAGGCCCATAGTGTCCAGCGCTCGCCGATCTGCGCATCGAGCTGCAGGTCCACGCCGCGCCGGCGGGTCTTGCCCAGCACCACGGTCGTGCCGGTGGCGGGCATGTTGGAGACCTCGTTCTCGGCATCCTGCTGCCACACCGCCACGCGCCCGCGGGTGCCGGCGAACGGGCTGAAGCGCAGCCCGGCCTCCATGCCGGTGTTGGTGGAGGGGCGTATCGCCGCCTGTCCGGGCGTGAGGTAGGCCGGTGGCGTGCTGCCGGTGAGCACCTGGAAGGTGCGCCCCCAGTTGGCGTAGAGGTTGGTGTCGGCATCGGACCCGTAGACCACGCTGAGCTTGGGCTGGCCGATCGTGCCGTAGTCCTGCAACGGCGCCCGTACGCCGCCGGGCAGTTGGGTGGCGCCGTCGAAGCGGTCGACGCGATAAGCCGGCACGATCTTCAGCGACGTAGCCGGCTGCCAGATCACCTGCACGTACGCGCCTGCGTTGTCGAAGCTGTGGCGGTCGTCGTTCTGGACGCGTGCGGGCGTGGCGTCGAAGTCGGTCGGCAGGCTGTAGGCGAAGCGTTCGCGCACGTAGCCGTTGTGCTGCTGCTCGTAGTTCGCGCCGGCTTCGAGGGTGAGCGCCGGGTGGGCGGCCCAGGTAAGCGTGGCGAGCAGGCCAGATTGCGCCTCGTCCCAGACGCGGCGCTGGCGCGGGGCGTTGCCGGTGGCCAGGTCGCTGAAGGTGACGCGGCGGTCGTCGTGGTAACGGTTGTGGTAAAGCTTGGTGCCCAGCACCAGCTGGTCGGTCAGGGCCAGGTCCATGTGCAGGCCGAACTGACGCATGGTGCGGTCGTCGCCGTCGTGGGCATTGCGTCGTGCCGAGCGCCGGCGGCCGGCCTGCAGTTCTTCGGCGGTCATGAAGCCGGGTTCGTCGGCCTGGTGGCGGTAGGCGCGTGCGGTCAGGCCGATGCGCATGCCGTCCTCGAGGCTGCCGTAGAACCATTTGCCGCCCAGCGTGTACTTGTCCGAGCGGTCGTGGTCGCGATAGCCGTCCGAGGCCTGGGCGCCGACGAAGTAGTTCTGCGAGACGTCGCCGTGTTCGCGGCCCACGGCCAGTTGTGCCTGGCGAGTGGCGAAGCTGCCGTAGGTCAGCCGGGCATCGGTGTAGGTGCCGCCCTGGCGCGTGCCGAAGTTGATGTTGCCGCCGATGTTGTGCAGGCCGTAGCGCGGGTCGTTGCTGCCGCGCACGACTTCGATGTAGTCGATCTCCAGCGGGAACAGCATGTCGATGAAGCGCTGGTTGCCGCTGTTGACGTTGCTCGGGATGCCGTCGATCAGGGTCTTGATGGCATTGAGATAGCCCTCGCCGTTGAAGGCGCGGAAGCTGACCTTGCCCGACTCGGCGCCCTGGCGGGTCTCGGTGAGCTGGATGCCCGGCATCTGGCCGAGCAGTTCCCAGCTCTGCGCCACGGTCTGCTCTTCGATGCGTTCGGCACCGAGCACGTCGACCGACGTCAGCACTTCGTGTGCGGTCAGCTGCCCGCGGGTCTGGTGGACGTGCAGGGTGCCCATCGTGGTGTCGACCGATTGGGCGTGGGCGGCGCCGCTCGACAGGGCGGCGATCAGGGTGAGGCGTGGGAGGGTGACGGGCATGGGACTCGTTGCAGGCGGGGAGGCAGCGCCGGTGCGGGGCCGGAGCGGGGTCGCCAATTTATCATGTAATAACATTACAAAATAGACGCGCCGCGGTGTGCGGTGACCGCCCCGGCGTTGCGCTGGGCCGAGGCGTTGATCTGCCGATGGCGGCAACGAACGGATCGGGGCCACAGCGCCCGATCCGTGTTGCGAGCCCTTGCGAGCGGGCCGATTCAGAACCGCCAGCGAACCCCCATGTAGGCCGATCGCGGCTCGCCCGCCTGTAACAAGGCGTCGCCCGGATCTGCGCGATCGCGAACGGTCAATTGCCCGACGTAGGCTTCGTCGGTGAGGTTGCGCAGTTCGGCGAATGCCGACCAGCGCTCGCGTTCGATGCCCGCACGCAGGCCGAGCAAGTGGTAGGCGCCCACCCGATAGTGGTTGCTGAAGTCGGCGTAGCGCGCGCCGATGAGGTCGAACGTCGGGCCGGCGTGGAAGCCACTGTCATGGCGGTACATCAGTTCGCCGCGGACGACATAGCGGGGCGCGGCCGGCAGCGTGTTGTCGCCGTAGCGTGGGTCGTCATCGAACGAGAACGCGTTGTAGGCGGCGCTGATGCGTGGCTCGATGTGGTGGTGGTCGCCAGCGGCAAAGCGCGCGGCGATCAGCGCCTCGAGGCCGGCGTGCGCGGTGCGATCGATGTTGGACGACAGGCTGGTGCCGGGGGCGTGGGGGTCGTCGATCGAGAGGATCGCATCG
Organism: Luteimonas sp. TWI662; assembly: GCF_039673825.1. Taxonomy (NCBI): domain Bacteria; kingdom Pseudomonadati; phylum Pseudomonadota; class Gammaproteobacteria; order Lysobacterales; family Lysobacteraceae; genus Luteimonas; species Luteimonas sp. TWI662. The sequence goes on along the minus strand of NZ_JBDJMI010000018.1, from coordinate 11,976 downwards.
CGGATGCGCGCGTAGTACATCGAGACGTCCCAGCGCCACTGCGCTGCGCCGCTCGACGACGTCGTTTGGCCACGCAGGCCCAACTCGGCGACGGTGCCGTGCATGGCGTCGAGCGTGCTGCCATCGCCGCGGACATCGTCCTCCAGTTCGAAGGTGGTGGGTGCTTCGTAGAGGCGGCCCAGGCTGGCATAGGCCTCGCCGAGCCCATCGAGGTGGCGAATGAGGCCGAGCCTGGGATTGAAGGCGGTGTAGTCGGCGCGTGGGTTGCGCACGATCCCGTTTGCCAGGTCGGTGTTGCGCACGTCCCGCCGGGTGAACACGCCCTGGCCGCCGTAGACCAGCGTCCAGTCGTCGGCAAGCCTCCAGCGGTCGACCAGAAAGACCTCGACGCTGTCGGAGCGGTTGTCCACGGCTGTCGACATGCCATTGCGGCGTCCGCCGTCGTTGCGGTAGAGGCCGCCGGTTTCATTGGTCGTCGCCAGGTTCATGCCGGCGAGCAGGTCGTGATTGCCCAAGTGGATGTTGTAGCGTGCCATGCCGGCGACGGTGCGCTGGTCGTTGTTCTTGAGCAGGCTGAAGACCTCGACTGGCGGCAGTGGGCCAGGGCCGTCGAAGTCGACCATGACCTTGTCCACGATCGGGTGGTAGAGGTGCTGGTCGTCGTAGGAGAGGCCGAATGTCAGATGCTGCCGGTCGTCGATTCGCCAATCGCCTTTCACGGCCAGCCGGGCGGTGCGCACGTTGAGTTGATAGTGTCCGGTGATGGCGGCAGCTTCTGCCTGGTAGGGATCGTCGGCGAACTGCGCTCGGGTCAGTGGGCCGGCGAGTTCTTCATCGCTGTCGATGTAGGTTGCGAACGCGCGCAGTTCGAAGTCGTCGCGCGGTTGCCACCCGGCGTTGGCATAGACGCCCGTGCGGTCCTGGCGGCTGTGCGCGCGATAGCCGCGGCGGGTCTTGTCGTCGAGGGTCAGCTGTGCATCGAAGTCGCCGGAGACGCCCCCCAGGGTCAGCCTGCCGTAGCGCAGCCCATGGCTGCCCGTGGTCAGCATCAGTTGGTGACCGGGGCTGTTGCGGGCAGTGGGCGAGGTGAAGTCGATGGCGCCGCCCAGATTGCTTGCGCCGTAGGTCAGGGCGTTGGCGCCACGTGCGACCACCACCTGTCGCGCCGACATCGGGTCGAGCGCCCGGTTGTGGTTGTTACCGTCGGCGGTGGTCACAGGCAAGCCGTCCTGGAACAACTTGATGCCGTTGCCGTCGTAGTGGGTCGCGTCCAGGTTCGATCCCCGGCTGGAGAAGTAGACGGCATCGCCGCCTGTGGTGCTTTCGGTCCAGATGCCAGGGACGAAGCGCAACGCATCGGCCATGTGATTGACGGTTCGGTCGTGGAATTCGTCGCCGTCGAGTACGGTGACGCCTCCGGGCGTAAGCGACCGTTCGGTCTCCAGGCTGTTACGAACGCCACGGACCTCGAGCGCGTCCAGTGTCGTGGCCGGCTGCGGGGGATCGCCGGATGTCGCAGTGGCGGATTGTGCAGTGGCATCGCAGATGCCGAGCAGCGATGCCGCGATTGCGAGGGTGAGCGGGATCTGCCGCGGTCGGTGTGTCGGGTTGAACATGTCGGCTCCAAGGTGGGACGCAGGCGTTGATCGGCGTCAGTGGCTGGCGTGCGCGTCGGGTGTGTGGGGCGTCGAGACGTCGTCATGAGGGTGGCCGCTTGTCGAATCACCACGCAGATTGCGCACGACGTAGGGAATGGTCTTGGCGCCGCCATGTTCGAAGACGAGCGTGATCGGGATCTCGCTCGCCTGCGCAAGCTCCGGCTTGGGCGACATGAGCATGAGATGCAGGCCGCCGGGCGCAAGCGCGACGTCCGAGTTTGGCGGTAGCGCGATGCCGTCGGGAAGATGGCGCATCTGCATCATCCCGTTCGCCATCCGCATGGTGTGGATCTCGATGTCTTCGGCAAAGCGCGTGTGCGCCGAGACCAGATGGTCGGCCGCGTCACTGTCGTTGTGGATGGTCATGTAACCCGCGGCGACGGGCGCGCCGGGCGGAGGTTGCCTGACCCATGCGTCGTGGATCGTCAGGTGATTGGCGCCCGGCGGCGGGACAGGCGTGCGATCCGCGCATGCGGCGAGGACGAGCGATCCCAAGGCGGTGGCCAGTGCGGTGGCGCGAAAGGACGTCATAACGGGTCTCCTGGGTGGCGGGGTAGGTGAGGGGCGGTTCATCGCAGCCAGCGCAAGGCCGTGACGCGTGGGCGCAGCCAGCGGTCGAAGGCGAGCACCACGAGCAGTGAGGCGGCGAGCAGCGGCAGCGCGATGGCCGAGATCAGCAGCAGTGCGAGCAGGACGCGGGTCGGGATGCGTGCGCTTGCGCCCGGTGCGCCGATGCGGCCGGGCGGGCGCCGGCGCCACCACATCGTGGTGCCGGTCACGACCAGCACGACGACGCCGATGCAGGTTGCGAGCATCACCAGTTGGTTGAGGCGCCCAAAGTAGTTGCCCATGTGCAGCTGCACGCCCAGTTCGATGGCCTGGGCGACGACGCCGTAGTCGTCGAAGCCGGTACTGACCAGGAGCGTGCCTTCGCGGTCGAAGTGGTAAGTGACCTGCCCTTGCGGCCGTGCGGGATAGGTGTAGGCCGTCAACGCGCCGCGCGCCTCGCTGGGCAGGAACACGCGCAACTCGTCGTCGGTGCGGGCGGCGCGGATGTGGGCGATCGCGCGTTCCAGGCCGACTGTCGTCCAGTGCCTCGCGCCGGGTTGCGGTGCAGGAGGGGCATGGCCGTGGTGGGCCGATGTCGTGTCGGCGGCCGGCATCGGTGCGTGCTGCAGTGTCCACGGCACGTCGTTGAAGGCGTCGCTGACCTGCGGCGCCTGCGGCGCGGCATAGCGTCGGTAGACCGCCGGGTAGCCTTCCCCAACGAGCTCGGCGCCGCCGCGAATCCAGCCGCCCCAGAACACCGCCCAGGGCAGGCCGGTCGCGACCAGGAACAGCACCAGCAGCGCGACCCAGAGCCCCGTCGCGCGATGGATGGATTTCCAGAGCATGCGGCCGCGGCTGCCAAGCTTCGGCAGCACGGCACGCCACCAGCGCTCGTCCTGCGCACGCGGCCAGCCCAGGTACAGGCCACTGACGATCAGCAACACCGTCCAGCAGGCGGCGAGCTCCATTACGTAGCGGCCAAAGGTGCCGAGCATCAGCGACCCGTGCAGCCGCTCGGCGATGCCGACCAGCGTGCGCGCGGGTGCGAGGACGCCGAGCACGGTGCCATCGCCGGGGTCGACATAGGCGATGCGGCTTGCGCCGTCGGCCAGCTGCAGATGCACCTGCGCAGCGCGGAGGTGGTCGGCCGGCAGATCGATGCGTGTGGGTGTGGCGTCGGGCGTGTTGGCCTGGGCGGCGTCGATCATCTCGCCCAGCGGCACGCGCGCGGTCCAGGGCGCAGAGGTGAAGCGTAGTTGCGGGTAGAACGCGTCGTTGAGTTCGTCGTTGAACAGGTAGATCGCGCCGGTGACCGCGAGCACCAGCAGGAACGGCGCCACGAACAGGCCGGCATAGAGGTGCCAGCGCCAAAACAGGCGATAGCGGTCGTTAGCGGCGTGCGGGGTGAGGGTGGAGTTGTCCATGGACGTGCTCAGAACCGCGTGCGCAGGGTCATCTCGACGCTGCGCGGTGCGCCGAGGTAGACATGGGTGGCCGGGTAGCCGGAGTACTCGCCGTACAGGGCGTCGCCGACGTTGCGCATCCGCAGCGCAAGCGACACGCGGGGCCAGTCGTAGCCGGCCCAGGCATCGAAGGTCGTGCGGCCTCGCACGTAGTAGGTGTTCGCGTTGTCGGTGTAGAAGCCGCCGACGTGGTGGCCGCTGGCGCCGAGCGAAACTGGCACGGCTGGGAAGCGATACGTGGCTGCGAGCGAGGCGGTGCCATTGGGCACGTTGCTGGGGCGCTTGCCACGGCGATCGGCGCCGCCGGCCTCGATCAGTTCGTCGAAGCGCGCGCGGCCCCACGTGGCCGAGGCCTCCAGCCGCAGGCCGCGCGTGGCCTGCAGGTCGGCTGCCAGCTCCAGGCCCTGCGAGGATTGGCGACCGCCCTGCACGCTGATCATCGGGTTGGCCGGATCGCGGGTCAGGATGCCGTCGCGCTCGATGCGGTACGCGGCCGCAGTCAGCGACAGGCGGCTCTCCCAGGCCTCGGCCTTCAGCCCGACTTCGGCTGCGCGTGCGTCGGTCAGGTCGAAGCGGCCCGACGCGGTCTGCAACGTGAGCATGCTCGAGACCGGGCTGGCCGCAGTGGAGACCTGGCCGTACAACTGCAGGTGGTCGCCCAGGTCGAACACGCTGCCCAGGCGCCACGACAGCGGTGTGTAGCGCGGCGCGAACGTCGTCCGGGTGCCTTTGATGCGGTCGTCGATGCTGCGGTCGAGGTCGATCCGCTCGTAGCGCACCCCGCCGATCAGCAGCCAGCGCGGCGTGAGGTTGACGGCGTCTTCCACGAACAGTGCACGCGTGCGCAGCCCGGTCCGGAAGACCTGGTCGCTGGTATAGGCGCCCGAGTCGGCACTGGGAAATGTGCCCAGTGCGGGGGCGTTCGGCGTGACCGGTGTGGTGGCGCCACTCTGGCGTGGATTGACGAAGTCGGTGTCGTTGATCTCCAAGCCGATGGTGAAGCGGTTGCGCCGCCCCGCAAGCGGGCCGTCGTAGGCCATGGCCAGCCGCTCATTCCAGAAGCGGTGATCGTGGAAGACACGCTGCACGCCGCGGGCGTAGAGGCCGGTGCTGCGGTCGTAACGCCAGTCGTCGGAGTAGACGAAGTCGCGATCGGCGCGGTAATGCGCCAGGTCGTTGCGCAATTGCCAGGTCGGCGACAGCGCGAGTGTGGTGTTCCAGCGCAGCAGGTCGCTGCGGGCGCCGCTGTAGGCGCCGATCGGGTTGTAGTTGGTGTGGCGGGTGCGCGGTCGATCACCAGGCCATCGGCGCTGCGCACGACGCGCGATGGCGCGATCGCGTCCTCGATGGCAATCATCGGCGCGCCCTGATACGTACCGGTGCTCTTGTCCTGCGCGTGTTGCCAGGACAGCAGCATCGACAGCGTCTCGCGTGGCGCCCAGGCCGCGCTCGCCGACAGCGTCGACGTCTCGATCGCGTTGCGCTCGATGTCGTAGAGACTGTCGGCGCGCAGGCCACTGGCGTCGAGCCGAACCGCGAGCGTGTCGGAGACCGGCTGGTTGAGGCCCAGGCCGGCACGGCGCGTGCCGAAGCTGCCGAGGCCGAGCATGCCGTCGATCGCGGTGCCATCGGTGCTGGGCCGGCGCGTGACCAGGTTGATTGCGCCGCCCATCGCGCCTTCGCCGTACAGCACCGAGGCCGGGCCGCGCAGGATCTCCACGCGGTCCAGCGACCAGGTGTCGACGTCGCGGGTGACGAAGGTCGACGCGCCCAGGCGCACGCCATCGTGCAGCACCGAGACGGTGTTGCCGCTGAAGCCGCGGAGAGTCACGACCGCGGGATTGCCGGGCACATTGCCGACCATCGCGCCCTGCGCCAGCGCGAAGGCCTCGCGGGTGGTGCGCGCGCCCCTGCGGGCGATCTCTTCGCGGTCGATCACCTGCAGCGAGGCCGGCGTCTCGCGCTGGGTCAGGCCCAGGCGGCTACCGGTGTCTTGCGGCGCATCGAGCGTGCGCAGGCGTTCGCCGCGTACCTGCAAGGTGTCGAGTGTGGTGGGCGAGCGATCGGACTGGGCACGGGCTTGAGCGAGCGCGGGCGGCGACAGCGCCAGCGCCGTCAGTACGGCGAGCGGCGCATACGATCGAAAGGCGCACGGCGCGTCGGGGGCCGACAGTGGCCCGAACGGGGTGGAACGAAGCATGGGCAGGATCCGGTGTTGCGTGCGGCGCGGCATGACCACGCGCGCACGCACGACGCCGCGCAATGCGCGGTCGTCGCAACGAAGGAGGCGACCCGTCAGGTCGCGGCGGCTTGGATCAGGCCGCCAGCGGTGGTCCGCGCGAGCCCAGGCCGCAGGGATGCCGTGCCAGAACGCGTCGCGTGCGCAGAATGGGCAGGGGCGAGGCGATAGGCGGTGCCAGCGACCACGCCAGCCACAGCACCGCGATCAGCGTGGTCGCAAGCAGCGGGCAATAGGCGCAGTCCGGCATGTCGCCGTGGTCCATCGGCGCGGGCGGTGGCGTCTCGAGCAGCGCGAATGGGTCGACCATGCTGACGAGCTTGTCGCTGCCCGTCGTGCACAGCTCCATCAGGACCGTGCGCGGCGCCTCATGGTGCGCGGCGGCGAGTCGACCGACCGACGGCAGCAACGCGAGCAGCAGCGTGGCCGTCAGCGACAGCCATGCGAATGCGCGTTTGAAGCGGCGGCCCCCGGACATGGTGGAAGTCTACCGGGTGCGTTTGGGGTTGAGAGGGGGGTGTGCGAGAAGCAGGTGCGACTGTTTGTCGCAGTGCTGGGCGCGTGTGAGCGCATCAACGCGCGGTGCACATGACCAATGATCCTTAGAGGTATCGGCTGCCCCACCATATGGTGTCGCGCGTCTGGTTGTCGTATCGTCGACGAAACGCACTGCGGTATGTCGGTTCACGACGGCGCCGGGCGACGAGGCGATGCTGTCTCATAATGCATTATCGCGTCCCGGGGGCTTCGCGGTGTGATCGGGTGTTGTACGTGAGGGGCAGGAGAATCCTGGTCGGGCAGGTTGGTTGATCGGGGAATTGAGGGGCTCGATCTAAAGTTCATTGGACGCACCTCGGGCATCTATGGGGTGACAAGTAGCGCATGATGCAAAGGGTCTTTGGCTTCGTAAGCCTCTTGTTGTTCTCGTTTCTCTTCATTCGGGTTGCTCTGTAATTCATCAAAAAGGTGCTGGATCAATCCGAATTCATGGGCTCCGACATCATGGTGAGGGATTTGGATTGATGTTCGGTTTCGTTGCTGTCATGCAGCGGCTATCGCTCCGCGGTAGGAAGATGGATCATTGATCCGGGGCAGGATCGCGGAGTTCAAGGGGAACAGGGGGGGGCGGATGTCGAAGGACAGCGATGCCTTTGCGCGGGCTTGGCAGTTGATGGAGGAAGGCCATGTCGAGCGGGCGTATGAGCACTTCTTGCAAGCGGCTCATGCCGGGGATTCTGACGCGAACTTGGCGATTGGATATCTCATTGAGTCTGGAGATTTTTCTTGGTTGGAGGAATCCAAGGCCGATGAGTTCTACACAATGGCAGCTGAGCAGAACAATGCGTATGCGCTGTTCAATCTCGGGCTGAACAGGCTCGATTCCGGAGATAAGACCGAGGCAGCCGAGCTGATGACCAGGTCGTATTGCGCTGGTGAGCCGGACGCTATGGTCTACTTGCTGGAGCTCTTCCAATTTCTGAAGGTAGAGTCTATTCAGAGATCGGAGCTTGAGGCGGCGCTGGGGATCGCGCTAAAGCGCGGCGACCTATCCGAGCTTCTCGAAAGCAGGGCAGTGGCTCTGCTGCGTCAGATCTAGGTCTCGTTGATTTCTTCGATACCGAAGTTGGCATGTGATAGCGAGTCAAGGAGGGCGAGTGGTTTCTGGACATCGAGGCCTAGTATTGATCGTGCTGCTATGGGCAGTGATGTCGTGCGCCAGTACCGCTCGTAGTGCTGATGGTGTTTCCGTCGCTAAGGCAGCTGCTGTTGCTTATGCGCGATTTGAGGCTGATTTCGAAAGGGAGTATTCAGAGCATCCGATCTCCGAAGACACGATCAAGCTTCTGGCGTTCTCCCGCAATCCAGGCAACTATGACCTGGGCGTCAGTCAGACGGATGAGCTGTATGTCGTCGTCTTCTTGTCGAGGCGTGTCCCGCCCTTCGAGAATGTCACTGGCGGCGGCGGGGAGTATTGGGTCAGAAAGAGTGATCTGTCTGTAGTCAGGTCAATTGGCTACAAGTGAACCTAGCTAGGAGTAGGGATAGTGCGCTGGCGTTACCCGTGCGGTGGCGCTATCCCGAGAGCCCTGCCGATGTGTGTACCAGACCTCAATCTTGCGGGTAGCGTTATGGAGAGAGTCGTCATCTTGTTCCTGGTCGGGCTCATGGCTGCCTATCTGTTCTCGTGTTCTTCGGTGTCCAAGCACAAATCGCGTGCATTTGGATTAGTAAGCTTGGGGGATGATCGTCATGCGGTTGTCCAAGCGCTAGGCGCCCCTGATGTGGCCGAGCCGCCGAGAAAGCTGTTCACTCGCTATGCGTCAAGGCCTTGCAGCGGCAGTTGCAAAGAGCGTCTATGGTTCGAGAACAGGCTCAGTCTTGGAATTGAAGCTTGGTCGGTCGAGCTTGGTGAGGATGGGAGGGTGGTCCACAAGGCCCATTGGCATTCGCCCTAGGCGCTGATGATCCTCTGGGCTCAAGGGGGGGCGTTCGCGCACTCAGTGGAATGCGGGGTGTATCGGAATGATCAAGCACGTTGTTTGCATAGCTGGCGCTTTGTGGCAAACCTGCAGGCGTCGAGCGCTTCGATCGGATTCGGCGCGTCGAAGTTCGCTTTCGGCATCTTCATGTGCTTTTCGAACTGCCTCTACCATTCCGGCGTTGGCCATGGCCGTGTGCGGTCAAAGCCCGAGCTATGAACAATGTGTAGCAATCATCGAGAGGGAGGCCGAGTTCAGGGCGTCGCGTTTCGGATTGGAGGCGAACGACGAATATATCGAGTCATCAAGACGTAGAGGAATATCTCATTGCGTGGCTGGGCGCACCTATGATCGCGATGGCTATATTTGCATGAGAGATGCTCGGAATGATGATGAAGTAGAGCGGTGTATGGGGCGGACTCACGAAACCTCGAGATTATGGTGCGTCATAGGTCCTCAACGGTGGCTCTCATCTGGTGACTGATGATGCACGTACTCCGCATTCTGTTGATCGTCGCATCCGTTGGGCCTGTGGTATGGGGGTGGGCGCGTGCTGCTGGCAATCCCCTGCTAGAGGAGATGGAGATGCTGGTCGGCCCTAACGCTCGAGCATGTGGCCTCGTCCCTCTGGGCGGTGCGACAGACGTATCCTGGGCGTGTGCTCAGGACGCGGAGGCGAGGGGTGCGCCCTATTGGATTGCGATCGAACGTGCTGGTGTGGATTCGGAGGTATGGGTCGCCGCGCTTCGCACACCCTCGGGTGGGCGTTACATTCTCAAATATGATTCAGATTATCTCGGAAGAGGTGAGCGCAGGCCAAGGTTTTTAAGGGAGCTGTGTGATGGGTATGTCGTTCTCGATATGCACCGCGACCAATTCCTCCAATGTTCAAGGAGTGATCAGGCGGCAGGTTGATAAGCTAGATAGCCTGAAGTAGTTGCATGGCTCAATTCGAAAGGGTGGTACTAGCGCTGGACTTGAAATTGGAGGGCGTGATTTGGGCAGGCAGGCGAAGTGGTGCTTCGGCGCATTCGGAATAGCGGTGGCTGTGGTTCTGCATCTGTTCTTGCCGAGCTGGGTGTCGATCTTCATGTTCTTGCTTGTCCTGGCTCTCTTCGCTCTGTGCTTCGTGGTCGGGATAATTTCTCGTTCTGGGTGCAGGAATGAGTCGTTAGGCAAAGCGGTCCGGGACTTCTTTTGGGGGCTGTGATCGTCCCTTCCGGCATCAGGCTGCCTGGAGCAGATGAGTTGGTGGAGCGCAATGGAAAATCAGTCGGACGACTTCGATCTCGTCGAGGGGCTGTACCTTGGGCAGATGGCAGCGCGGGCAGATGGCGGCATGTCGAGCTTGTCAGCATGTGAGCGCGCAGTTGTCATTGCTTGGTGGGCTAAGGGCGTGATAGACAACGGTGGGCTCTCATATCTGTACGAGTTTTCCGTTGACATAGATGATGTCGAAGCCGCGTTCCGGGAGGTTGGCGCGGCTGTTGCGGCGGAAGCGTGTGTTAAGTCCAAGTCGGAATTTCTGCGCCGCCAAGCGTTCAAGGAAGACTCGAACAGTGTTGCGGCACTTTGCGCGGAGAACGCCTCATGCGGGCATCTAACTTTTTTTTGGGGGCGGGCGGCATCGTGCGAAGGAGATTTGGTCATAGCCATCTCGCGTCGTGATTGGAGTACTTATGGATTGCATGATGCGCGCGCTTGCTGTTCTTGCGTGGCTTATAAGCCTGGTCCTTGTTGTCAGGCTCTTGCGGAGCGGTCGCAGTGCTGTCGAGAAGTTGATAGGCGGCTTGTTGCTTGTGGTCCCCATCCTTGGGCCACTTCTGTACCAGTTTTTCATTGAGCCGCCGCCGCCCCAACACCCCAGTCTGCGTGCGGGTGGCGCTAGATGTGTAAAGCCAGTACGTTGTTCACGGGTATGGAGATTCTGGAGATAGGCGGGTTGTAGCCGAGGCTGGCATGGGGTCGATGCCAGTTGTAGGTGTGCAACCAGTTAATGAGCTCAGCGGCCCGCTGGTCGGAAGTGTCGTAGCTGCGGGCGTAGGCCCATTCGCGTAGGCTGGTCTGGATGAAGCGCTCGGCTTTGCCATTGGTTCGCGGTGTGTAGGGGCGCGTTCGGTGGTGTTTCAAGCCAAGTCGCCGGACGGCCCGGACAAACAGCGCAGAGCGATAGCAGGCACCGTTGTCGGTAAGGATCCGGTCGAAGGACACGCCCAGAGTCCGGTAGTAGCGCAGGGCCGCCATCAGTGCGTGAACCGCGCTGATGGCCCGCTCATCTCTCTGTATGCAGGAGAAAGCGACCCGAGAGTTGTCATCGATCGCGACATGGACGTACTCCCAGCCGGCGCCGTCACTGGACTGGGTGCGATCCCCCGTGACCCGGTGTCCGGGACGCCGGAAACGTCCAAGCTTCTTGATGTCCAGGTGCAGCATGTCGCCGGGGTTGGGATGCTCGTAGCGGTTCTGGGGACGCGGTGGCTCCAGGGCCGAGAGCCGGTTGAGACCGGCCCGTCGAACGATCCGGGCGACGGTGCTCTGACTCAACCCGAGCGCATCGCCGATCTGACGATAGGTCTGGCGCTCGCGCCGCCGCGCCAGCACTTGCACCGTCACCGATGCGGGCGTCGCATGGGGGCACCGCGCGGGCTGGGAGTTGCGATCCACCAGCCCAGCCACCCCTTCGCAGCGGAAGCGATCGAGCCACTTGTAGGCGGTGCGCGGACTGACACCGCACGCCTGCGCGGCCTCTGCTACCCGCAATCCTTCTTGCAGAACCCGACGCACCAGAAGCGCTCGACCATGGGGCGTCAATCGGGCATGTTTATGCAGGTTCATCCGGGGCTCCTGGGGCTGGGTTGGCTTCGTAACCCCCCATCTTCCAGAGACGCCCCGGATGAACAACCTACTGAAAGATCACAGCTAGAGGGGATTACACGCATCGATGGATTATGCTCAGGCCGGTTATGGAGCGAGGCTTGGCGCGTAGCGCAGAAGTCCGTGAAAATGAGGGTGCGGCCGAAGAGAACGTGTCGACACAAGCTCGGGATCGAGGCGCGTGATCGCTGTTGCTCTGAGTTCTTATTGGCGTGCGCCTCGTGACGCTGGTTGAGTTGCCCGTCAAGCTATTTGCAAGAGATGTACGTAGGCCGTTCGCGGGAGGAGACGAACTGCTGGCGCGTGAGTTGATCTTCTGACGAGAGAAGAAGCCCCGCCACAGGCGGAGCCTCCGCTACGCACGTAGCCCTACGGCTCCAACACCCAATCGTTATGCCCCGGGTGATAGGTCGGGTGCTCCTTCATGTAGGCCTTCACTTCATCCATGGCATCGGCTTCGCGCTTGAAGTCCGCCTTGCGCTTGTCGGGGTCGAGGAAGGTGACGCCCCCCCCCCGCAATTGAGTAGCAGGCTACTTTGGAGTCCAATCCCCAACGAGAAGGAGATTGGACGTGAAGAAGCGTTTCAGCGAAGAGCAGATTGATCGGCTTCCTGCGTGAGGCCGAGGCCGGTCTACCGGTCAAGGAGCTGTGCCGCCGGCATGGCTTCAGCGAGGCGTCGTACTACCTGTGGCGCAGCAAGTTCGGCGGCATG
>NZ_JBDJMI010000017.1:0-84126 GCF_039673825.1 Luteimonas sp. TWI662 | reverse complement strand
GGTGGCCTGCATGCGCAAGCTGCTGACCATCCTCAACGCCATGCTTCGAGACAACGCCAGATTCCGACTCGAAACGCCTGTTGCGGCTTGACCTCCAACACCGTTGCTCCCTCGCGATGCAGCGGAGGTGACAGCAGAAGCCCTTCTCCGCGTGCGGGGCATTGCGCCCTTCACGGATGGAGGGTTGGGTGGGGGCTACAGGTCGAGGCGATGTCGTCTACTTCTCCCACAAGCAGGGAGATGATCTCCCGCCCCCACCCGGTGCGCTGCGCGCACCGACCTCCCCCGCGATGCGGAGGAGGTGACAGCAGAAGCCCTCCCCGCGATGCGGGAAAGTGAGGGCAAAAGCCCTCCCCCGCGTGCGGGGCATTGCGCCCTTCACGGGTGGAGGGTTGGGTGGGGGTTACAGGTCGAGGCGATGTCCTCTACTTCTCCCACAAGCAGGGAGATGATCTCCCGCCCCCACCCGGTGCGCTGCGCGCACCGACCTCCCCCGCGATGCGGAGGAGGTGACAGCAGAAGCCCTTCTCCGCGATGCGGAGAGGCGATCACGGCGCTATGTGGTCGCTTCGAGCCGCTGTTGCAATGCCATCGCGGCGGCGGGGTTGCGGGCCTTGGCGGCGGAGATGAAGAACACGAAGGTGTCGCGCGGCACGACCGGGGCGGCGTCGCGCTCGCCGGCGTAGGGCAGGTCGGCCGGGGCGCCGCCCTTCGCCCACTGGCGCGCGCGCTGTGCCCAGGCGTCGAGTTGCAGGCCGGGGTAGCCCTGCGGGTGCTCCTCGCGGCTGGACATCAGCCGGGCGTAGACGAAGTCGCCGGTCAGGTCGGCGAACGAGGGGTAATCGGCCGAGTCGGTGAACACCGTGGCGACGTCGTGCGCACGCGCCAGCGCCAGCCAGGCCGCGCTCTGGAACGAGGGGTGGCGGACCTCGACGGCATGGCGCAGCGGCAGGCCGTCGACCTCGCGCGGCAGCAGCGCGAGGAAGGCTTCGACGTCGTCGGCGTCGAAGCGGCGGTTCGGTGCGAACTGCCACAGCAACGGGCCGAGTCGGTCGCCGAGTTCGGCGATGCCGCCACCGACGAAGGCCTCGATGCGCGGGCCGGTGTCGGCCAGGGCGCGCGCGCCGACGATGTGGCGCGGCGCCTTGAGCGAGAACATGAAGCCCTCCGGTGTCTCCGCGCGCCAGGCGGCGTAGGTCGCCGGCTTCTGCGCGCCGTAGAACGTGCCGTTGATCTCGATCGCGGTCAGCTTCCGGCTCGCGTACTCGAGCTCGCGCTTCTGCACCAGGCCCTTGGGGTAGAAGTTGTCGCGCCACGGCGCGAAGGTCCAGCCGCCGATGCCGGTGCGGATGCCGTCCACCGGCTGCGGCGGGGCGTCGAACAGGTCGATCATGAGCACCTCAGTCGGGATGCTGCGCAAAGCGCAGCCGGTTGTGGTCGGGGTCGACGAGCAGCATCTCGCGCGTGCCCCAGTCGGTGTCGTGCGGCGGTTGCAGGATCGCAACGCCTGCGGCTGCGAATGCGTGCGCGCAGGCATCGACATCGGGCACCTTGAAGTAGACCGCGCCGCCGACCGTGCCATCGCCGGCGTGCCCGCTCAGGAACAGCGTCTGACCGTCGCGGGTGAGCTGCGCGAACAGCGGCAACCCGGGTTCGAAGCGATGCTCCCAGTCGACCCGGAAGCCGAGCGCGGCGTAGAACGCGAGGCTGCGCGCGGCATCGGTCATGCGCAGCTGCGGGATGACGGTCTGGCGCATCACACCGCAGCCGGTGCCATGGCAGCCAGCCGCGGCCGCACATGGCGGTCGAGGATCGCGGCCAGCGGTGCGAGCGTCGGTTCGTGCGCGAGCACCTGGTCGAGATACGCGACGAAACGCGGCGCATCGGCCAGATACCGCGGCTTGCCGTCGCGGTAGTGCAGCCGCGCGAACAGGCCGAGGATCTTGAGGTGACGCTGCATGCCGGCCAGGTCGGCATGGCGCGCGAACACGGCGGGATCGGGATCGAGCGGCACCCCGGCAGCGCGCGCGCGGGCGTGGTAGCGCGCGAGCCAGGCATCGACGCGCGCCGGCGGCCAACTGCGGAAGGCATCGCGGAACAGGCTGATCGGGTCGTAGGCCAGGGGTCCACGCACCGCGCCCTGGAAATCGATCACCGCCACGCCCGCGCCGTCGGGCATCAGGTTGCGCGGCATGTAGTCGCGGTGCACGAAGCCCTGCGGCTGCGCCAGCACCACCTCGATCAGCGTCCGCTGCACGGCCTGCAAGCCGGCGCGCGCCTCGGCGTCGAGCGTCACGCCGAGGTGGCGCCCGAGGAACCAGTCTTCGAACAGGTCGAGCTCGCGCTGCAGCATCGGCGCGTCGTAGGCCGGCAGGTCCGCGGGGCACACGATCGCCTGCAGGCGCAGCAATTGCTCGAACGCGGCATCGACCATCGCATCGGCGCCGGCGTCGTCGACGACATCCAGGCAGGTGCGCGGGCCCAGGTCCTCCAGCAGCAGGAATCCGGCGCCGGTGTCCTCGGCCAGCACCGCGGGCACGCGCACGCCGGCCTCGCGCAGCAGCGTGCGGATGCGCAGCCACGGCCGCACATCCTCGAGTTCGGGCGGCGAATCCATGACGATGCGCGCCGGCCCTGCGCCCTGCGTGCGCCAGTAACTGCGGAAGCCGGCGTCGGTCGACGCGCGGACGAGCGTCAGCGTTGCATCGTCGGCCGCATCGCGCGCCCAGGCCAGGCGGGCGGCGCTGCGGTCGGGATCGGCGTCCGGGGAGACGGGAAACGTCGCGGTCATCGGGCGGATGTGTGGGGCGGGATGCGCAGGGTACAAGCTCGGCACGGCCGCGGCATCGCGGCTCAGACCTTCAGGTACCACCGACGCCGGTCCATCCAGGCGGCGACCGCCCACCACAGCGCGACGAACGCCAGTGCGAATGCCAGCGACGCGCCCTGCTCGCCGAGCAGCGGGGCCAGCGGCGCGGCGAACAGCACGCGATAAAGCGGTGCCCACAGGCCGGCGCCGATGGCGAGCAGCACCATTGCGCTCGAACCGGCATAGACCGCGATCGCGTTGACCCCGAACCGGCGGCCCCAGGCCGGCCAGCCGCGCCGGTCGATCAGCAGATGCAGGCCGACGAGCGCGAGCGCGGCCAGCCCACCGGTCCACAGCACGTAGGACCCGCTCCACAGCGGCTTGTTGAGCGGCAGGACCAGCGACCATGCCGCACCCAGCGCGCACGCGACCACGCCCAGCGCCCCCAGCGCGCGGACCCGCCCCAAGCGCAGCCAGTCGCCAGCACGCACACCCAGCAACGTCGTCGCCAGCGCACCCGCCGTGCTCGCCAGGCCCTCGGGATCGTGGCCGAGGCCGGTGACCGGGTCGTAGCGATACAGCCAGGGTGCGAACAGCGCGGTGTCGAGTCGGTCGAACAGATTGCTCCCCGGCGCGGTGCCGCCCAGGCCCAGCGCCACCGCACCGGCCACAAGCAGCGCGGCCAGCAGCGTCCATTGCGCACGCGGCGACAGCGACAGCGCGGCGAGCCCGGCCAGCGCGAAGCACAGGCCGATGCGCTGCAGCACACCCCACGGGCGAACATGCGCCAGGTCGAGCACCCACCACGCCAGCAGATGCAGCGCCAGGCCGATCAGCACCAACCGCGCCGCGCGCACGAGCACGCTGCGACGCAGCCGGGCAAGGTCGGCGCCGGCCGCCCGCCGAGGCGACAACGCCAGTGCGATCGACACGCCGACCACGAACAGGAACGTCGGAAACACCAGGTCGGCCAGCGTGCAGCCGTGCCAGGCCGCGTGCCGCAGCGGGGCGTAGACGTGGTCCCAGTCGCCCGGGGTGTTGACCAGCAGCATCGCCGCGACCGCGATGCCGCGCAGCGCATCGACGCTGGCCAGCCGCGCCGACGGCGCGGCCCTGTCAGCCGGCCGCACCACCAATCCAGGTGCCACGCAGCGACAGCGTGTCGTCGACCAACGCGAAATCCGCACGCAGGCCGGGCGCGATGCGACCCAGCCGATCGTCCACGCCGAGGAACTGTGCCGGGTAAGTCGCCGCCATCCGCGCCGCTTCCTCCAGCGGCACGTCGAGCGTGCGCACGGTGTTGCGCACCGCCGCCATCATGTCGAGCGCCGAGCCGGCGAGCGCGCCGGCGGCGTTGCGCACGACGCCATCGACGGCGGTGATCGTCTCGCCGTAGAGCACGTAGTCGGGACGGTCGGCACCGACCGGGGGCATCGCGTCGGTCACCAGAAACACCTTGCCGCGCGGCTTGGCGGCCAGCGCGACGCGCAGGCTGGCCGGATGCACGTGCGCGCCGTCGACGATGATCCCGCACCACGCGTCGCGGTCCTCGAGCGCGGCGCCGACCGCGCCCGGCTCGCGGCCCTGCAGCGGCGACATCGCGTTGTAGAGATGGGTGAAGCCGCGGATGCCCGCCGCCAGGCCGGCGCGCGCCTGCGCCCAGGTGGCGCCGGTGTGGCCGGCGGCGACGATCGCGCCGGCACTCACCAGCGCGCGCACGGTGTCCGCCGACACGCGTTCGGGCGCCAGCGTCACCAGAGTGACGCCGCCGCGCAGCGAGGTCGCCAGCGCGATCTCCTCGGCATCGGGCACGCGGAACTTGCCCGCATCGTGGGTGCCGCGGCGCTCGGGCGCGATGTAGGGGCCTTCGAGGTGGATGCCGATCACGCCGGGCACGCCGGCGGCGATCGCCGCGTCCACCGCCGCGATCGCGTCGCGCATCACCGCGACCTCGTCGCTGATCAGCGTCGGCAGCAGCGCGGTCGTGCCGAAGCGCCGATGCGCGGCGGCGATCAAAGCGATCGCCTCGACGGTCGGTGCGTTGTTGAACAACACACCGCCGCCGCCGTTGACCTGCGCATCGACGAAGCCCGGCAACAGGTGCAGGCCGTCGAGGTCGTGGCGCTCGACCTCGCGCAGGCGCGGATCGTCATGTGCGAGCAGCGCGGCGATGCGCGCGCCCTCGACCAGCACCGCGAGGTCGTCGCGGAAGCCGGCATCGGTCAGCACGCGGCCATTGACCAGGGCGAAGGTCATCAGACGGTCTCCGTGACCTTGTTGAGGTGCGGCGGCAGATCGGGATCGAAGCCGCGCCGCAGCGACAGCGCGTTGGCCGCGCGATAGAAGCTCTGCACCGCGAGCAACGGCGCGCACGCGGGCTCGGGCGCGGTGACGACCGGCAGCTCGCCACCGGGCGCGGCCAGCCACACGTCCGCGCCGCGGCCGCGGAACTCGTCGGCGACCGCGCGCGTGCCGGCGTCGGTGCCGTCGGGCTGGGCCAGCAGCAGCACCGGAAACCGGGGGCCGACCAGCGCCATCGGCCCGTGACGCACCTCGGCGGCGCTGTAGGCCTCGGCGTGCAGGCCGCAGGTCTCCTTGAACTTCAGCGCCGCCTCCTGCGCTGCGGCGAGGCCCGTGCCGCGGCCGAGCACGAACAGATTGCGCGCCTCCGCCAGGCCGTCGACCAGCGGCGACCAGTCGCAGGCCCAGGCCGCGCGCATCGCCTCGGGCAGCGCCGGTAGCGCCGCGGCCAGCGCGGTGTCGCCGGTGACGGCCCGCTGCCAGTGCGCGGTCAACTGCAACAGTGCCGACAGCGAGGCCAGATAGCTCTTGGTCGCCGCCACGCTGCGCTCGGGGCCGGCATGCAGCGGCAGCACCGTATCGGCGAGCTGCGCCAGCGGCGCGTCCTCGACATTGACCAGCGCGAGCACATGCGCGCCGGCCGCGCGCGCAGCCTCGGCGTTGCGCAGCAGGTCGGGGCTGCGGCCCGATTGCGAGATCGCGATGAACAGCGCGCCGTGCATGCGTTGCGGCGCGGCGTATACCGAGCCGACCGACGGCGAGGCCGATGCGGTGACGATCCCTAAGCGCGTCTCGAACAGGTACTTGGCGTAGGTCGCGGCGTGATCGGAGCTGCCGCGCGCGCAGGTCATCACGAACGGCGGCGGCCGGGCGACGAGGGTGGCGACCAGCGCGTCGATCGCGCCGGCGTTGCGCGCGAACTGCGCGGCGACGACGTCCGGCGCCTGCGCGGCTTCGCGGAACATCCAGGTGCTGGCCGCGTCGCGCGGCGCCTCAATCGCGTGGGGCATCCTCGGGTCCCGGTGACGGCGTCGGACGCGGACGCATCGGCGCGGTCGATCCGCGCACGACCAGCTGCGGCACGAAGCCTTGGTTGTGGGTGGCCTGCGCGGCGACGGCATCGGCGTCCTCGCGCAGGCTGGCGATCAGCATCCGCGCGGCCTGCCGCGCGATGTCCTCGGTGGCCTGCTTGGCCGTGGTCAGCGGCGGCCACGACTGGCGCGAGAACGGACTGTCCTCGAAGCCGGCGATCGACAGATCGAAGGGCACGTGCATGCCGGCCGACTTGGCTGCGGCCAGCACGCCGGCGGCGATCTCGTCGTTGGAGCCGAAGATCGCGGTCGGCGGGTCGCGCAGCGCCAGCAGCCGACGCGCGCCGCGGAACCCGTCGTCGAAGGTGTAGTCGCCGGGAACCACCAGGTGCTTGTCGTGCGGAATCCCATAGTCCTTGAGCGCGGCCTCGTAGCCGGCGTGGCGTTCGCCGCTGGAATGGTGCTGCGGCCCGCCCCACAGAAAGCCGATGCGCTGGTGGCCGAGCTGGATCAGGTGTTCGGTGATCTCGTAGGCGGCG
This sequence comes from Luteimonas sp. TWI662, assembly GCF_039673825.1. Taxonomy (NCBI): domain Bacteria; kingdom Pseudomonadati; phylum Pseudomonadota; class Gammaproteobacteria; order Lysobacterales; family Lysobacteraceae; genus Luteimonas; species Luteimonas sp. TWI662. The sequence goes on along the minus strand of NZ_JBDJMI010000017.1, from coordinate 77,446 downwards.
TCGCGGTCGTCGACGAACACGCAGGGATGGCCATCGCGCGGGTCCTCGGTGGCCGCGATGATACGCACCAAGCGGATGCCGCGCGCACTGAGCGCGTCGATCAGCTCGCGGCGCTCGGACATCGGCGCGGTCAGCACCAGGCCGGCCAGCCGCGAGCGCCGTACGAACTCCACCAGTTCTTCCACCAGCAGCGGCGAGCTCGCGTCGCAGGGATGGATCTGCAGCCCGAAGCCGGTTTCCCGGCACGCGGCAAGCACGCCGTTCTGCACGCCGATGATGTGGTACGGATTGGGGTTGTCGTAGATCAGCCCGATCACGAACGAGGTCGCGCTGCGCAGGTTGCGTGCCGACGGGTCGGGCTCGTAGTCGAGTTCGGCGATCGCATGCAACACCCGCGCGCGGGTGGCCTGCAGCACCGACGGCTCGTTGTTGATCACGCGCGAGACGGTCTTGAGCGAGACCTTGGCCCGCTCGGCGACATCCTTGATGGTGGGTTTGCGCACGTCCGGCTCCGGCAGTCTCTCAGGCCGCCATCATCGCGCAGCCCGGCGCGCCGCGTGACCGGCACGATGCCCGCGCAGGCCGTAGTACAGGATGTACAGGTAGCACGGCAGGGTCAGTGCCAGGAACACCAGTTGGAAGTCGTAGTGCTGCTTGAGCACCGCGAACAGCTGCGGCACGATCGCGCCGCCGGCGATGCCCATGATCAGCAGCGCCGAACCGGTTTCAGTCAGCCGGCCCAGGCCCTTGATCGCCAGCGGAAAGATCGCCGGCCACATCATCGCGTTGGCAAAGCCCAGTGCCGCCACGAAGCCCACCGCGACGTAGCCGTGGCTCAGAAACGCACCGGCCGAGAACACGATGCCCAGCACCGCCGAGATGCCCAGGTAGCGCTCCTGGCTGACGAACCGCGGGATCGCGACCAGACCGGCGACGTAGCCCAGCAGCATCGCGCCGAGCGTGAACGAGGTGAAGAACTTGGTGCGGTCCAGCGGCAGGTCGAACCCGTTGCCGTAGGTGCCGATCGCATCCCCCGCCAGCACCTCCACGCCGACGTACAGGAACAGGCACAGCACACCCAGCCACAGGTGCGGCAGCTGAAACAGCCCGCGCACGCGCGCGCCTTCGCCCGGTTCGGCCGCGGCGTTGGCCTCGGCCGGGCGCAGTTCGGGCAGCGGCGAGAACAGCACGCCCAGCGCGACCAGCATCAGCACGCCGGCCATGACCAGATACGGCAGGTGGATCTTGGCGGCGAACTCGCCCAGCAACTGCGCGCGTCCGGCGGCATCGGCGGCCGCGGCCTGCGCGCTGAGGTCGCCCATGCCGTGCAGCACCACCGTGCCCAGCACCACCGGCGCCAGGATGCCGGCGACCTTGTTGCAGATGCCCATCAGTGCGATGCGCCGCGCCGCGCTCTCGATCGGCCCCAGGATGCTCACGTACGGGTTGACCGCGGTCTGCAGCAGCGCCAGACCGCTGCCCATCACGAACAGCCCCGACAGCGCACCGGCGTACCAGCGCTGGGTCGAGAACTCGCCAAACAGCATCGCACCGGCCGCCATCACGAACAGGCTCAGCGCCAGCCCTTTCTTCATGCCGGTCCGGCGCAGCACCCAGGCTGCGGGCAGCGCGAGGAAGAAGTACGACAGGTAGAACACCATCAGCACCAGGAACGCGTTCACCTCGTCGAGTTCGAACGCCAATTGCACGAACGCGATCAGCGGGCCGTTGACCCAGGTGAAGAAGCCGATGATGAAGAACAGCAGGCCCATGATCGCGATCGAAGTCGCGTGGGTCGGGCGGACGTGCGGTGTCGCGATCGCAGACATCAGGAGCGCTCCGGCGGGCGGGACTGCGGGACCGGCGCGGCGCTGCCGCAGACCGGACATCGAGTACCAACGTTGTCATCAATCCAGGCCGGGCGCTACCCGGCGCTCGCATCATGCCTCAACTTCTGCGCGAAACGCGTGCTGCATTGCGACATGCGCTCGTCATCCGCAAGCGACCCGTGCCATCGGAACTGGCTGATTCGACGCGCTTATCGCGTTCATCCGCGCGGCGCACGCCGATTGTTGCAAAAGTGTGAAGGATCCAGCCCGTCGATCGACGCCATTGCCGCGAGGCGTTGACATCGTTGTCATGACATGCCGACACTCCGTCGCATCTGGCAGCGGCTGTCATCGTATGGCGCCCTTCCCACCCGGAGCTTTCGTGGCTGCATCTTCTTTCCTGCCGTCGACCGCGCCCCGCCCTGCCGTGCGCGACGCCTTCATCGCCGCCGACGTCGGCGGCACCCACGTCCGTATTGGCCTGGTCGAGGCCACCGGCGATACGGCGCGCCCGGTGCGCGTGCTCGAGTACCGCAAGTACGCCTGCGCGGCGTATCCCGGCCTGGCGGAGATCGTCGAGGAGTTCCTTGCCGCCCTGCCCGGGCGCCGGGTCGATGCCGGCGCGATCGCCAGCGCCGGCTACGCGCTGGGCGACGGCACCGTGATCACCGCCAATCTGCCGTGGCCGATCTCGCTCGAGCGCATCCGCGCGCGACTGGGCTTCCGGGACTTCCGCCTGGTCAACGATTTCGAAGCGGTCGCCCATGCCGCCGCCCAGGTCGACGCCAGCGAAGTGCTGCGCCTGACCGGCCCCGACGCCGCCGCGCCGGGGCCGATGTTGATCGTCGGGCCGGGCACCGGCCTGGGCGCTGCAGTACGCATCCCGACCGCGCACGGCCCGGTCGTGCTGGCCACCGAGGCCGGGCAGGCGGCATTGACCACCGGCCATGCCGGCGAGCAGGCGCTGCTGCGCGAGCTGCAGCGCGGGCGCAGCCACGTCCCGATCGAGCATGCGCTGTCGGGCCCGGGCCTGCTGAATCTCTACCGCGCAGTGTGCGCGCTGCAGAGCGTGCCCCCGGTCCACACGGCGCCGGGGGCGGTCACCGCGGCGGCGATCGCAGGCGACGACGCGCCAGCGCGCGCGGCACTGGACGCATTCTGCGGCCTGCTCGGCAGCACGATCGGCGACATGGCGCTGCTCTACGGCGCGCACGGCGGCATCTATCTGGCGGGCGGGATCCTGCCGCAGATCCGCGACTACCTGATGGGCAGCGACTTCGTCGCCCGGTTCCTCGACAAGGCACCGATGCGCGAGGCGCTCGAACGCATTCCCGTGAATCTGGTCGAGCACGGGCAGCTGGGCGTCATCGGCGCCGCCAGCTGGTACCTCGACCGGCTCGACTGACGCGTCGCCGGCGGCGCGACGGTCGGGGAAGGACCCGCGTTACGGCGCGCCCTGCGGGGCGCGCGCGCCGCGGCCAGGCAGTGGGGTACGCCGGCAAGGCACGCACGCGACGGCACGACGGCCGCCGCGGCGCCACTCACATCAGCGATGGGGACCACCATGAACACCCGTAAATCAGTGCTTTCGGCCGCGATCACGATGGGCCTGTGCGTCGCCGCGCAGGCCCAGGCGCAACAGGCGGCCCCCACGTCGGACGCGGCCACCGACCTGGACCGGGTCGTGGTGACCGGTATCCGCGGCAGCTTGGAGAAGTCGCTCGACACCAAGCGCGAGGCGCAGTCGCACGTCGAGGCGGTCTCGGCCGAGGACATCGGCAAGCTGCCGGCCAAGAACGTCGCCGACGCGCTGCAGCGCCTGCCCGGCGTCAACATCAGTTCCTCGAGCGCCAGCGAAGGCGGCTTCGACGAAGCCGACCGGGTGAGCCTGCGCGGCACCAATCCCAGCCTGACCCAGACCCTGGTCAACGGCCACACCATCGGCACCGGCGACTGGTTCGTCCTCAGCCAGACCGCGAACGTGGGACGCAGTGTCAGCTACTCGCTGCTGCCGGCCGAGATCGTGGACCAGGTCGTGGTCTACAAGACCGCGCAGGCCAAGCTGGTCGAGGGTGGCACCGCAGGCTCGGTGAACATCGTCACCCGCAGCCCGTTGCAGTTCCCGCAGCCATTCACCGCGGAATTGTCGGTGGGCGCGGTCCATGCCGACCTGCCGGGCGAGACCGATCCGCAGATCAGCGCCCTGTTCAACTGGAAGAACGATGCCGGCAACGTCGGCGTGATGGTCCAGGGCTTCCACCAGAAGCGTCACCTGCGCCGCGACGGCCAGGAAGTGGTCGGCGGCTACGGCGTCATCGGCGCCGATTCGGCGGTCGCGGCGACCAACCCGGACCTGGCCGGCGTGCTCTATCCCAACCTGCTCGGCGCGGTGCTGTTCGAGCAGGAGCGCGAGCGCAAGGGCGGCGTGGTCGACATCGAGGTCAAGGCGTCCGACACCCTCACCCTCGGCCTCAATGCCTTCTACTCCAAACTCGAAGCCGACAACTTCAACCGCAACTTCATGATGTGGGGCAGCCAGTTCGTCAACGGCCAGGCGCCCGCACCGGGTTATGTGGTCCGCAACGGCGTGCTGACCCAGGCCACCTATGCGCCGGTGACCAGCGACACGATCACGCCCTACGGCGTCTACGACATGATCTCGCGCCCGGGCGCGGGCTCCGAATCGAAGTACATCGCCCTCGACGCCGACTGGCAGGCCACCGATGCGCTGGGCATCAAGGTCCAGGCCGGCACCACCCGGGGCCGCGGCCAGAGCCCGACCCAGGACGTGATCGAGACCGGCGTGGCCGGCAACGCCGGCGCCAGCTGGCAGATGCACGGTCTGGGCCACCCGATCGACTGGTCGCTGGGCGGCGACAACACCACCGGCACGCACCTGCCGCAGTTCGGCTGGATCTTCGGCGGCCAGGCGATCGACGTGCGCGACGACGAGGACTGGTTCTCCGCCGACGGCGAACTCTATGTCGGTCGCGTGCTGTCGTCGCTGGACTTCGGTGTGCGCCACGCCGAGCACGAGCGTCGCAACGACCGGCAGATCGGTCAGGGCCCGAACTGGGCCAGCGACTGGCAGAACTTCGGCGCCTACCCGACGGCAGGCGGCCACTTCCCCAGCGACTTCGGCAACGGCATCGGCGGCAGCGTGCCCGGCGGCATCTGGTACTACACGCCCGAGCAACTGGCCGAACTCAACAGCCGCTTCGCCAACCGCGATCCGGTGGGCCGCTTCGACTTCTCGGGCGTCTACGGCGTCAAGGAGCGGGTACGCGCCGCCTACGTGCAGGCCAACTTCGAAGGCGATCGCTGGAGCGGCAACATCGGCCTGCGCTACGTCAAGACCGACACCGATGTGAGCTACAACCAGTCGGTGTCCTCGCCCGACGATGTCCCCGGCGCGATCACCGGCTCGGACTTCGGTGCCTACCTGCCGGTGCGCGACGAGAACAACTACAGCAAGCTGCTGCCGAGCCTGAACCTCAAGCTCGACATCACCGACGATCTGGTCGCGCGCTTCGCGGCTTCGCGCACGATGACCCGTCCGGACTTCTCGGCGCTGTCGGGCACGCTGGCGCTCGACGACCTGACCCATACCGGCAGCGGCGGCAATCCGTACCTGGCACCGATCGTCTCGACCAACCTCGACCTGTCACTGGAGTGGTACTTCGCGCCGCGCGCGTTGCTCGCCGCCAGCCTGTTCCGGATGGACCTGGACGACTACGTCAACTTCGGCACCACCACGATCCAGTACAAGGACCAGGCCGCCAGCGTCGAGGCCGGCCGGGACGTGTACGCCGACTACTTGGTCTCGATGCCGATCAACAGCAACGGCAAGGTCAAGGGCGTGGAGCTGACGTACGAGCAGCCGATCGGCGAACACTTCGGCGTCGCGGCCAACTACACCTACGCCGACGGCTACGCCGAGGGCGGACGCCCGCTCAACGGCACCTCCGAGAACACCTACAACCTGTCGGGCTACTTCGAGAACGAGCGGTTCAACGCGCGCGTGAGCTACACCTTCCGCGATGCGTTCTACGCCGGCGTCAGCCGCACCGACGCGTTCTACCAGGACGACTTCGGCACGCTGTCGGCCTCGCTCGGCTTCAAGGCCAGCGACTGGCTCACCGTCACGCTCGAGGGTCTCAACCTCAACAACCCCGACCACAAGTACTACACGCAGACCACCGCCGGTTACCTGCCGTACGCGTTCTACTCCAACGGCCGGCAGTACTACCTCAACTTCCGCTTCAAGTTCTAAGCGCGCAGGTGCGCCGCGTCCGGGTTCTCCGGACACGGCGCGCCCGCATCGCCTGCGGGCCTCCGGCCCGCACCGGCGGCGCCGCATTCGTGCGGCGCCGCGCATTTCTGATGGAATATCGCGTATGCCTGTTCGCTTGATCCCGCGCCTGCCTGCCGTCGCGCTCGGCCTGGCCGCCGCCGCGCTGCTGACCGCCTGCGCCCCGCGTCCGCAACGGCCGCACGAGGTGGTTGCCGCCCCGGCCTTGATTCCCGCCCCTGCCCGGCTCGTGACCGGCGACGGCGGCTTCGATCTCGACGCGGCCACACCGCTGCACGCCGACGGCGAGGCCGCGCAGCAGGCGGCGCGCCGATTCGCCGCGCTGGCCGCGAGGTCCAACGGTCTGCGCCTGGCCGCACCCGCGGCCGGCGGCCCGGCGCCCGGTGCGATCGCATTCGTGCTCGATCCGGCGGTCTCGCCCGAGGCACCCGAAGGCTATGCGCTGGCGATCGGGTCGGACGGGATCGTCGTGCGCGCATCCGATGCGCGTGGCCTGTTCCACGGCGCGACGACGTTGTGGCAGTTGATCGCGCAGGCCCAGGGCGAGGCGATGACGCTGCCGGCGTTGCGGATCGACGATGCCCCGCGCTTCGGCTGGCGTGGGCTCATGCTCGATTCGGCGCGGCATTTCCAGAGCGTCGACGAGATCAAGCGCGTGCTCGATGCGATGGCGGTGCACAAGCTCAACGTCTTCCATTGGCACCTGACCGACGACCAGGGCTGGCGCATCGAGATCAAGCGTTATCCGCGTCTGGCCGAAGTCGGCGGTTGCCGCATTCCGGCCGGCGACGGCGGCATCGATCCTGCGACCGGCGCGCCGGTGCCCTACTGCGGCTATTACACCCAGGACCAGATCCGCGAGATCGTCGCCTATGCCGCGGCGCTGCACATCGAAGTCGTGCCGGAGATCAACGGACCTGGACACGCACAGGCCGCGGTCTCGGCCTATCCCGAGCTCGGTGTGCTCGACACGCCGGTGCCGGTGCTCGCCGAATGGGGTGTCAACCGCACGCTGTTCAATGTCGAGGAATCGACCTTCACGTTTCTGGAAAACGTACTGGCCGAGGTGGTTGACCTGTTCCCGGGCCGCTACGTGCACGTCGGCGGCGACGAGGCGGTCAAGGATCAATGGGAGGCCTCGCCGCGGGTGCAGCAGCGCATGCGCGAACTCGGCCTGCGCGACGAGGCGCAGTTGCAGAGTCATTTCATCGGCCGCATGGAACGCTACCTGTCCACGCACGGCCGGCGCCTGATCGGCTGGGACGAGATCCTCGAGGGCGGCCTGCCGCCGGAGGCGACGGTGATGTCGTGGCGCGGGATCGAGGGCGGCATCGCCGCTGCCGCGCTCGGTCACGACGTGGTCATGAGCCCGTCGTCGGACCTGTATCTGGATTACCTGCAGACCGACGCGCCGGACGAGCCCCCGGGCCGGCCGTCGATGGTCACCCTCGAGCAGGTCTACCGGTTCGAGCCGGTGCCCGCCGCGCTGCCGGCGGCGCAGCGCCATCACATCCTCGGCGTGCAGGCGAACATGTGGACCGAGCACACGCGCAGCTTCGCGCGCCTGCAGCACAACCTGTTTCCACGCATGGCGGCGCTGGCCGAGACCGCCTGGTCGCCCGCCGAGGCACGCGACTACGCCGGTTTCCTGGCACGCCTTCCGATGCAGTTGCAGCGTTACCGGGCGCTGGACATCGCCTACGCGCAGACGCCGTTCCAGGCGTTGGCGACGATCGAGGGCGACCGCCGCGATGGGACTGCGCGGGTGACGCTGCGCAATCCGCTGGGCTACCCGATCCGCTACACCCTCGATGGCCGCGCGCCGGATGCCGGCTCGCCGCGCTACACCGCGCCGCTCGATGTGCGCCTGCCGGTGCAGCTGCGCGCGGCCGCGTTCGCCGCCGACGGCACGCCACTGGCGCCGGCCACGACCCATGCGGTCGATGCGACCTCGCTGCTGACCCGCCACAACGCCGAGCTGGCGGTCTGCCCCGATGTCGGGCGCCTGCTGCTGCGGCTCGAGGACGACGGTCCGCTGACCGGCGAGCGCGCGATCTTCAACGTGACGATCTTCCACCCTTGCTGGCTGTGGCCGGCGGCGGACCTGGGCGACATCGACCGGTTGACGGTTCGCGCCGGGCGCATGCCCTACGCGTTCCAGCTGGCCCACGACGAGCCGCAGCGCACCTTCCTGCCGGCGCGCACCGCGCACGGCGAGCTGCAGGTCCAGGGCGAAGGCTGCGCCGGCCCGGTGCTGGCGACGGTGCCGTTGCCGGCCGCGCCCGACGCCGACGGTTTCGTCAGTCTCGACGTGCCGCTCGACACCGGCGCGCTGGCGTCGCGGCGTACGACCGATCTGTGTCTTCGCTTCACCGGCGACACCCGGCCGACGATGTGGGTGGTGGACGCGGTCACGCTGCAGCCGCGTTGACGGCCCGCGGCGGGCGCCAGGACTACCGGCGTTCGCCGTCGATGCGCAGCAGCAGGTCGCGCAGTGGCGTGAGCCGGGTCGCCAGGCCCGCGATCACGCCCAGCGTGTTGGCCAGTGCGTCGGCCGGGTCCTGCATGCGGGTCTGGGTCAGCGCACCTTGCGCGAACTCCAGCCCGATTCCCAGCAGCACCAGGCCCAGGCCGGCACCGAGCAGCGAGGGCCAGCGCGCGTAGAGCTGGACCGCGGCCGCCGCCAGCGCCGCGTAGGCGAGGAAATGGCCGAGCTTGTCGCCATCGGGCACGTCGGGCATCGGCACCGACGGCGCCAGCGACAGCACCACGACAGCTGCGATCGCCGCGATCCACAGCCCGCACCACAGCCTGGGCCGGCGCAGCGGCTTGAGCGCGCTGCGTCGCACGCGCGGCCCCGCGGCGCGGCTCACAGCCGGTGGCTCAGATCGCCGACGAGGAACGCGTGTTCGAAGTCGACATCGCGAGCGAAGCCGATCGCCTGAAACGCCTCGCCCATGCCGCCGGGCAACGTCAGCTTCTTGACCTGCTGGCGCAGGGCGTAGCGGGCGGCTTCGTCGGCGGCCTGGGCTTCGTGCGCGGCCAGGCGCGCATCCAGGCGGTTGCCCAGCAGCAACGAGGCCTGGGTGCAGTAACCGGCGAATTCGAAGCCGGCCCCGGTGCCCGCCTCGGCCAGCGCGGTGAAGTCGACCGAGGCGGTGAGGTCCTGCAGGCCCGGCAGCGCGAACACGTCCGGCGACACTCGGTGGCGGTGGAAGGCGCGCAGAGTGCCGTCGCTGCGATCGTCGCGGTAGTACTCGCTGCGCGGGTAGCCGTAGTCGACGAACAGCATCGCGCCGCGCCGTAGCCCCCCGGCCACCGCCTGGACCCAGTAGGGCAGTTGCGGCAGCAGTTCGGAGCGGTAGCCTTCGGGCAGCGGCGCGCCGCGCTGGCGCTCGATGTGTCGCACCGCCGGCGCCAGCAGCGCATCGGCCGGGCGCAGCGTGGTCGCGAAGCCGCCATCGTCGGCAACGACGATGTACTCCTCGTACACCTCGCCGCCCTGCACTGCGAACCGCGGCGTCGGCAGCGCATCGACGACCTCGTTGGCGAACAGCACGCCGTTCCAGTCGTCGGGCATCGGGCCGTCGAGCCAGTGCACGCGCGCGAACAGCGCGGCCGGCAGCCGCGCGGCCAGATGCGCGCGCTGGCGCTCGCGCAGGTCCGCGCTGGGCTCGAGGATCGCGTAGCGCGCAGGCACGGCATCGAGCGCGGCCAGATGCGCCAGCGCATCGGCAGCGAAGGCGCCGCTGCCGCCGCCGACCTCCAGCACCTGGGCCTCGACGCCGATCTCGCGCAACACCGGCGCGATCGCCTCGGCGATGCATTCGGCGAACAGGCTGCCGAGTTCGGGCGCGGTGACGAAGTCGCCGGCCGCACCGAACTTCGTCGCGCCAGCGCTGTAGTAGCCCAGGCCGGGCGCATACAGCGCCAGCTCCATGAACTTCCAGAACGGGATCGCGCCGCCGGCCTCGGCGATCAGCGCGCGAATCGCCGCACGCAGGCGTTCGCTGTGGGCAAGGGCATCTTCGGAGATAGGGGGAGCGGACATGGACGGGGCTTGGCGGTCACAATGCACAGCATACCGAGCCTGCCCGAACGCGACCGTCAGGAGCCCGCATGGACACCCCGCGCCCCGTCGCGCTGATCACCGGCGCTGCGCGCCGCCTCGGCGCTGCGATCGCCCGTCATCTGCACGCCCACGGCCACGACGTCGCGCTGCACTGCAACGCCTCGCGCGACGACGCCGATGCGCTGGCCGCCGAGTTCGAGGCGTTGCGCCCGGGCAGCGCTGCCGTGCTGTCGGCCGACCTGGCCGAGGCCGACGCTGCGGCCGCCCTCGTCGCGGCGACGGTGGCCCGCTTCGGCCGGCTCGATGCCCTGGTCAACAACGCCGCGGCGTTCGTGCCGGCATCGCTGGCGGACAGCGACGCGGCCCTGTTCGACGCGCTGATGGCGGTCAACGCCCGCGCGCCGTTCCTGCTCGCACGCGCCGCCGCGCCGCACTTGCGCAGCGCCAGCGGCGCGATCGTCAACATCGCCGACCTCTATGCCGAACGCCCACGCGCCGACCTGGTCGCCTATGCGGCATCGAAGGCGGCGCTGCTCGGACTGACCCGCAGCCTCGCGGTCGCGCTGGCGCCGCAGGTGCGGGTCAACGCAGTCGCGCCGGGCGCGATCCTGTGGCCGGAGGACGGCGGCGATCCCGAGCTGCGCGCACGCATTCTCGAGGCGACCCCGTTGCGCCGGCAGGGCCGGGTCGAGGATATCGCCGAGGCGGTCGGCTGGCTGCTGCGCGGGGCCGGCTTCAGCACCGGTGAGGTCCTCCACGTCGACGGCGGCCGCATGCTGTGACCCGCGACGGCTTGCGCACGCTGCTGTCGGTGCTGCTGGGTGCAGCGGCCTGGCTGCTGGCGGGCCTGGTCATGGCGGCCCCGCTGGTCCCGCTCGATGGCCGCTGGCAAGCCGCGGACGCACAGCAGGCGCAGGCGTTCGATCCGCAGCGCGGCCTGACGCTGCCGCGTGCAGACGACGGCCACACGGTGCAGCTGTGGCCGCGCAACGGCCAATGGCCGGCCGGCCCCTGGGTCCTGGAGGTCCGGCAGGCGGCGCTGCAGCATGTGACTCTGGAGTGGCCGCCCGGCCAGCCGCAGACGCGCGCGCAGACGATCCAGGTGCCGGGGCAATGGCCAGGGCACGGCCGCCTGGGGTTCCACGTCGTGTCGCCGCCACCAGACGGCGCCCCGCTGACGCTGCGGGTCCAGGCCCACGGCAGCATGCCCGGCACGCTGCTGTGGACGGTGGTGTCGGAAAGCGACTATCTGCAACGCGATGCGCGCTGGCTGGCGATCGCGAGCGCGTGCCTGGCGACGATGCTGGCCATGGCGGTGATGGCGGCGTTCTTCGCCTGGCGTCTGCGCGACGCGACCTTCGCGTTCTACGCCCTCTATGTGGTGGCGTTCGCGCTGGTGATGGCGCTGCAGACCGGCTACACGGTGCATCCGCTCGGCCAGCAGTGGCTGGGCGAAGCCACCCGCTTCTGGGGGCGGCTGGCGACCGCGACCGCGATCGTCAGCGCGATCCTGTTCCTCGACCGCTTCGCCGACCTGCCGCGCCTGTTGCCGCGCGGCCGACGCTGGCTGCGCGGCTACGCTGCGGTGGTGGCGTTGTGTGCGGTGCCGGCGCTGGTGCCGCTGCCGGCGCTCGAGGCATTGGGCCGGACGCTGATCAACCCGCTGCTGGCGCTCGGCGCGCCGCTGCTGCTGGGCGCTGCCGCGCTCGCCGCGCATCGCGGGTCGCGGCTGGCAGGCGTGTTCCTGATCGGCTGGACACCGCTGCTGCTGGTCACCGCGCTGTCGAGCCTCGGGCTCGACGGGCGGATCGGGATCGCCTGGGACGACGGTCTGGCGGCGCTGGCGACCGGCGCGTTCGAGGCGCTGGTGCTGGCGCTGGGCCTGGCCGAACGCAGCGCAGGCCTGCGCGGCGAGCGCGACCTCGCCCTGCGGCAAGCGCACACCGACGCACTCACCGGCCTGCTCAACCGGCGCAGTTGGGATGCGCGCCTGCCAGTGCTGTTGGCTGCCGCGCCGGCCCATCTGTCGGTGATGTTTCTCGACCTCGATCACTTCAAGCGCATCAACGATGCGCTGGGGCATTCGACCGGCGACCGCTGTCTGCGCGAAGTCGCGCGCGTGCTGCGGCTCGAACTCGATCCGGCCTGGCCGGTCGCGCGCTACGGCGGCGAGGAGTTCGTCGTCGCCCTGCCCGGCACCGATGCTGCGACCGCGCTGCAGATAGCCGAGCGGATCCGCACGCGCTTTCGGACCGCGCTGGCCGATTTCGACGCGTTGCGCCCGACGGTCAGCATCGGCGTGGCCGCCCACCAGGCCGGCGAAGATGCCGACACCCTGCTGCGACGGGCCGACCACGCGCTGTACCAGGCCAAGCAGGCCGGCCGCGATCGCGTGCAGTTGGCACGTTGAGCCGGGCGCGTGGGGCTACGGTGCCGGGCCCACATCCTGCTCGACCAGATCGGCCAGCGGGTGCGCCGCCACGCAGGCGCGCACAGCGGCCTGCAGTGCCGGCAGGCCGGCGAACAGGGACGGTTCGGCGAACGCACGGCGCACTGCGGCCGGAAGCCCGTCGAGGTCGCGCAGCCACAGCGCCGCGCGGGCCTGTTGCAGCCGCGCGGCATGATCGAACTGGTCGTAATCCTGTGGGCAGACGATGGCCGGACGCGCCTCGGCCAGGCAGCGGTAGAGGATGCCGGCGCCGCCGTGGTGCACGACAAGATCGTAGCGCCCGACCCAGCGCGCATAGTCGACATGGGCGAGCCGCTGGTAGTTGCCGCTGCGCTCGTGGTGGTCGGCCGCGACGTCGCCGTCGGTGAAATGGATCTCCAGCTCGGGCATCGCCGCAGCCAACGCGCGCAACCGCACGTCGACCCCGTCCTTGGCCCAGCGCAGGTGCGTGCCCAGCGTGACCAGCACATGTCGGCGTCCCGCGACGAACACCGGCGCCGCACGCGGCGGCAGCCACGGCGTGTCGTCGCCACCGGCCGGCAACCGCGGCCCGACGAAGCGCAGCGCCGCCGGCCAGGTGCGCGGGAACTCCAGCGCCGCGATGCCCAGCGCGAGGATCCGCTCGGGCGAGTAGACCGCTTCGGTGCCATCGCCCCGGTACAGTTGCGGCAGACCGAGCGCGCGCATGCGCGTGCGGTGCATTCGATGCACGCCGCGTTTGAAGCCGCGAACCGCCCAGCGCGCCAGTGTCTGCCACAGCCGGGCACCAGCATGCGTCGCCGGCAGCAGTCCGCCCATGTAGGCCGGCGGCCCGTCGGGCGTCTCGACCACGCATGGCGACGGTAGGCTGGTCCACCAACGGATGCCCAGCGATTGCGCGACGGTGCCGGCAACCGGCACGGTGAAATCGGCGATCACCAGATCCGGCGGCGCCTGCGCATACGCAGCACGCAAGGCCTGCGCGAAGTGCGTCATGACCCCGAGCGCGTCGCGCAGTTGTCGATGCATGCGCAGCGGGTGGTTGCGTACCGCATGGCGCGGGTCGGAGATCGCATCGAGGACGCGCTCGGCGTCGGCATCGAGCAGCGGTACGCCGGCAAGCCCGGCACGCGCGACCAGCGCCATCGCCGACGGCGTCGACAGCACCCGCACCGCGTGCCGCGGCGCGAGCTCGCGGGCGATCGCCAGGATCGGATGCAGATGTCCGCTGTAGGGCGGCGCGATCAGGTCGATGCGCATGGCGTCGCCGCGACGAAGTCCGCGCACAGGGCTCGCACCTCGGGCCGCTGCAGATAGTCCAGATGGCCGCCGCCGACCGGCAGCGCGGGCCCGCGCCAGCCCAGGCGCGAGATCCAGTCGCCGCGGCCGCGCACGCACAGCAGGCGGGCCACGTCCGGCGCCCGCCGCGCCACCGGCCCGTAGGCGAATACGTGCAGCCGTTGTGCCAGTCCCACCGGCAACCGCAGGTTGGCCAGCAGTTCGAGCCCGCAACTGCCGGCCAGCACCACCACCGCGCCGCCACCGTCCAACGCCGCGGCCACCGCCGCGCCGTGGCGCCGGGCGAACGCGGGACGGCGGGCGACGAGGTAATCGCCGGCATTGCGCAGCGCTGCCAGCGGCAACGGCACTGCGACGTGGCCGGCGCGCGACGCGGTGTAGGGGAAGTTGCACGGGAGCAGGTCGCGACCCGGCCCGCGCAGCGTGTCGAGGAACGCCGCCTGCTGCGGGCTGAGCGCGCAGCGCGCCGGGTCGCTGCGGCCGGTCAGAAACGCGATGCGGACTCCCCCGCTGTCGGCGTCAGGCGGCATGGAACCGGCCATCGGCATGCACGCGGTAGCGGCGGCTGCGCCAGCGCACCGTGCGCACGCAGACCGCATGCAACACATGCAGCGGCTGCAACAGCTCGGCCAGCAGCGACAGCACCGGCCGCGGTGCGGACGCGACGCCGAGCCCGCGTTGCAGCGCCCATGGCACCCAGGCCCGAAGCGCCAGCACACCGGCGACCGCCACGGCACCGGCCAACCCGGGGCGCCATGCCAGCGCCACGAGCATCGCCCACAACAGCAGCGGCGGCAGGCCATGCAGCAGCACGATCGCCGCCCGCGTGCGTGGCGGCTGGCGATGCAGCAGCAAGGTGGCAAACAACATCCAGCGATGCATCTGCCGCACGTAGTGCGCCGGGCCGTCGAGGCTGGTGCGCACCGCGACCGGCGCGATCGTCTGCGCAATGCGGCCGCCCTGTGCGCGGACGTGATCGGCCATCGCCAGGTCGTCGGCCAGCGCGCCGCGCAGCGGCAAAAATCCGCCGATCGCGCGCAGGCGCTCGGTGCGCAGCGCGTAGCACATGCCGTTGATCGACACTGGCGGCGCCCAGGCCAGCGGCGCGAGATAGGTCAGCGCGGCGTTGTCGTTGACGAAGCACGCGAGCAGGCGGCCGGGCCAGCGCTCGCCGTCGTCGCGATAACCGGGCAGCGCCGTCGCCAGGTCGGCCGCATCGAGGGCAGCGACCAGGCGTGCAAGCGCATCGGCCGACAGCGTGGCGTCGTCGTCGAGCACCAGGCAGACCGGGGCCTGGACCTGCGGCAACGCGCTCTCGAGCTTGTAGATCTTGGGATTGCAGCCGTCGGGCGCAGGCGGCAACACGCACACGTCGATCGCAGCGCCAGGGTACGCGGCGCGCACGGCAGCGACCGCCGCGAGTGCCTGCGCGTCGTCGGCATCGAGCAGCCAGTGGAAGCGCGCCAGCGGCAGCGCGTGCACGGTGGCGCCGAGCACGTCGCGCAGCCGGGGGTCGCCGCCGAGGATCGGCTGCAGCACGGCGACGTCCTGCATCCGCCGCGCCGATGGCGGCACCGGACGTGCGTGCTGGCGCCGCAGTTCGCGCCACGCGCAGGCGCCGCGCAGCGCCAGCAGTGCGGCGTAGGCGCACGCGCAGACGAGCGCGACGCTCACCGCGCCCACTGCGCACGCTGCCAGGCGACGAAGGCCTCGATGCCGTCGGCCAACGACACGCTCGGCGGTCCCAGGTCGGCGAGCATGCGCGCCGGATCGAAGGTCTTGGAATAGGCGAACACGCCGACGCCGAAGCGCGTGATCGGCGGCTCGCCGCGCAGCCGCAGGCCACGCCACAGCCATTCGGCCACGGTGGCCGCACGCAGCGCCGCGCCGATGCGCACGCGCCGCGTCGGCGGCGGCAGGTCCAGTTGCGCCAGCACGTCGAGCAGCAGCGCCTGCAGGTCCACCGGCTCGGCATTGGTCAGGTTGTAGCTCTCGGCCGGGCGCGGCATCGTCGCGATCCGCAGCAGGTAGTCCGACAACGTGTCGATCTGCACCAGATCGCCGATCACCGGCCGGTCCTGGCCGACGAACCGGGGCAACGCACCGCGTCGCGCCGCTTCGAGGATGCGCGGAAACAGCACCGTGTCGCCGACGCCGAACACTGCGCGCGGCCGCACCACGACATGCTCGCCGGGATAGGCGCGCACCAGTTGCTCGCCGGCGTACTTGGTCTGCGCGTAGCGGTTCACGAAGTCCGGCCCGATCGGACTGTCCTCGCGCAGGCCCAATTGATGGGCCTCGCGGTAGAACACCGAACTCGACGACAGGTAGACCAGCCGCGGCAGGCCGTGGCGCTTGCAGAACTCGATGACATGCGCGGTCGCGTCGATGTTCTGCGCCCGATACTGCGCAGGCGTGCCCCAGGGCGAGGACCGCGCGGCGGCATGGATCACCACGTCCGGTCGGAACGGCAGGTCGAACGGCCGGCTCAGGTCGCATTGCACGTAGCCCGGCAGGTCGGTCGCACGGCGCCCGGTGCCCCACAGCGTCAGGTCGGCGCGCGCGGCGTGGCGGCGCAGGAACGCGCCGCCGACGAAGCCCGACGCGCCGGTCACCAGGATGCGCATGCGGCCGCCTCCGGTCGGGGCGCGGACGTCTGCGCGCGATAGCGGTCCAGGCTCGCCTGGCAATGCGAGGGCACGATGGCCACGTCCGGGGCCTCGTGGGCCAGCGTGTGCAGCCGCGTGAGCGTACGCGTATAGGCCGGCCAGTCGTGGGTCACCAGCCGCGCCGGCCATGCCGGCAACCGACGCTCGCGGAACGCCAGGTGCGACCAGCAGGCATCGGCGCACAGCAGCACTGCGCGGTCGTGCGCGTCGCGCAGGCACAGGCCCAACTGCCGCGGCGCATGGCCCGGCAGCGCAACCGCGAACAGGCTGCCATCGCCGAACAGGTCGTGGCCCTCGCCCAGCGCCCGCCACGGCGCGGGCAGCGGCCGCGCGACCGCCTCGTCGGCATGGCGCAGGCGCGCGTCGAAATCCGGCGGCAACAATGCCGGCAGCCAGCCGTTGCGCAGCCCGCGCAACCGTGGCATCGCGCGCAGGGTGTCGAGGTCCTCGCGCATGCACACGAAGCGGGCATTGGGCAGGTCGCGCAGGCCGGCGATGTGGTCGGCATGGAAATGCGAGATCAGGCACCAGCGGATATCGGCCGGTCGCAGCCCGTACGCGGCGAGTTGCGCCTCCAGGCGTTGCTCGGCCGGCAGCACGACCGGTGTGGCCCAGCGATACAGGCGCTCGGGCAGCCGTGCGGTCGCGTCCAGGAACCGCGGCGCGTAGCCGGTGTCGTAGAGGATCGCGCCCTGCCGCGGATGCACGATCAGCGCGACCATCGACGGAAACGCCACGCTGGCCCAGCGCCCGCCGGCCAGCGTCACCCGCTCGCAATGCCGGCAATGCCCGACGTCGAACAGGGTCAGGTCGAGGCGCACGTCAGTACCGCAGCACCGCGCCGCCCAGCGACAGCCCGGCGCCGGTGCCCAGCAGCAGGCAGGTCTGGCCACGCTGCAGGCGGCCGCCCACGATCGCGTGGTGCAACGCGTGCGGTAACGAGGCCGCGACCTGGTTGCCGTGCTCGGCGAGGATCCGCACCACGCGCGCTTCGGGCAGCCGCAACGCGCGCACGATCCGGTCCAGGCCCCCGCCGGAGGCCTGGTGCGGAACCACGCAGTCGATCGCATCCAGGCCGATGCCGGCCGCTGCCAGCAGGCGTTCGAGCAGGCGCGGCAGACGACGGCCCGCCAGCCGGAACGTCGCCGGGCCGTCCATCTCGAAGCGGTAGACGTCCGGATCGATGTCGCAATGCGCCCGATCACCGGGCGCGATCCGCGTGCCGCCACCGCGGATCCGGCACGCGTCGGCGCTGTCGGCATAGGTCTCCATGCGCCAGGCCAGTAACGCCGAGTCATCGCCCGGTGCTGCGGCGCCCAGCACCAGCGCGGCGGCGCCGTCGCCGAACAGCGGCGCGGTCAGCGGAACGTCGGCGCGCAGCCCGCGCGAGGGCAGCTCGCTGGCCACGACCAGCACGCGACGATAGCGGCCAGTGGCGATGCCCGCCGCGACCAGGTCCAGCGCGACCACAAAGCCCAGGCAGGTCGCGTTGACATCGAAGGCCGGGATGCCCGAATCGCCGAGACCGAGCGCGCGCTGGACCAGCGCGGCCTGGCACGGGATCGGCTGCTCCATGACCGCGCAGGTGGAGACGATCGCGTCGAGCGTCTCGCCGCCGATCCCGGCCGCCGAGAGTGCCGCCTGCGCGGCGCGCGCCGCCATCCACGATGCAGTCTCGCCATCGGCGGCAACGCCGCGCCAGGCCACGCCGGTTGCCGCCTCGCTGGCGCCGGACGCCAGGCCGAGCCGCGCATCGAAATCGCTCGACGGCACCCGCCGCGCAGGGCGATGGCAACCGCTGCCCAGGATCCGCAGTGCAGGGCCTGCGGTCTGCATCAGGCGGGACACCCGGCCAGCGCGTCGATGCGCGCAAACGCCGTGTCGCGGTCGGGATGGACGGCCCACAGCTGCGCGAGGGTGCGGCCGTCGACCGGATGGCGCAGGTCCGGCGCGATCTCGGCCAGCGGCTTGAGCACGAACGCATGCCGCAGCTCATCGCGCGGAATGCGCAGGTTCCCCGCGCCGGTCAGCACGCGGTCGTCGTAGAGCACGATGTCGATGTCCAGCGTCCGGTCGCTGTAGCGCGGTCCGCTGCGGTCGCGCCCGTGCGCGTCCTCGAGCGCGTGCAGCCAGGCGTTAAGCGCGTCGGGCGGCAGGTCGGTCTCGATGGTCGCGGCGGTATTGAGGAAATCGGCGCCGTCGTAGCCCACCGCCGGGAAGCGGTAGGTCTGCGACACGACGAGCACGGGGAAGCGCGCGCGCAGCGCGTCCACCGCGGCGCGCAGGTGACGCTCGGGATCGAGGTTGCTGCCGAGGCTCAGGCAGGCGATGGCCATGGTGGCGCTCCTGTGGGGAGCGCCATGATCGCGCATCGTCCGCCCGAGGTCAGCGGGGGCGCGCGTCCTCCAGCGCCGGCGCCGCCCGGGCCGGTCCCGCGTCGGCGGTCGGCCCGCCTTGCAGGCGCACGTCCATCGGCGCGTCGCTGCGGGCCTGGAACACCCGCAGGTCGAACTCGGGCAGGATCGCCAGCAGGTGGTCGAAGATGTCGGCCTGGATGCCCTCGTAGACCGTCCACCCGGTGTCGGCGGTGAAACAGTAGATCTCCAGCGGCAGCCCGGTCTCGGTGGGCTGGAGTTGGCGCACCAGCAGGGTCAGCTCCTGGTTGATGCCGGCATGGTGGCGCAGGTAGTGCTCGACGTAGGCGCGGAAGGTGCCCAGGTTGGTGACCCGGCGGTGGTTCACCGGCTCGGCGCCGCGCGCGGCCAGCGCGGTGTTCCAGTCCGACAGCTCCTGGTCCTTGCGGTCGAGATAGGCATCGAGCAGCACGAAGCGGCGGAAGCGCGCGATCTCGTCGGCAGCCAGGAACCGCACACTGCCCTGATCGAGATACAGCGCACGCTTGATCCGGCGGCCGCCGCCCTCCGACATCGGCCGCCAGTTCTTGAACGCGTCGCTGACCAGCTTCTTGGTCGGCACCGTGGTCACGGTGCGGTCGAAGTTGCGCACGGTGATCGTATGCAGGGCGATGTCGATCACGTCGCCGTCGGCGTTCTGGCTCGGCATCTCGATCCAGTCGCCGATGCGCACCCGGCCGTCGTTGCTGATCTGCACGCTGGCCACCAACGAGAGAATGGTGTCCTGGAAGATCAGCATCAGCACCGCGGTCATCGCGCCCAGGCCGGTGACGATGTGCAGGAACTGCGCGCCGATCAGCGTGGCGATCACCGAAATGCCGACCAGCACGAACATCACGATCTTGGCAACCTGCAGGTAGCCCTTGATCGGCTTGTTGTGCGCGTCGGGACGTCGCTCGTAGTTGTGGTTGACCACGTCGAGCGCGCGCGAGATCGCCAACGCGATCGTCACGACCACGAAGATCTGGCACAGCCGCTCCACGATCAGCACCAGTTGCGGCGGCAGGTCGGGCACGGCGTTGATGCCGGCCGAGATCACCAGCGCCGGCACAATGTTGGCCAGCCGCGGAATCACCCGCAGGCGCACCTGTCGGTCGTGCTGCGCGCCGCCCAGCGGCGTGCGCTGCAACACCCGGCCGAGGCCGCGCAGCAGGATGCGCTTGGTGATGAAATTCGCCAGCCACGCCAGCAGGCACAGAGCGGCCAGTACGGTTGCGGTGTACGCCCAGGGATAGGGCGCCAGCAGGGTGCTGAGTCGTTCGAGATGGGGCTGCATCGTGCGGGAATCTCCTGTTGCGGCCGCGTATCCGCGGCGGCGCCAGGACCCGCGGATCAGTCCTGGCGACTGCGTTCGATGATCACGCCGACCGCGCGTGCACCACGCACCGCACCCGGCTTGCTGAGCTTCAATCGTACCCAACCAACGTTGAACTCATCGATCACAAGCGCCGCGCAGCGCTCGGCCAGGGTCTCGACCAGCCCGAATTCCGACGCGCCGACATAGTCGATCAGCCGCTTGCTGACGGCCTTGTAATCGAGTGTGCGGGCGATGTCGTCGCTCGCCGCCGGCACGCGATTGTCGAACGCCATCTCGACATCGAACACCAGCGGCTGGCGGATACGCCGCTCCCAGTCGTAGATGCCGATCAGCGCCTCGATCTCGAGGCCTTCGATGAAGACTTTGTCCATGGGAGAGGCCGGATGGGTGATTCGTGGATGGGAGAGGGGTGAAGCGCAACCGCGGGCGACAGCTTAGCGATTGTCTCGTCGCAGGGTCGGGACGAGCATGGCCGCCGATCCCGTCGCATCACCCCACACGCATCACGGATTCACCAACGGCGGCAGTTGCGCCATGTCCCACCTCGGCACCACGCGCACCGCCGCATCGCCGTGCTGGCCGGCCTGCAGGCGCAGCGCACCAGCGAAGGCGATCATCGCGCCGTTGTCGGTGCACAGCGCCGGGCGCGGGAAGCACACGCGGCCGCCGCGGCGCGTGGCGTCGGCCTGCAGCTTCTGGCGCAGGCGCAGGTTCGCGCCGACGCCGCCGGCGACCACGAGCGTGGTGCATCCGGTCGCATCGAGCGCGCGCGCGCACTTGATCGCCAAGGTGTCGACGACCGCATCCTCGAAGCCGCGCGCGATGTCGGCGCGGGTCGACGCGCTGCGGTCGCTGTTCTGCCAGGCCAGCAGCACCTGGGTCTTCAGACCGCTGAAGCTGAAGTCCAGGCCGGGCCGGTCGGTCATCGGCCGCGAGAAGCGGAACGCGCCCGGCGTCCCGGTCTGCGCCAGCGCGGCCAACTGCGGGCCGCCGGGATAAGGCAGGCCCATGAGCTTGGCGGTCTTGTCGAAGGCCTCGCCGGCGGCGTCGTCCAGGGTCTCGCCGAGCAGCCGGTAGGCACCGATCGCATCGACCGCGACCAACTGCGTGTGCCCCCCCGAGACCAGCAGCGCGACGAACGGCGGCGCCGGGGCGTCGTCCTCCATCAGCGGCGCCAGCAGATGACCTTCCATGTGATGCACGCCGATCGCCGGCACGTCGAGCGCCCAGGCCAGCGCGCGGGCGACGCCCGCACCGACCAGCAGCGCGCCCACCAGGCCGGGACCGGCGGTATAGGCGACACCATCGAGCGCCTCGACCTCGAGCCCGGCCTCGGCCAAGGTCTGGCGGATCAGCGGCAACAGCTTGCGCACGTGGTCGCGGCTGGCCAGCTCCGGCACGACGCCACCGTACTGCGCATGCAACGCGATCTGGCTGTAGACCGCATGCGCACGCAGCCCCGCGGCCCCGCCCAAGGCGGCGTCGTAAACGGCGACGCCGGTTTCGTCGCAGGAGGTTTCGATGCCGAGGACGTTCATGGTGCGCAGGACTGCCGGGAAGCGGACGGGGACACGGGCGCATCGCAGCGCCCGCTCCGGGCGGCTTGCGTCAGCCGCCGGGTCCTGGCTATGATACGCGGCTCGCCGGGAGCAGACCCTCGGCAGACCCGAATTCGTCAGATTCGATCCGGCCCTCGACGGTCGGGTGCCCAGATCCCCGGAGATTCCATGCCTAGCGTCAAAGTCCGCGAAAACGAGCCCTTCGAGTTTGCGCTGCGCCGTTTCAAGCGCACCTGCGAGAAGGCCGGCGTGCTCGCCGAAACCCGTAAGCGCGAGTTTTACGAGAAGCCGACCCAGGAGCGCAAGCGCAAGGCCGCTGCCGCCGTGAAGCGTCAGGCCCGTCGCGTGTCGCGCGACGTCACCAAGCGCCAGCGCCTGTACTGATCGACCCGCGTCGGGCACCGCCTGGCGCGATCGTGTCCTGACGCAAGAGCCGGCCGCGCGCATGCGCTGCCGGCTTTTTGTCGTCCCTTGTTCCCAGCCCCGTGCCTCGCACGAAGGGCATTGGTCTGCCTCAGGACCGCTTGCCCGTCCGCCACCGGAAACCGCCATGACCCTCAAACAGCAACTCACCGAAGACATGAAGGCCGCGATGAAGGGCGGCGACAAGCACAGCCTGGGCGTGATCCGCCTGGTCAACGCCGCGATCAAGCAGCGCGAGGTCGACGAACGCATCGAACTCGACGACGCCGCGGTGCTCGCCGTGCTGGAGAAGATGGTCAAGCAGCGCAAGGATTCGGTGACCCAGTACGCGGGGGCCGGGCGCGAGGACCTGGCCCAGATCGAGCGCGACGAGATCGTGGTCATCGAGCGCTACCTGCCCGAGAAGCTGGGCGAGGCCGAGATCGTGGCCGCGATCGAGGCGGCGAAGGCCCAGACCGGTGCCAGCAGCCCGGCCGACATCGGCAAGCTGATGGGCGTGCTCAAGCCGCAACTGGCCGGCAAGGCCGACATGGGCGAGGTCTCGCGCCTGGTCAAGCAGTCGCTGGGCTGAGGCCCGGCTGGCGGGCGCCGCCAACGGCCCCGCCCCCACCCGACGCGCCACGCGCGCCGGCCTCCCCCACACGTGGGGGAGGCAATCCGTCGTGACTTTCGCGCTCGCGACGATACGCATCTGCGCCCTCCCCCGCCTGCGGCGGAGGGCTGGGGTGGGGCGCGCCGCCAACGGCCCCGCCCCCACCCGACGCGCCACGCGCGCCGGCCTCCCCCACACGCGGGGGAGGCGATCCGTCGTGACTTTCGCGCTCGCGGCGATGCGCATCTGCGCCCTACCCCGCTTGCGTCGGAGGACTGGGGCGGCGCGAGCCGCCAACGGCCACGCCCTCACGCGACGCGCCACGCGCGCGCGCCGGCCTTCCCCACACGCGGGGGAGGCGATCCGTCGTGACTTTCGCGCTCGCGGCGATACGCATCTGCGCCCTCCCCCGCCTGCGGCGGAGGGCTGGAGCGAGCCGCCAACGGCGCCGGCCTCCCCCACACGTGAGGGAGGCGATCCGTCGTGACTTTCGCGCTCGCGGCGATGCGCATCTGCGCCCTCCCCCGCTTGCGGGGGAGGGCTGGGGTGGGGGGCCGCCGATCGCGACCAACCGCTCCCCCGCGCGCCTCAGCGGCGTTGCAGCCAGGTCGTCGGGTTGACCGGCTTGCCGTTCTGGCGCAGTTCGAAGTACAGGCCGCTGCGGCCCTGTCCGCCGGAATTGCCGACGCTGGCGACGGTGTCGCCGCGTTTGACCGCATCGCCGGTCTTGCGCAGCAGCGCGTCGTTGTGCGCGTACAGGCTCATGTAGCCGTTGCCGTGATCGACGATCAGCAGCATGCCGTAGCCAGTCATCCATTCTGCGAACACGACGGTGCCGTCGGCGACGGCCTTGACCGGGGTGCCTGCGGCCGCGCCGATCAGCACGCCGTTGCTGCTGCTGCCGTCGGGCAGCCTGCCGCCGAAGGCAGTCAGCAGCGCACCGCTGATCGGCCAGCCCAGCCCCCCGACCTGCGGCGCCGGAGCGCGGGCGACCCGCGGCCGCGGCCGGGACGGCGGGCGTGGACTGCTCCCGCTCTGGCGCACCTCGCGGGCCTCTCGCGCCTCGCGCTCGCGCGCGGCGGCCGCCGCGGCACGCCGTTCGGCCTCGGCGCGGCGCGCGGCCGCACGCAACTGCGCCAGCACGCGTTCCAGTGCGCGGGCGTCCTGGCCCAGGGCCTTTTCGCGGGCGCTGCGGTCGTTGAACTTCGCATCCAGGCCCTTGACCGCATCGGCGCGCTTGCTGCGATCTGTCTCGACCTGCGCCAGCCTTGCGCGCTGTTCGGCATGCGCGGCCTCGAGCGCGGCGCGGCGGTCCTGGATCGCCGCCTCCATGCCGTCGAGCTCGGTCATCTCGGCGCGCAATTCGGCGATGCGCTCGCTGCGCTGCTGCTGCAGATAGCGATGGTAGACCAGCAGGCGGCCAGCGTCGGCGACCCGATCCTGCGCCAGCATCAGCTTGAGCGCGGCTTCGTCGCCGATGGTGTAGGCCGCCCGCAGCAACGTCGCCAACTCGGCGCGACGCTGCTCGACGGTGGCGATGAGGGTCTGGCGGCGCGCCTGCAGGCGCTCGAGCTCTGCCTGTTCGGCGGCGAGCTTGATCCGGGTCTCGCGCAGCGCGGTCGTCGAGGCGGCCACCTGTTCATCGGCCTGGCGCAGCTCGCGTGCGGCCGCGCCACGCTGGCCCTCGAGGCGGCGGCGCTCGGCGGCGACATCGCGCAGTTCCTTGCGCACCCGCTCCAGCCGCCGCTCGGTCTCACGGCTGTTCTGGGCGGCGACCTCGAGCACCGGCAGCGCTGCAGCCAGCAGCGCGGTCAGCAGCAGCGCGGTGCCGGTCGCGGTCGCCCTGCCGGTCATGCTCAGCCGTCGGCCTGCAACAGGCTGCGGCCGGTCATCTCGGCCGGCACCGGCAGGCCGAGCAGGTCGAGAATCGTCGGTGCCAGGTCGCGCAGCGCCCCGCCCCGGCGCAGCGGGCCGGGCCGGCTGCCGACGTAGACCAGATCGACCGGCCCGACCGTGTGCGCAGTATGCGGCTCGCCGGTCTCGGGGTCGCGCATCATCTCGACGTTGCCGTGGTCGGCGGTGACCAGCAGTTCGCCGCCCTTTGCGCGCACGATCTCGACGATCTCGCCGACCGCGCGGTCGACCGTCTCCACCGCCTTGATCGCCGCCTCCAGCACGCCGGTATGACCGACCATGTCGGGGTTGGCGAAGTTGCAGATCACCACGTCGAAGCGCTCGTCGCGCACCGCCTGCACCAGTTGCGCGCAGACCTCGGGCGCGCTCATCTCCGGCTGCAGGTCATAGGTCGCGACCTTGGGGCTGGGCACCAGGATGCGGTCCTCGCCTGGGAACGGCGCCTCGCGGCCGCCGCTGAGGAAGAACGTGACGTGGGCGTACTTCTCGGTCTCGGCGATCCGCAGCTGGGTCAGCCCCTGGGCACCGAGCACCTCACCCAGCGTATTGGGCAGGTCGTCGGGCGCAAATGCCAGCGGCGCGGGCAAGCGCGCGTCGTACTCGGTCAGGCAGACGAAGCGCGCCAGCGCCGGACGCCGCGCCTCGAACCCGGCGAAGGCCGGGTCGACGAAGGCGGCGGTGAGCTGGCGTGCGCGGTCGGCGCGGAAGTTCATGAACACCACGGCATCGCCGTCGGCCATCGGCTCCGCGCCGTCGATGACGGTCGGGCGCACGAACTCGTCGTTCTCGTCGCGCGCATAGGCCGCCTGCAAGGCCGCGACCGCATCGGACGCGCGGTACGGCGAGGCCGCCTCGACGATCGCGTCCCAGGCCTGGCGCACGCGCTCCCAGCGCTGGTCGCGGTCCATCGCGTAGTAGCGCCCGGACACGCTGGCCACGTGCGCGTTGCCCAAGGCTGCGCAGCGGTCGTGCAGCGCGCGCAGGCTCGGTTCGGCCGAACGCGGCGGCATGTCGCGCCCATCGGTGAACGCATGCACGGCCACGCGCGGCACGCCGCGGCGATGCGCCAGTTCGAGCATCGCGAACAGGTGCGCCTCGTGGCTGTGCACGCCACCGGGCGAGAGCAGCCCCATCACGTGCAGCGTGCCGCCGTTGGCGCACACCGCGTCGCAGGCCGCCCCCAGTTCGGCATTGGTGAAGAAGCTGCCGTCCTCGATCGCCGCATCGATGCGGGTCAGGTCCTGGTAGACGACCCGGCCGGCGCCGATGTTCATGTGGCCGACCTCCGAGTTGCCCATCTGCCCGTCGGGCAGGCCGACGTGGCGGCCCTCGGTGTGGATCAGCGTGGTCGGGTGCCCGGCCAGCAGCCCGCGCCAGGTCGGGATGTCGGCGAGCGCGAGCGCGTTGTCGCGCGGGTCGTCGCGGTGCCCCCAGCCATCGAGGATCAGCAGGACGACGGGGCGCGGACGGGAGGCGGGAGCGGCATGTGGCACGACGAACGGCCCAGTGACCAAAGACAGATGCGATTGTACCGACACGGCGGCAAGCTACGGTCGACGGCGGGCTCCGCCCGCTCCGCCCTTCCTTGAGGTCCACCCATGTCCGCTGCCCGTCCGCATCGCCCCGCCCGCGCATTGCTTGCGTTCGCCCTCGCCCTGACTGCCGGCGCCGCCTGCGCCCAGGCCGACGTCTCGAAGGTCAACGGCGGGATCACCGCCGAGGCCGGCCAGGCCTACGGCGACCTGTCGACGGTCAACGGCGGCATCCGCATCGGCAACGGCGTCCGCGCCAAGGACGTGGAGACTGTCAATGGCGGCATTCGCGGCGACGACGACATCCAGGTCGGCACCGTGGAGACCGTCAATGGCGGCATCATGCTGGGCACGCGGGCGCGCACCCGCAGCCTGACGACCGTCAACGGCGGCGTCCGCCTGGGACAGGACGCGCAGATCGCCGGCAGCATCGAGAGCGTCAGCGGCGGCGTGTTCGTCGATCGCGGCGGACGGGTCGACGGCAACGTGGCCACGGTCAACGGCGCGATCGGCCTGGTCGGCACCGAAGTGACTGGCGACGTGAAGACGGTCAACGGCGACGTCACCATCGGCGCTGCGTCGAAAGTGCGCGGCGGCCTGACGGTCGACAAGCCCTCCTCCAACTGGTTCCCGGTGACGATCAACCGCCGCAGCCCGCGGGTGATCGTCGGCCCCAATGCGGTGATCGAAGGTCCGCTGACGTTCAAGCGCGAGGTCACGCTGTACGTGCACAACAGCGCGCGCACCGGCCCGGTCAGCGGCGCCACCGCGATCGCCTACGACGGCGCGCAGGCCCCCAGGGACTGAGCACCACCGCGCATCGGCAGCTGAACGACCGTATAGTGCGGCGTCCCCAGCTTGCAGGAGTGATCCCCGGATGCGCAGACCCCACTTGATGCTGGCCCTGCCGGCCGCGCTCGCACTCGCGGCATGCGGCGCCCAGGACAAGGCGGCCGACACCGCAGCGACGTCCCCCGCGCCCGACGCCGCGCACACGTTCTCGCCCGAGATCACCGGCGCGGACTTCGGCGAACTGGTCAAGACGCTGGCCTCCGACGAATTCGAGGGCCGCGCGCCGGGCACCGTGGGCGAAGAGCGCACGGTCGAGTACATCAGCGCGCAGTTCAAGCGCATCGGCCTGCAGCCGGGCGGCGACAACGACAGCTGGTACCAGACCGTGCCGATGGTCGAGACCACGGCCGACGAGTCGACCGTGCTCAAGCTCACCACCGCCAAGGGCGCACGCGACCTGGCGTTCGGCCGCGACATGGTGCTGGGTACCCGCACCGGCAAGCCGCAGATCGAAGTCGCCGACAGCGAACTGGTCTTCGTCGGCTACGGCGTCGACGCACCCGAGCAGAACTGGAACGACTACGCGGGCCTCGACGTCAAGGGCAAGACCGTCGTCATCCTGGTCAACGATCCGGGCTTCCACGCCCAGGATGCGTCGCTGTTCGAGGGCGAGCGCATGACCTACTACGGCCGCTGGACCTACAAGTTCGAGGAGGCCGCGCGCAAGGGCGCGGCCGCGGCGCTGATCGTGCACGACACCGCCGGTGCCTCCTACGGCTGGGACGTGGTCAAGAACTCGTGGTCGGGCGCGCAGTTCGATCTGCGCCCGCAGGACGATCCCGAACCGCGCCTGCCCGCGCAGGGCTGGATCACCGGCGACGTCGCCCGCGCCCTGTTCGCCGACGCCGGCCTCGACCTCGACGCACAGATCCAGGCCGCCAATCAGCGGGGCTTCAAGCCGGTACCGCTGAACGCCAAGGTGTCGTTCGACCTCAAGAGCACGGTGGCCGAGAAGAGCTCGCGCAACGTCGTGGGCATCCTGCCCGGGACCGAAGCGCCGGACGAGGCGATCCTCTATCTCGCCCACTGGGACCACCTGGGCAAGCACGAGGGCGAAGGCGACACGATCTACAACGGCGCGATCGACAACGCCACCGGTGTGGCCGGCATCATCGAGATTGCCGAGAAGTTCGCCACCGCCGAGCCCAAGCCGAAGCGTTCGCTGGTGTTTCTGGCGGTTACGCTCGAGGAATCGGGCCTGCTGGGCAGCAAGTACTACGTCGCCCAGCCGAGCATCGACCTGGCGCAGACAGTCGGCGTGATCAACCTCGACGCGATGAGCGTCGCCGGCCCCTCGCGCGACTTCGTGGTCACCGGCAAGGGCAGCTCGGAGCTGGAGGACATCCTGAAGACCTACGCAGATCAGCAGAACCGCACGCTGGTCGAGGAAGGCAACCCGGCCGGCGGCTACTACTTCCGCTCCGACCATTTCAACTTCGCCAAGGCCGGCGTGCCCGCCCTCTACGCCAAGGGCGGCAATGACCTGATCGAAGGCGGCGTCGCTGCCGGCAAGGCAGCCAGCGACGACTACGCCACGCGCTATCACCAGCCCGGCGACGAGTACAACCCCGACTGGAATCTCGACGGGGTCGTGCAGGACCTCGAGGCGCTGTACGGCGTCGGCCGCACGCTCGCCGATGGCGACCGCTGGCCGAACTGGTACGACGGCAATCCGTTCAAGGCCACGCGCGACGCGGCGCGCGGCCGGACCGGCACGCCGTAACCGAGGACGCCGGCCGGGCAGGCCGGCCATTGCAACATCGTGCGAAGGGCGGCGGCGACGCCGCCCTTCGTGTTGGCGAGGACCGCCCGATGCCCACACGCACTGACCCGCAGGCCAACCTGCCGTCATCCTCTACCCGGCCCGCGGACATGCTCGATGCCGTTGGCGCTGTCGCGCTGCCCGACCTCGCGCTGTTCGACTTCGATGGCACGATCACCACCCGCGAGACCTTCCCCGATCTGCTCGTCGCCGCGACGCCACGCTGGCGGCTGATCGTCGGACGCGTGCTGTTGGCGCCGGTCGTGATCGCCTACCGGCTGGGCCTGCTGTCGGGCATCCGTACACGCGCAGCCCTCGTGCGCTACGCCTTCTCCGGACTGCCGGCCGAGCGCGTCGCCGCGGCCGGTGCGAAGCTCGCGGCCACGCGACTGCCCGCGCTGCTGCGCCCGCAAATGCAGGCGCGGATGGACTGGCATCGTGCACGCGGCGATACCGTGGTCGTGGTCTCGGGCAATCTCGACGTCCTGCTCGCGCCCTGGTGCGCAGCCCAGGGCGTGGCCCTGCTGTGTTCGACACTCGAACAGGCCGACGGCCGGCTCACCGGCCGCTATGCGGGTGCGCAGTGCGCCGGCGACGAGAAGGCCCGGCGGGTGCATGCCGCGTATCCGCGTGAGGCATTCGCGCAGGTATACGCCTACGGCGACACCGACGAGGATCTCGCGCTGCTGCGCAGCGCCGACCATGCCACCTGGCGCGGCGCGCCTTGGCCGCCGGCATGACCACACCGGTCCGCCTGCGGCTTTCCCGTCGTCGCGGATTCGATCTGCAGGCGCATTCGCATGCGGTCAACGGACTTCCGGCGACGGTCGTCGCGCGCCCCGGGCGCTGGGGCAATCCCTATCGGATCAGCGTCGACGGCAATCGCGCGACCTGCGTCGCCCGCTACGCCGCGCACATGGCGACCTGCGCCGACGCACCGGATCTCGCGCCGCTGCGCGGCCGCAACCTCGCCTGCTGGTGCCCGCTCGACGGCCCCTGCCATGCCGACGTTCTGCTGGCGCTGGCCAACCCGGAACAGAGGGCGCCACACGACCGATCCTGATCGACCGGCCGCCTGCGCGCTCAGCCGATCAGCCGCACCCGCGCGAAGTTGCGCTTGCCGACCTGCAGCACGCCCTCGAAGCCGGGCATGAACACCAGGCCGGCGTCTTCGACGACGGCGCCATCGACCTTGACCGCGCGCTCCTTGAGCTTGCGGTTGGCCTCCGAGTTGCTCGGGGTGATCCCGGCGGCGGTCAGCAGCGCGGCGATGCGCAGGCCCTCGGCGGGCACCGCGACATCCTGCAACGGCAGCGCGGTCACATCGCCCTCGCCGGTCACCGCCGCATGCCAGCCGGCGATCGCGGTCTGCGCCGCGTCGGCGTCGTGGAAGCGCGTGGCGAGCTCGCGGGCCAGGCGCAGCTTCACATCGCGCGGGTTCAGCGCGCCGGCTTCGACATCGGTCTTGAGCGCCGCGGCCTCGTCGATGCCGATCTCCAGACTCAGCAGTTCGATCCAGTTCCACATCAGCGCGTCGCCGATCTTCATCGTCTTGTTGACGATGTCGATCGCCGGATCGGTCACGCCGATGTAGTTGCCCAGCGACTTGGACATCTTGGCCACGCCGTCCAGGCCGACGAGCAGCGGCATCGTCAACACGACCTGCGGCGCCTGGCCGTGGTGTTCCTGCAGCGCGCGTCCCATCAGCAGGTTGAACTTCTGGTCGGTGCCGCCGCACTCGACATCGGCGCGCAGCGCCACCGAGTCATAACCCTGCACCAGCGGGTAGAGAAACTCGTGGATCGCGATCGGCTGCTGGCCGGCGTAACGCTTGGCGAAGTCGTCGCGCTCGAGCATGCGCGCGACCGTGTGCGTGGACGCCAGCCGGATCATGTCCGCCGCGCCCATCGCTCCGAACCACTCGGAGTTGAAGCGCACTTCGGTGCGCTCGGCGTCGAGCACCTTGAACACCTGCGCCTTGTACGTCTCGGCATTCGCCAGCACATCCTCGCGCGAGAGCGCCTTGCGCGTGGCGCTCTTGCCCGACGGGTCACCGATCATCCCGGTGAAGTCGCCGATCAGGAAGATCACCGTGTGGCCCAGGTCCTGGAACTGGCGCAGCTTGTTGAGCAGCACCGTGTGTCCCAGATGCAGGTCGGGCGCAGTGGGGTCGAAGCCGGCCTTGATCCGCAGCGGGCGACCGAGCGCGAGCCGGGCCTGCAGGTCGTCGCGCTTGAGGATTTCATCACTGCCGCGTGCGATCAGGTCGAGGGCGGAGATCTGGGACATCGGGGAAGGCGTCTCTCGAAAGACCCGCGGCGTATTCACGATGTGAATGCGCCTGCGACGGGCGTTAACGTGTCGTTATCTGGTGAATAGAAGAAAAATTCCTGCGCCGTCAGTCATTTGACGCATGGAGCTCACATCTCTATGTTACCGCGCTGACACGTCTTTCACGCACCGGGATCCGCCACGATGACGACACCCGTCCCGCCGCAGGCCGACGCCCATCACCGGCGCGTGCTCCATGACAACCTGCAGGCGGCAGCGCGGAATACGGCGCAGGAAGGCAGCGCGCGCAGCATCCGGCTGTATCCGGGGCGTTGGACGCGCCGCGATTGGGCCCATGCCAGCCTGTTCGCGACGCTCGGCGCACTGGTCGTTGCGCTGGTCCCCGGGTTCTCGCATGCGATGCGCGACGGCGACGACGATGATCATCAGTTGGTCACCATGTCGCTGGCGCTGCCGCCGCTGACCGCGCAGCAGCGCAGCGCCCAGCAGATACACGACAACTGGCAACTGGTCACCGTCGCCCAGGGTCAGACGCTGGGCTCGATCTTCTCCGATCTCGACCTGCCGGCGGCAACGATGCATCGCATCCTCGAGCTGCCCGATGCCAAGACCAAGCTCACACGCATGCGCCCGGGCACCGAGCTTGGGTTCGACATCGCCGCCGATGGCAGCCTGCAGAAGCTGCGCTACGACCGCAGCGACACCGAGCGCGTCGAGCTGACGCTCGCCGGCGACGCCGTCCAGGAACAGGTCATCGAGCGCCCGGTCGAGATCCGCAACGTCGTCATCAGCGGCCAGGTCGGCCGCTCGCTGTTCCACTCGGCACGCCGGCTGGGCCTGTCGGGCGCGAACATCAACACGCTGACCGACGAAGTCTTCAAGTACGACATCGACTTCAACACCGACGTTACCCAGAACGATCGTTTCAGCGTGGTCGTCGAGCAGGTCTGGCGCGAAGGCGAGCTGATCCGCAGCGGTCCGGTGCAGGCGGCGGTGTTCACCGCCAAGGGCAAGCCGTTCTCCGCGTTCCGCTTCGAGCACGATGGCAAGGCCGAGTACTACAACGCCGAAGGCCGCCCGCTGAAGAAGAGCTTCATCCGCATGCCGATCCAGTACGCGCGGCTGAGCTCGCGCTTCGGCAGCCGCCGCCACCCGGTGCTGGGCACGATGCGCATGCACAAGGGCGTGGACTACGCCGCCGCCACCGGCACGCCGATCATGGCCGCCGGCGATGCCCGCGTGCAGTTCAAGGGCACCCAGCGCGGCTACGGCAATGTCGTGATCCTCGACCACGGTCGCGGCCACACCACGCTCTACGCGCACATGTCGCGCTTCGGCAATGTCCGCCAGGGCCAGCGTGTCTCGCAGGGCACGGTGATCGGCTATGTCGGCTCGACGGGCCTGGCGACCGGTCCGCACCTGCACTACGAGTTCCGCGTCAACGGCCAGCACCGCAACCCGCTGCAGCACACGATGCCCGAGCCCGACCCGCTGAGCGGCACGGCACTGGCGCAGTTCCGCCAGCAGACCGGTCCGGCGCTCGCCCGCATCCGCGAAGTCGAGGACATCATCTACGCCGACGTGCCGGCGCGTCCCGACCCCGAGCGCGCCGACCGCCAGGTCGCCAGCGCCGACGCGGGTCGCAGCACCCGCGGTTGATCCCACGCCCGGCGCCAGCCGGGCGTTTCGCATGTCCCGAGCCCTGCGCGTGCCCATGTCCGACCTGTTTCTCGGCCTGATCTCGGGCACCAGCGCCGACGGCATCGATGCGGCGATCGTGCGCTTCGAGGACGGCGACGGCCGCTTGCGGGCCGACCTGCGCCTGGGCCGCACCTATCCCTGGCCCGAGGATCTGCGCACGCAGCTGGTGGCGCTGGGCCAGCAGGCCGCGCCGCTGACCCTCGACGACCTGGGCGAGCTCGACAGCCGGATCGCCGAGGGCTTCGCGCAGGCCGCCAACCGGGTGCTCGCCGAAGCCGGGCTGACGGCCGCGGACATCGCGGCGATCGGCTCCCACGGCCAGACGCTGCGCCACCGCCCGCAGGGGCGCCACGGCGACGGCCAGCACGGGTTCACCCTGCAGCTCGGCGACCCGTCTCGGATCGCCGAGCGCACCGGCATCCGCACCGTGGCCGATTTCCGCCGCCGCGATGTCGCCGCCGGCGGCCACGGCGCTCCGCTGCTGCCCGCACTGCACGCCGCGCTGCTGCACGCGCCCGGCGAGGACCGGGCGGTTCTCAACCTGGGCGGTATCGCCAATCTCACCCTGCTGCCGGCCGACGGCGGCGCGGTGCGCGGCTTCGATACCGGTCCGGCCAACGGGCTGATGGACGCCTGGTGCCTGCGGCACACCGGCCAGCCGTTCGACCGTGGCGGTGCGCTGGCGGCCGGTGGCCGGGTCGACCCGACGCTGCTGGCACGGCTGCGTGCGGCCCCCTGGTTCGCGCTGCCGCCGCCCAAGTCCTCGGGCCGCGACCAGTTCCATCTGGACTGGGTCGAAACCGCGCTGACCGGTCACGAGGCACCGGCCGACGTGCAGGCAACGCTGCTGGCGCTGAGCGCGACGACGATCGCCGATGCGCTGCGCGCCACCCAGCCGAGCACCGCGCGCCTGATCGCCTGCGGTGGCGGTGTGCACAACCCAGCGCTGATGGCGGCGGTGGCCGATGCCCTGCCCGGCGTCGCAGTGGTGTCGAGCGCCGCGCACGGGCTCGACCCCGACCACGTCGAGGCCATGGGCTTTGCGTGGCTGGCCCGGCAGACCGTGCTCGGCCTGCCGGGCAATCTGCCATCGGTGACCGGCGCCGCCGGCCCGCGGGTGCTCGGCGGCATCTACCCGGCCTGAGCGCCCGGACGCGCGCCTCAGGCGGAGGTGTCGGGCGAGGCGCCCAGCACCGCGAACGCAGCCTGCCGCTCGGCCTGCGTCAGATCGATGCGCTCCAGCCCGGCATCGAGCAGCAAGGCCGGCCCGCCGGACGCCGGACGCAACGCCAGGGCCTGGGTTTCACCATCGGGGGTATCGACCAGCAACGGGGCTTCGCGCTTGCCGAAACGGACGTTCTGCTTGCCCGCGGCGCGGCCGGGCAGCTTGCCGTAGGCGTAGGTGACCACCGTGCCCCCGAACGAGGACTGCGCCGCCTTGACCTCGACCGGCTCGGGCGTCCAGCGCTGTGGCTGCTGCGCGGCGCGGTTGATGCGGCCGTTGCGCACGCAGGTGACGATCGCCACGACGCCGAGGCCTGCGAAGATCCCGAACAGCACCAGGAAGAACGCCACGCGGTTCCAGATGCGCTCAAGGCCAATGCTCAGCGCCGCCTTCGACGGGTCGTCGGCCGCCACGACCAGGCTCGCCGCGTAGTCGCCGCGCGAGAACGACAGGAACATCAGCGAGATGTGCTTCTCGTAGTCGACGCCATCGACGCGGTAGGCGACATCGGCCTCGCAATCGGTGAACACCGCCTTGCGCGTCGTGCAGCGGCCATCGCGCAGGTCGTAGTCCTCGAGCTCAAGCGGATTGGCGCGGATCTGCAGGTCCTGCAGCAGCCCGGGCGCCTGCCACCAGGCGATCGCACCGGCGACCAGGAACAGCAACAGGGCCAGCAGCGGGCCGCCGCCCATGCCGACGGCATTGCGGGTGAAACGCAGATCGCGCTGTGGCAGCAGCGCCTGGAGATTCGACATGAGGGATCCTTGGGGGAGGAACAGGGAATGTCCGCACGGCCCGTCGGCCAGTCGCTGGAACGGCGCAACGCGCACGATCACAGGCTGGCGGCAGGCACGCCCGCGCGGAGGGCGCTATGTTGCCGCATTCATGAAATCGTTTCCAGAATCCGCCGGCAGGCTGATTCCTTGCCCCGTCAGCCCACGCGCTGCCAGTCCAGGCCGCCGCCGGACAACCCGGCCGCCCCCGGCAGCCACGGCAGCAGCCAGTGGTCGACCAGCAGGAACGCGAACAACGCCATCAGGTACACCACCGAGTAATTGAACATCCGCATCGCGAAGAACTCGTCCGGCGGATCGAGCAGTCGCCAGGCATACCAGAGGAACACCAGGCCGAGCACGACCGCACCGCCCAGGTAGAACAGCCCGCTCATGCCGATCGCCACCGGCAGCAGCGTGATCACCACCAGCAACACGCTGTAGATCAGGATCTGCCAGCGCGTATAGGCCACGCCGTGGGTGACCGGCAGCATCGGCACCAGCGCGCGGGCGTAATCCTCGCGGCGGAAGATCGCCAGCGCCCAGAAGTGCGGCGGCGTCCACACGAACACGATCAGCACCAGCAGCAGCGCGTGCGCCCAGTCCCACTGCCCGGTCATGCCGGTCACCGCGGCCCAGCCCAGCAACGGCGGCGCGGCGCCGGCGATGCCGCCGATGACGATGTTCTGCGGCGTCGCACGCTTGAGAAACCCCGTGTAGACGACCGCGTAGCCGATCAGCGAGGCGAACGTCAGCAGCGCGGTGAGCGTGTTGACCAGCAGCACCAGGATCGCCATCGACAACGCGCCAAGCACCAGCGCGAACGCCAGCACCTGCCCCGGCCGCAGCGCCCCGGTCGCCAGCGGACGATGCGCCGTGCGCGCCATGACCTTGTCGATGCGCTGGTCGATCAGATGATTGATCGCCGCCGCCGATGCCGCCGCCAGCCAGATGCCGAGCAGGCCGAAGACGCTCTGTCGCGCCGGCGGCAGCCCCGGGACGGCCAGGAACATGCCCACCAGCGCGGTGAACACGATCAGCGCGACCACCCGCGGCTTGGTCAGCGTCCAGTACTCGCGTGCCTTGCTGCCGGCCATGTCAGTCGGGCCGCCGCAACCGCGCCAGCAACGAGACCAGCACGAACAGCAGCAGCGCGGCGCCGCCGTTGTGCAGCACCGCGACCCACAGCGGCAGCGCGAGCTTGACGTTGAGGATGCCCAGCGCGACCTGGGCCAGCGTCAGCGCGCCCAGCGCCGCCGCCCAGCCGCGCAGGCCGGGCGTGCGCGACAGGCGCACGACGAAGGCGAGCAGCGTGACGAACACCACCACCGCCATCGCGCGGTGCGCCAGTTGGATCGCGATACGCGCCGCGCCGTCCAGCACCCCGCCCTCGTAGTCGACGCCGACGCCGCGCCACAGCACGAAGCCTTCGCCAAAATCGCCCCGTGGCCACCACTGGCCGACGCACTTGGGGAAGTCGCCGTAGTGATGGACCGCGGTCGTCCAGCCGCCGGCGCCGCAGGCGAGCGCGGCGTAGTTGGCGCTGACCCAGCCGCCGAGCGCGATCTGCACGCCGACCACCGCGATCGCCGCGAGCGTCCACCGTCGCAAGGTGTCGGCCTGCGCCAGCACGATCGGCTGCATCGTGGCCCGCCAGGCCATCCACAGCAGCAGCGAGAACGTCAGCATGCCGCCGAGCAGGTGGCCCATGACGATCACCGGCTTGAGCAGCAAGGTCACCGTCCATTTGCCCAGCAGCGCCTGGAAGATCACCACCGCCAGCGTCAGCACCGCCGCACGCGCCAGGTCGATGTTCGACCAGCGCAGCGCCGCGAACAGCAGCAGCGCCTCCCCCAGCGCGGCGACCGCGAGCGCGGCCATCGTGTCGCCGCGCATGTACAGCGGGATCGCCAGCGCGACCAGCACGGCCGCGCCGATCACCTGCAGCACGCCGTGACGCCGCCGGCGGACCGCCAGCAGCGCCAGGCCGAGCACGAACACGCCCAGCGTCGCCGCCAGATGGCGGTGCACCTGCTCGCGCCAGGCCTTGTGGGTCTCGAACGGCCGGATCGCGCTCGCGGCGTGGTCGCTGACGTCGGTGGCGGCCTGCGGCCAGGTCGCGCGCCCGTAGCAGGTCGGCCAGTCCGGGCAGCTGAGGCCGGCGTCGGACAACCGCACGAACGCGCCGAACACGATCACGCACAACGTCAGCGCCGCCGCAAACCAGGCGATGCGGTGGAAGTGGCGATGGACGGCCGGGCGATAGGACGTGGCGTTCGAGGGCGGGCTGTGGGTCATCAGCGGAGTCTGAGCAACTTGGCCATATCCGCACGCAGATGCCCCGGATCGAAGCCGGGAGCGTAGCGCAGGATCACGAACCCGTTGGGGTCCACGACGTAGGCCGGGACACCATTGTCCGCTTCGCCGACGCTGCCGTCGACGCGGGGCAATGTCGCACGCAGGCCGGGGTCGGCCTGCAGCTCGCGCCACGCCGTATTGCGCACCGCGCCTTCAGGCACCGGGCCCAGCCACAGGATGTCGACATGGTCGGCGTTGCGGCCGAACAGCTGCCACACCAGGTCGAGCTCGCGCGACAGCGCGACACAGGCCTCCCTGCAGTCCGCGGGCGGCGCGACGAGGATCCGCCAGCGGCGCTCCACTGGCTGCCAGGCGTAGGCGCTGCCATCGAGCAGCCGCGGGATGCGCGCACGCAGGTCGGCCGGCGGATCGAGCAACTCGCCATGATTCTGCATGCCGGCCGGCCGCCAGCCCGAGAAGCGCAGCGCGCCGGCGACGACGGCGCTGCCCAGAAACAGCACCACGATCAGCACCAGCAACCAGCGATTGCGGTCGCGCTGCGCGCGCGGGACGGACGATGTCATCGGCGGGACTTCCGGAAAGTGAGCACCAGGGCGGTGACCAGCACGGTCAACGCCAGGCCGAACCATTGCACGGCGTAGCCCAGGTGTTTTTCGGGCGGCAAGGTGTTGGGCAGAATCTCCAGATCGCGACCATAGCCGACCGGCAGCGCAGGATCGAGCCGCAGCACGCGCGGCGGCAGCGTCGGCACACCGGCGGCCGAGGCGATCGCCTGGGCATCGAAGCGCGTCATCAGCCAGGCCGGGCCCGGCCCGATCGCAGGCCCCAGCGCCAGCCCGGCCGATGGCGGCGGCGCCAGCAGGCCCCGCAGGTCCATCGGCGGTCCGATCACCCCGTCGCCGGCCAGCACCTCGGCCGACGGCATCCGCGCCGTGCGGTCGGCGATCGGCACCCAACCCAGATCGACCAGCAGCGGCGGCGCACCAGCGTCAGGGGCGAACAGGCGATAGACGCGCAAGCCAGGACGGCCCGCATGGATCTGGTTGTCGAGCACGAATGCCGGCGTATCGAGGAAGCGCCCACGGCCGGCCGCCCAATCGTAGTCGCGCTGGCGATGCGGGTCCGCGGCCTGCGCCAACGGCACCGCCTGGCGTTCGGTCAAGGTCTGCTCGACGGCATCGAGCATCGCCCGCTTGTCGTGCATCCGGCCCAGCTGCCATTGACCGAGCCCGGCGAACGCCAGCGCCAACAGCACCGCCGCCGTCCATCCGACGATGCGTCCGCCGCGCCGGCTCACGCACCGCCGCCCGCGGACTGCAATAATCCGCTCATATCCCTGGTGCCACGGAGTCCGTGATGGTCATGAACGAGTCGCTCAAGCTGCTGCTGATCATCGGCTTCGTCCTGCTGATCCTGTGGAACCTGGGCGCCGGCCTGTACTACATGCTCAACGACAAGGGCCGCAGCAACCGGACCGTGAACGCCCTGACCCGCCGCATCGGGCTGTCGGTGGCGCTGATCGCGCTGGTGCTGCTGGCGATCTGGATGGGGTGGATCAAGCCGCACGGCGTCTACGGCTGAGGTCGGGACCGGTCATTGGTGCGGGGTGATCGGGGCAAGCGCGGGCGGGCATGCGCCGGGCTTGTTTCACGACTCACCCGGCACCATCGCCTGCTTCGTCCTCAGACGACGTAGACGAACAGGAACAGAATCAGCCACACCACGTCGACGAAGTGCCAGTACCAGGCCACCGCCTCGAAGGCGAAGTGGTTCTCGCTGGTGAAGTGGCCACGGAAGCAACGCAGCCAGATCACGATCAGCATGATCGTGCCGAGCGTGACATGCGCCCCGTGGAAGCCGGTGAGCATGAAGAACGTCGAACCGTAGATGCCAGACCCCAGCGTCAGGTTGAGGTCGCGGTAGGCGTGGACGTATTCCTCGATCTGGAAGAACAGGAACACGCAGCCCAGCGCGATCGTCGCGCCCAGGAACACCAGCAAGCGGGTGCGGTGCGCAGCGCGCAGCGCGTGGTGGGCGATGGTGATCGTCACGCCCGACGCCAGCAGGATCAGCGTATTGATCAGCGGCAGGCCCCAGGCCGGGATGGTCTGGAACACCCCGCCCACGTCGCCCGGGCCGGCGGTCGGCCACGCGGCGCTGTAGCCGTCCCACAGCACCGAGTTGGTCATCGCGCCCGAACCCTCGCCGCCCAGCCACGGCAGCGCCAGCGTGCGGGCGTAGAACAGCGCGCCGAAGAACGCGGCAAAGAACATGATCTCCGAGAAGATGAACCACACCATCCCCATCCGGAACGACACGTCGACCTGCTTGTTGTAGTAGCCCGACACCGACTCGAGCACGACGTCGGCGAACCACTTGAACAGGATCAGCGCCAACCCGGCGATGCCGACGAAGAACGTCGTGCGGCCCCAGCTGGCCTCGTTGAACCAGCTGGCCAGGCCCAGCATCGTCACGAACAGCGCAACCGACGCGAACAGCGGCCACTTGCTGTCATGCGGCACGAAATAGACGTTGGGATCCTGGTGTTCGGTCTTCACGTGGGCCATGGCGGTATCCGGGTGGCGGCGCGGTGTCGAAAGATGGAGCGGGACGCTCAAGGCGAGGCGGCCAGCCGCGCGTCACGCGGCGGGGCAGCATCGGCGACCAGCCGCGAGGTCAGCACATCGTTCTTGAAGAACGTGTACGACAGCGTGACCGTATTGACGTCCCGCGGCAGCGAGGGGTCGATGATGAAGCGGACCGGCATGTCGCGGGTTTCGCCGGCCTGGAGCGTCTGTGCGGTGAAGCAGAAGCATTCGGTCTTCTGGAAGAAGCCCGACGCCCGCGCCGGCGCGACCGACGGTGTGGCGCTGCCGACGATCGGGCGCGCGCTGTCGTTGTGCGCGTAGTACGTGGTCTCGTACTGCTCGCCCACGCGCACGCGCATGCGGGTCTGGTTGGGTCGGAACGACCAGGGCAGGTGCGAATTGACGCTGGCGTCGAACTCCACCGTCACCCAGCGCTCCTCCACGCCCGCGGCCGACTGCGACGGCGCCGCGACGGCGCTGTTCTCCAGGCGGATGCCGAACACCTTCTCGCAGGCGATGCGGTAAAGCGGCACCAGCGAAAAGGTGAACGCGAACGCGGCGACCGAGACCGCCACCAGCTTGCCGATCCCCAGCGAACGTCGCGCACTCATGCCAGCAGCACCCCGCGCAGGATGAAACCGGCGTAGATGCACAGCGCGACCACCGCGATCGTCAGCGCCGTGCGGCGCGCGCGGCGGCGGCGGGCGGCCAGGTCGTCGTGGGCATCGGGCGTGGGCATCGCGGCGCGCAGCTCCATGGCCTCAGTGGCTGATGTCGTCGTGCGCGAGGTCGCCGGGCTTGAGCACCGGCGGCTTGGCGAAGGTGTGGTGCGGCGCCGGCGACGGCACGGTCCACTCCAGGCCCTTGGCGCCTTCCCACGAGCGCGCGGCCGCGGGCGCGCCGCGCAGCTTGGAGTGCAGCAGGATCGCGAACATCAGGAACGGCGTGGCGAACATGCCGAACGCGCCGATCGAGCTGACCAGGTTCCAGTCCGCGAACACGACGTTGTAGTCGGGGATGCGGCGCGGCATGCCGGCCAGACCCAGGAAGTGCTGCGGGAAGAACAGCAGGTTGACGAACACGATCGTCCACCAGAAGTGCACCTTCGCCCAGAACTCGCTGTACATCCGCCCGGTCCACTTCGGCCACCAGTAGTAGGTCGCCGCGATGATCGAGAACAGCGCGCCGGTGACCAGCACGTAGTGGAAGTGCGCGACGACGAAATAGGTGTCGTGGTACTGGAAGTCGGCCGGCACGATCGCCAGCATCAGGCCCGAGAAACCGCCGATGGTGAACAGGATGACGAACGCGACCGCCCACAACATCGGCGCCTCGAACGTCAGCGAGCCGCGCCACATCGTCGAGACCCAGTTGAACACCTTCACGCCGGTCGGGATCGAGATCAGCATCGTGGCGAACATGAAGTAGATCTCGCCGCCCAGCGGCATGCCCACGGTGAACATGTGGTGGGCCCAGACGATGAAGCTCAGGAACGCGATCGCGGCCGTGGCGTAGACCATCGCCTGATAGCCGAACAGCGGCTTGCGGCTGAAGGTGGGGATGATCTCGCTGACGATACCGAACGCCGGCAGGATCATGATGTAGACCTCGGGATGCCCGAAGAACCAGAAGATGTGCTGGTACATCACCGGGTCGCCGCCGCCGGCGGCGTTGAAGAACGAGGTCATGAAGAACTTGTCGGTCAACAGCATCGTGACCGCACCGGCGAGCACCGGCATCACCGCGATCAGCAGGAACGCGGTGATCAGCCAGGC
Organism: Luteimonas sp. TWI662; assembly: GCF_039673825.1. Taxonomy (NCBI): domain Bacteria; kingdom Pseudomonadati; phylum Pseudomonadota; class Gammaproteobacteria; order Lysobacterales; family Lysobacteraceae; genus Luteimonas; species Luteimonas sp. TWI662. The sequence continues at coordinate 35,798 of NZ_JBDJMI010000017.1, read as the reverse complement.
CCAGCAGAAGATCGGCATCTTCAGCAGGTCCACGCCCGGCGCGCGCATGTTGAGGATCGTGGCGATGACGTTGATCGCGCCCATGATCGAGCTGATGCCCATCATGTGGATCGCGAAGATCGTCAGCGACACGCTGTTGCCGCCCTGCAGCGACAGCGGCGGGTAGAGCGTCCAGCCGCCGGCCGGGCCGCCGCCGGGCATGAACAGCGTCATCAGCAGCAGCGTGAACGCGAACGGCAGGATCCAGAACGACCAGTTGTTCATGCGCGGCAGCGCCATGTCCGGCGCGCCGATCTGCAGCGGGATCATCCAGTTCGCCAAGCCCACGAACGCGGGCATGACGCCGCCGAAGATCATCACCAGCGCGTGCATGGTGGTCATCTGGTTGAAGAACACCGGGCTGACGTGCTGCAGGCCCGGCGAGGCGAGCTCGGTGCGGATAATCACGCTCATGCCCGCGCCGATGATGAACATCACGAAGGAGAACAGCAGGTAGAGCGTGCCGATGTCCTTGTGGTTGGTGGAGAAGAACCAGCGCTGGACGAAGCCCTGTCGGTGGGCGTGATCGTCGTGGTGCGCGTCGGCAGTGGCGGTGTGCGTCGTCGACATGGCATTCAACCTCGAGCGATCAGCCGGCCGCGGGTGCGGCGGGGGCGGAAGGGGTCTGCGCGGCAGCCGCATCGGCGGCCTCCGCATCGGCCTGCGCCGGGGCGGGCTCAGGTTCGGCGGCGGGCGGCGCATTGCGCGCCTTCTCGGCGGCCAGCCAACTGTCGAACTCGGCGCGCGGCACCGCGCGCACGACGATCGGCATGAAGGCGTGGTCCTTGCCGCACAGTTCCGCGCACTGACCGCGGTAGATGCCCGGTTCGAGGATCTCGGTCCAGGCCTCGTTGACGATGCCCGGGATGGCGTCCTGCTTCCAGCCCAGCGCCGGCACCCACCAGGAGTGGATCACGTCGTCGGCGGTGACCACGAAACGGACCTTGGTGTCGGTCGGCAGCACCAGCGCGTTGTCGACATCGAGCAGGTAGTGGCCGTGGGCGTCGAGCTCGGCGCGCGTGGTGCCGCGGTTCTGCCGCAGCCGGTCGCTTTCGCGGTCCAGACGGCTGGTCAGGGTGACGTCCTCGCCCATGTACTCGTACTTCCACATCCACTGCACGCCGGTGACCTTGACCGTCATCTCGGCATCGCGGGTGTCGTACATGGCGATGAGCTTGCGCGTGGCCGGCACCGCCATGATGACCAACAACACGATCGGCACCACGGTCCAGATGATCTCGGCGGTGGTGTTGTGGCTGAACTGCGCGGCAACCGCGCCGCGCGACTTGCGGAAGCGGAACATCGCGACCGCCATCGCGCCGAACACCAACGCACCGATGCCCACGCAGATCCACAGCGCAAGCATGTGGGCGTCGTAGGCGTGCTGGGACGACGCGGTGACCCCACGCCCCATGTTCAGTTGCCACGGCTTGGGATCGGCGGACTGCGCCCATGTATTCGCAGACAGCGCCATCGTGGCGAGCCCGCACATCCACAGCTTGAAACGACCGGCTTGCTTCACATCGAACCCCAATGCCTGAGCTGGCGTTGTCTGGCGGGAACGCGTCCGTCCTCGCCCGGCCCAGGGGGCACCGGAACGACTGCGCAGGAGCGGCGGCGTACTGCGATAACGAATGAATGTTAGCTGTCCGCGCTCTGCTGCGGCAACCTGTCGCAGTTGCCGACGCAATGCGGTCCGGCATCTGCATGCCGGCGGCAAGCCGATGCTGCACCGCAGCATCGGCCGCGGGTGGGTGGTCGGAGATGGACACCTGGGTGCGGTTCGGGCAAGCGACCCGCCCCCTACTGTGTACCAATAAATGATGGCGCGCGGGGCCTCGTACGGGTCGCCAGCGCCGAGCCGGCACGACCGCGCTCGAGGCCGCGTCCGGCGCCTGTCTCTTTTGGCCTATCGTGGGACGACAGGGCGCCATAGAATTCGGCTTCTGCCCTCGCCGGTGCGCCCCTTGAACGCCAGCCTGTCTCCCGCCTATGCGGCGGCTCCTCTCCCGCCGCTGCGCGCGGCGATCACCGACGCCTGGACGCGCGATGAGACCCTTCATGTGCGCGAGCTGCTCGCGCAGGCGCGGCAGCCGGATGCCGACCGCGCCGCGATCCAGGCCACCGCGGCCGACCTGGTCCGCCGGGTGCGCTTGCGCGCCCAGGACCGCGGTGCGATCGAAGCCTTCATGCAGCAGTACGACCTGGGCAGCGAGGAAGGCGTGCTGCTGATGTGCGTGGCCGAGGCACTGCTGCGCATCCCCGACCAGGAGACCGCCGACAAGCTGATCCGCGACAAGCTCGGCGAGGCGGACTGGAAGAAGCACATGGGCCAGTCGGACTCGGTGCTGGTCAACGCCTCGACCTGGGGCCTGATGCTGACCGGCCGCCTGGTCGACCTGGCCGACGAGACCAAGCGCAACGTCCACGGCGCGTTCAAGCGGCTGGTCGGGCGCGTCGGCGAGCCGGTGATCCGGCTGGCGGTGCGCCAGGCGATGCGGATCATGGGGCACCAGTTCGTGATGGGGCGCACGATCGGCGAGGCGCTGACGCGTTCGCGCAAGGGCGCCAACGCCGCCTACCGCTACTCGTTCGACATGCTTGGCGAGGCCGCACTGACCCAGCGCGACGCCGACCGGTATCTCAAGGCCTACCAGGACGCGATCGACGCGATCGGCACCTCGGGCCGCTTCGACGACGAGATCGCCGCACCGTCGATCTCGGTCAAGCTGTCGGCGCTGCACCCGCGCTACGAACATGCCAAGCACGCGCGCGTGCTCGCCGAGCTGGCGCCGCGTCTGGCCGAGCTGGCCAAGCGCGCAAAGCACCATCGGATCGGCCTGACCGTCGACGCGGAAGAAAGCGACCGCCTGGAGCTGTCGCTGGATGTCATCGAGGCCGCCGTGCGGACCCCGTCGCTGAGCGGCTGGGAAGGTTTCGGCATCGTCGTGCAGGCCTACCAGAAGCGCGCGCCGTTCGTCATCGACTGGATCGCCGCGCTCGCCCGCGATCTGGGTCGGCGCATCCCCGTGCGCCTGGTCAAGGGCGCGTACTGGGACAGCGAGGTCAAGCGCGCCCAGGTCGAGGGCCATCCCGGCTACCCGGTATTCACCCGCAAGCCCAACACCGACGTCAGCTACCAGGCCAACGCGCGCCGCCTGCTGTCGGCGACCGATGCGATCTACCCGATGTTCGCCACCCATAACGCGCAGACCATCGCCGCGGTGCACCGCCTGGCCGGCACGCTGCTGGGTCCGCGCACCGTCGGCGCATCGCACCGCTTCGAGTTCCAGAAGCTGCACGGCATGGGCGACGACCTCTACGCCGAGGTCATTCCGGCCGATCGTCTGGATGTGCCGTGCCGGGTGTACGCGCCGGTCGGTTCGCACGAGGACCTGCTGCCGTACCTCGTGCGCCGCCTGCTCGAGAACGGTGCCAACTCCAGCTTCGTCAACCGGATCAGCGACGAGGACGTCGCGATCGACGACCTGATCCGCGACCCGGTCGAGGTCGTCGCCGGCTTCGAGTCCATTCCCCATCCCCGCATTCCGCTGCCGGTCGACCTCTACCGCAGCCAGTCTTTCGACAGGAGCAACTCCATGGGCGTCAACCTCGCCAACGACGCGCAGCTCGCCACGCTCGCCGAGCAGATCCGCAGCGCGCCGACGACGTGGACGGCAACGCCGCTGGTGCCGGGTGCCACGGCGACCGGCACCCAGACCGAGGTCACCAACCCCGCCGACCGCCGTGTGCGCGTGGGCGAGTGGACCGCCGCCGACACCGCCACGGTCGAGCGCGCGCTGGCCAACGCGGTTGCCGCACAGCCGGGCTGGGACGCCACCCCGGTCGCCTCGCGCGCGGCGATCCTCGAACATGCCGCCGACCTGCTCGAGCAGCGCATGCCGCAGTTCATCGCGCTGTGTACGCGCGAGGCCGGCAAGACGATCCCCGACGGCGTCGCCGAAGTCCGCGAAGCGGTGGATTTTCTGCGCTACTACGCCGGCCAGGCGCGCACGGCATTCGTGCCCGAGGCGCTGCCCGGCCCGACCGGCGAGTCGAACGCGCTGCAGCTGTCGGGCCGCGGCGTGTTCGTGTGCATCAGCCCGTGGAACTTCCCGCTGGCGATCTTCGCCGGCCAGATCGCCGCCGCGCTGGCGGCCGGCAACAGTGTGATCGCCAAGCCGGCCGAGCAGACCACGCTGGTCGGCTTCGAGGCGGTGAAGCTGCTGCACGAAGCCGGCATCCCGAAGGACGTGCTGCAGTACCTGCCCGGCGACGGTGCGACCGTCGGCGCGGCGCTGACGTCCGACCCGCGCGTGGCCGGCGTCGCCTTCACCGGCTCGACCGACACCGCGCGCGCGATCAACCGTGCGCTGGCCGCGCGCGATGCCGCGATCGGGGTGCTGATCGCCGAGACCGGCGGCCAGAACGCACTGATCGCCGACTCTTCGGCGCTGCCCGAGCAGTTGGTCAAGGACGCGCTGGCCTCGGCGTTCACCTCGGCCGGCCAGCGCTGCTCGGCCGCGCGCGTGCTGTACGTGCAGGACGACATCGCCGACAAGGTGATCGGCATGATCGCCGGCGCGATGAAGGAACTGACCGTCGGCGACCCGGCGTTGCTGTCGACCGACGTCGGCCCGGTGATCGATCCCGACGCCAAGGCGCTGCTCGACGAGCACGCCGCGCGGATGCAGGGCGCGGCCAAGCCGATCGCCGAGGCCCGGCTCGGATCCGGCACCGAGCACGGCACGTTCTTCGCCCCGCGCGCCTGGGAACTGCAATCGCTGTCCCAGCTCACGCGCGAGAACTTCGGCCCTGCGCTGCATGTGATCCGCTGGAAGGGCGACCAGCTCGACGCGGTTGTCGACGCGATCAACGCGACCGGCTTCGGCCTGACCTTGGGCATCCACTCGCGCATCGACGAGACCGTCGAGCGGGTCATCCAGCGCGCGAAGGTCGGCAACATCTACGTCAACCGCAACCAGATCGGCGCGGTCGTCGGCGTGCAACCCTTCGGCGGCCAAGGCCAATCGGGCACCGGCCCCAAGGCCGGCGGCCCGCACTACCTGCCGCGCTTCGCAACCGAGAAGACCGTCACCATCAACACCACCGCCGCCGGCGGCAACGCCTCCCTACTGACATTGGGTGAGTAGCCGCGGCGTGCGCGCCCGCCATGCTTTGGCGGGCGGGAACGAGTGAGCGCGTTTACGAAGCACTGCTTCGTGCGCGAAACGAACGCCCGCCGTGCGACGGCGGGCGGGATGCGTGAATCGCCGACCATTGCCGCGTAGCTCACCTCCCCCGCTTGCTGGGGAGATCGGCGCGCGTCGCGGGCCGGGTTGGGAGCACAGGCTGTCACGCAAAAGCACCCCCATCCCAACCTTCCCCCGTAAACGGGGGAAGGCGCAGCGCAACGTGCGCATCACCTCTCCCGATTGCAGGGAGGTCGGCACGCGTCGCGGGCCGGGCGGGAGCACAGGCCGTCACGCAAAAGCGCCCCCCATCCCAACCTTCCCCCGTAAACGGGGGAAGGCGCAGTGCAGGCATCACCTCCTGCTCGTAGAGAAAGAAGCGAAACAGTGCACGCATCACCTCCCCCGCTCGCGGGGGAGGTCGGCACGCATCGCGGGCCGGGTGGGGGCACAGGCCGTCACGCGAAAAGCGTCCCATTCCCGCCTTCCCCCCGGGAAGGGCGCGATGCCCGCGCTGCGGGGGAAGACGCCAAGCACGATCACCGCGTGGGGTCGCCGGCCCCATCCGCCGGAGGAGCCGGCAGCACCGGGCGCAGCCCGCGCACCCGCAAGCGCTCCAGAACGCCGGCGACCATCTCGACATTACGGCCATGGCGCGCGCCTTCGTGCAGCAACACGATCGCGCCCGGCGCCAGATCGGCATCGATGCGCGCGACGACCTTCGCCGTGTCGCTCTCCACCGCATCGAACCCACGTGCGCTCCAGGCCACACGCGCCAGCCCGGCGTCACGCAGCGGGGCATGCACGAACGGATTGCTGTGGCCGACCACCGAGCGGAACCACACCGGCGCCTGCCCGGCGATCGTCGTGAGCGTGCGCTGGCAATCGGCGATTTCGCGCCGCATCTGCGCCGGCCCCAATGCCCAAAACCGGGCCTGCAGATGCCGATGGCTGTGATTGCCGATGCCGTGGCCGCGCGCGACGATCTCGCGGACCAAGTCCGGGCGCGTGGCCGCGCGTTCGCCCACAAGGAAGAACGTCGCCCGCGCCGCGTGTGCGTCGAGCAGGTCGAGCAGCGGCCGGGTGTCGTCCGAGGGGCCATCGTCGATGGTCAGCCAGACCCCGACCTCGCCCTCGGGCAGGCGCCGGAGCACCGGCCCGTACAGCCGCGAGCCGGGCGCCAGCACGCCCCACAGGCACAGCGCATGGCTGGCCAGCAGCAGCGGCAACCCGACCTGCCAGCCGCATTGCCACCACACCCACGCGATCACGGCCTGGGAGGCGAGCACCAGCGGCAGCCACAGGTAGGGGCGACGGGGCGGACGATGCGGCGACATGGCGCGCATCATGCCATCGCGCCCGCCGCGCATCGCAGCATTCCGCCAACGCGACCACCGGTCGCGGGCTTGCGGTGGCGGCCCCGCGCTACCATGTCGGTCTTCCCGCCTGTTCCAGGATGTTCCGCCATGTCCCTCGATCCCGCCCTCCGCACCCGCATCGAGACCCTGCTGCAGGGCAACCGCGCCGTGCTGTTCATGAAGGGCTCGCCGATGGCGCCGCAGTGCGGCTTCTCGGCCAAGGCTGTGTCCGCACTCGACGCGGTCGGCGTCGACTATGCCCACGTCAACGTGCTGGAAGACGGCGAGATCCGCGAAGGCATCAAGGTCTACGGCGACTGGCCGACGATCCCGCAGCTCTACGTCGAGGGCGAACTGGTCGGCGGCAGCGACATCATCGAGCAGATGGCCGGCAGCGGCGAACTGCACGGGCTGTTCGGCGTCCAGGCCCCGGACCGCACGCCCCCGACGATTGCGATCACGCTGCCCGCGCGCGAGATGATCACCAAGGCGCTTGCCGATGCCGGCGGCGACTACGCGCTGCAGATCGACATCGACCGAAACTTCCGCGCCCGCCTGCAGCTGGCACCGCGCAACCCGTCGGCGATCGTCAGCGACGTCGCCGGCCTGCTGGTGCAGTTCGACCTGGCCAGCGCCCGCCGCGCCGAAGGTCTGACGATCGATTTCGCCGACGACATCCGTGGCCGCGGCCTGGTCATCGACAACCCGAACGCGCCCAAGACCGTCCAGGAGATCGCCCCGACCGAAGCCGACGACCGGATCGCCGCCGGCAAGCTCACGCTGGTCGATGTCCGGCCACCGGAGGAGCGCGCCACCGCCTCGGTCTCGCGTCCGTTCGAAGTCCTCGACGGCGACGGCATCCAGCGGCTGCAGGCGCTCCCCAAGGACACCCCGCTGGCGTTCCTGTGCCACCACGGCGGTCGCAGCCTCCAGGCCGCCGAGCACTTCCGCAACCAGGGCTTCACCCAGGTCTACAACGTCACCGGCGGCATCGACGCCTGGAGCGACAGCGTCGACGGCGGCGTGCCGAAGTACTGAGCGCGCGACTGCGCCACAGCACGGCCTGTCTGACAGCAACGCCTCCATCCCCACCTTCCCCCGCTTGCGGGGGAAGCAGCCAAGCGCACCGCGCGGCCACGCCCTTCTCGCCCCCGCAGCGAAGACCAGGCACAGCGCGCGAGCAGGCACCTCCACCGCGCGCCGGGTGGAGGCATGGGCCGTCGCAGCGCGGCTGGTCGCGCTCAAGCCCCAGCCCCACCTTCCACCCGTGCGAGGCGCAATGCCTCCGCGATGCAGGGACGGCGCCAAACACAGCCCCCGCGATGGGGCAGTCCCCTGCCGCCGCCAGCGGCACACCACTCAAGTCCGCCGCGGCCACGCCGATATCGATCGCGATCAGTCGCAGTCCGCCACGGCCCCTGGCCGAGGACGACCCCGGTTGCCTTTCGATGACGTGGCCTCAATGCGGAAATCCCCCAATCCGTCCGACACCCCCGCGCCTGCGACCGGCGCACGCGGGCGTGAGGGTGCGATCGGGTCGGAGGCACTGGTCGCGCTGTTTGCGCAGGCCCACGCACCGCATGCCCTGCTGATCGCCTTCGCCGACGGCGTCGCCGGTCTCCACGACGAACTCGGCAGTCTCGGCCAGTACCTGCAATCGGCCTGCGCCAATGGCGACTGGCCGGCCTACGGCCGCGCGATGCGGCAGCTGATCGACAAGTACATCCGCTTCGTCGATCTCGACACGCCTGCGTTGTCGGCCACCGATCCATCCATCCGCCTGCGCGACTTGCTGCGCCAGACGCTCGGCATCGCCCTCGCGGCGCTGCTGCGCAACGAACCGGCGCTGTCGGAAGAAGCCCTCGCGCTGGCCAAGGCCTTGCGTGCCACTGACGCCGGCGCACCCGATCTCGACCGCCTGTCGCAGCGGCTCACCGACCTGTGCCGTCGCATCGACGTGCATGCCGAGGCCACTGAGGAGCAGGTCGCGCTGCTGATCGGGCTGTTCGACCTGTTGCTCGAGAACATCGGCGAGTTGCTCGACGAGAAGAGCTGGCTGCATGGCCAGCTGGCACAGATCCGCGGCCTGCTCGCCGGACCGCTGGACCGGGGTTCGATCGAGGAAGCACGTGCGGAACTGCGCGAGGTGATCTACCGGCAGGGCGTGCTCAAACAGGGCATCGATGCGTCCAAGGTCGCGATGAAGACGATGATGTCGACCTTCGTCGAGCGCCTGGATGGGATGGCGATGCACACCGGTGAGTACCAGGACCGCATGGCCGGGCATGCGCAACGGATCCGCGAGGCGCGCAGCATCGCCGGCCTCAACGCCGTTCTCGACCAGATACTCGACGATACCGGACGGATCCAGGCACAGGCGCTGCGCGCGCGCGACGACCTGATCGCCACCCGGCGGGAGGTCGAGCAGAGCGAAAAGCGCATCCACCTGCTGGAGCAGAAGCTGCGCGACGCCGCCGGGCTGGCACGCGAGGACGAACTGACCTCCTGCCTGAACCGGCGCGGCTTCGACGAGGCCTTCGAACGCGAAGCCGCGCGCGCGCGCGAGAACCGCCCCCTGTGCATGGCGCTGGTGGACCTGGACGACTTCCGCCGCCTCAACGCCACCCACGGCCACCTGGGGGGCGACGCCGCGCTGCGCCACTTCGTCGACGTCGCCCGCCTCACCCTGCGCGACAGCGATATCCTGGGCCGCTTCGGCGGCGAGGAGTTCGTGATCCTGATGCCGGCCACGACACTCGCCCACGCCCTGGCGGCGCTCGCGCGCCTGCGCACCGTGCTCGCGCACCGGCCTGTCGTCCACGACGAGACCCGCATCGTCATCACCTTCAGCGCAGGGGTCGCACTGCGCCGCCCGAACGAAACGCTCGAATCGCTGCTCAAGCGCGCCGACCTGGCCATGTACAGCGCCAAGCGCGCCGGCAAGGACCGCGCGATGGCCGCCCAGGCCTGAGTCGCGCCCGCCGCGGCGGGCCGGGAGGCTACACTCCCGCGGTCGCGTCGAAGGATGTCGCATGCTGCCGGGCTGGATCCTGCTGCTGGTGTCGCTGGGCTACGCCGCGCTGCTGTTCGCGGTGGCGTGGTACGGCGACCGGCGGCCGCTGTATCCACAGCGGCCGTGGCTGCGCCCGTTGGTCTACAGCCTGGCGCTGGCGGTGTACTGCTCGTCGTGGACGTTCTACGGCGCGGTCGGCACCGCCGCGCGCCAGGGTATCGGTTACTTGCCGATCTACCTCGGTCCGCTGCTTCTGTTGCTGTTCGGCTGGCGCATCCTCGAACGGCTGGCGCTGATTGCGCAATCCCAGAACACCGTCTCGATCGCCGACTTCATCGCCTCGCGCTATGGCCGCTCGCAGCGGCTGGCGGCGATGGTCGCGGGCATCGCGCTGGTGGCGGCGGTGCCCTACCTCGCCCTGCAGTACAAGGCGGTGGCGATCAGCCTGGGTGTGCTCGGCGGCCCCGATGAGGCGGTCACGCCGTTCGGCGACCCGGCGTTCTACGTCGCCGTGCTGATGGCGTTGTTTGCGATCCTGTTCGGCACCCGCAAGGTCGATGCCACCGAGCACCGGCCCGGCCTGATGCTGGCGGTGGCGCTCGAATCGCTGATCAAGCTGCTGGCACTGGTCGTGGTCGGCCTGTTCGCGACACTGTGGCTGGGCGCGCGCGACCTGCACATGGTCGAGGCCACGCGTGCGCTGATCGACAATGCGCCGCCCAGCGGCTTCGTGGCGCAGAGCCTGCTCGCGTTCGCGGCGCTGATCTGCCTGCCGCGCCAGTTCCACGTGGCGGTCGTCGAATGCGGCGACGTGCGCGACATCCGCCGCGCGCGCTGGCTGTTTGGCGGCTACCTGGCGATCGTCTGCCTGATGGTGCTGCCGATCGCCAGTGCCGGCGTCGCACTGTTCGGCCGCGATGGCCCGGTCGCCCCCGACAGCTTCGTGCTCGCGCTGCCGATGGCCGAGAACGCCGACGTGATCGCGCTGTTCGCCTACGTCGGCGGCTTTTCGGCCGCAACGGGCATGGTCATCGTCTCTTCGGTCGCGCTGGCGACGATGCTCAGCAACGATCTGGTGATGCCGCTGCTGCTGCGCCGCGGCTATGCCGAGCGCCACGGCGGCAACGTCGGCTCGACCGTGCTGTGGATCCGCCGGGTGGCGATCGTCGCGCTCGCGGCGCTGGCCTATGGCTACTACCGGGTCAGCGGCTCGGACACCACGCTGGCCGCCTACGGCCTGATGTCGTTTGCGGCGGTTGCGCAGTTCGCGCCGGCACTGATCGGTGGCCTGTACTGGCGCGGCGCCAGCCGGCGCGGCGTCGAGGCCGGGCTGCTGCTGGGCTTCGCGATCTGGAGCTACACGCTGATGCTGCCGGCGCTGACCGAGTCGGGCTGGATCCAGCCGCAGTGGCTCGACGCCGGCCCGTTCGGCATGGCCTGGCTGCAGCCGCGCGCGCTGTTCGGGCTCGCCGGCTGGGACCCGCTGACCCATGGCACGTTCTGGTCGCTGCTGGGCAACGTCGGCGCGCTGCTGCTGGTGTCGGCGCGCTGGCGCCCCTCGCTCGACGAGCGCCTGCGCGCGGCGCCATTCCTCGACCCGTATGCCGAGCGGCGCGCACTCGCATCGGAGGACTGGAGCGGCAACATCAGCGTCGGCGACCTGCTGACGCTGATCGGCCGGATCGTCGGCGACCGCACGGCGCGACATGCGTTCGACGAGTACGCGCAAGCCCAGGCGCGGCCGCTGGTGCTCAACGCCTCGGCCGACCGAACCTGGCTGCAGTTCACCGAGCGGCAACTCGCCGCCGCGGTCGGCGCGTCTTCCGCGCGCTTGCTGATGACCAGCGCGCTCAAAGGCTCGGGCATGGAGGTCGACGAGGTCGTCGCGATGCTCGACGAGGCCGGCCAGGAGCTGCGCTTCAACCGCGAGGTGCTGTCCTCGACGCTGGAGAACATCGACCACGGCGTGAGCGTGGTCGACCGTACGATGCGCCTGGTGGCGTGGAACCGCAGCTACCAGCGTCTGTTCGGCTACCCCGACAACATGCTCTACGTCGGCCGCCCGGTCGCCGACCTGATCCGCTACAACGCCGAACGCGGCGAACTGGGCCCGCGCGACGCGATCGACATCCAGACCGAGGTCGACAAGCGCATCGCCTACATGCGCGCCGGTTCCCCGCATGTCTCAGAGCGCGTGCTCGGCAACGGCCAGGTCATCGAACTGCGCGGCCAGCCGCTGCCCGGGGGCGGCTATGCGACCAGCTACAGCGACGTCACCGACTACAAGCGCGCCGAACGCGAACTGCGCGAGATCAACGAGACGCTCGAACAGCGCGTGGCCGAGCGCACCCGCGAGGCCGAGGCCGCGCAGGAATCGCGCTCGCGCTTCCTGACCGCGGTCAGCCACGACGTGCTGCAACCGCTCAATGCCGCGCGACTGTTCACCTCCGCGCTCCGCGAGACCCCCGACCCGGGCGAACAGCGCCACCTGGCCGAGCGCATCGACACCTCGCTGCGCGCGGCCGAAGAACTGCTCGACGGCCTGCTCGACGTCTCGCGCCTCGACGCCGGCGCACTCAAGCCGGATATCGTCGACTTCGATGTCGCCGAACTGCTGCGCCAGCTCGCCGGCCAGTACGCGCCGATGGCCAAGGCGCGCGGCCTGGACATCCGCCTGCACGCCCCGCCCACCCCGGTGCGCAGCGACCGCCGCCTGCTGCGCCGCGTGCTGCAGAACTTTCTGGCCAACGCGCTGCGCTACACGCGCAGCGGCCGCATCGTGCTGGCGGCGCGCCGACGCGGCGACGGGGTCGCCCTGCAGGTCTGGGACACGGGGCCAGGCATTCCCGAACACCACATGAGCCAGATCTACGACGAGTTCCACCGCTACGAGCACAGCTTCGACTGGGACGGCCGCGGCCTTGGCCTGGGCCTGTCGATCTGCCAACGCATCTCCCGGCTGCTGGGGCACACACTCGACGCGCGCGCGATGGTCGGCCGCGGCAGCATGTTCTCGATCACCGTACCGCGCAGCGCATCGGCGGCGATCGTCACCGCGCCAGCCCCCACGCCGCTGCGCGACGAATCGCTGCGCGGCCTGCGCGTACTGTGCGTAGACAACGACGACGACATCCTCGCCGGCATGCGCGCCCTGCTGCGGCGCTGGGACGTGGTGCCCCTGTGCGCCAAGACCATCGACGAGGCGATCGCGGCGATGGACGAGGCGCCCGACGTGCTGCTCGTCGACTTCCATCTGCACGACCGGCTCGACGGCCTCGACACCCTCGACGCATTGCGCGGCATGGCGCCCGAGACGCCCGGCGCCCTGCTGACCGCCGACGGCAGCGACGCGCTCAAGCAGACCGCCCGCATCCGCGGCTACCGAGTGCTGACCAAGCCGGTCAAGCCGGCATCGATGCGCGCCTTCCTCGCCGCCCAGCGCAGCGCGATGACCGCCCGACGCGCCCGCGCCGAAGGGCGCCTTTCGTAACAGAGCCGCGCGCCCGGCAACAACAAAGACTTGCCGGCGCGCCCTGCCTGGGCGGCGGGCGCTCGCCACCGCCGCCGGCGCTCGCCCGCGCGTCCTTTCGGGTGCATGCCCCTGCATGACGATTCCCTAACGCCCCCCGTTGCTAGGCTGCAACCTTTCGCAACGCAGACGCCGCATGAGCACACGCTACCTGATCCGTATCCCCGACGCCGGCAAGGCCCGCGCCTCGGGCACCTACGCCCTGCAGTCGCAAGGCCCCGAGGGCATTGCCGCCGAGCTCCAGGACGCCCTGCGCGGCGACACCCTCTTCGCCCGATGGCGCGCCGACCAGCCCGACCCCGACGAGGTCGATCCGTCGCTGGGCATCACCGACCCCACCGCGCGCGTAGTCGGCGAACAACGCGACCTGGACATCGACCTGACTGTGGACACCTCGATCTCGAGCACCGTCCTCAAGCACCGTCTGCGCCTGCTCGCCGGCAGCGCCTGGGAACTGCGCGACGTCCGCGCGGCCTGAAGCCCACCCCCACCCGGCGCGCACACGCGCCGACCTCCCCCGCAAGCGGGGGAGGTGCGTCATGCGCGCTGCCTCCTGGGCGCGTGGTACATCTCTTGTCCGCGTGCAGAGCAGTGCCTGCTGACCACTCAGGCGAGGTGATCGCTGATCACACGCAGGCATTCGCGCAGGCGCTTGCTCTGGCACTGCCTCTGCCTCTGCCTCTGGCTCTGGCTCTGACTCTGACTCTGACTCTGACTCTGACTCTGACTCTGACTCTGACTCTGACTCTGACTCTGACTCTGACTCTGACTCTGGTTCTGGTTCTGGCTCTGGCACTGGCGCTCGCACTCGCACTCGCACTCGCACTCGCGGAAGCGTGCTCCCTCCCCCGCTTGCGGGGGAGGGTTGGGGTGGGGGCCGCCGTACGCGCCAACGCAACGCCAGCCTTGCACTCGTTGCACGCATCCCTGTCGTCATCGCGTCATTGGCAGCCCGGCATCCCCTCCTCGCTTAGCGCCTGCCGAATCCGAAGCCACACGCCCTCAGGATTGCCAAGCACGTCGTGATTCCAGAACCGCAGCACCCGATACCCTTGCGCGCGCAGGAATGCATCGCGCGCAGCGTCGGATGTCGACTCGGCATGCTGCCCACCGTCGACTTCGATCACCAACCCTTGCGCCAGGCAGACGAAATCGACGACATAGGGGCCGATCGGATGCTGGCGGCGAAACCGTGCGCCGGCCATCTGGCGCATCCGCAGATGCCGCCATAAGGCACGCTCAGCATCGGTCATGGTCTGGCGCAGTCGACGTGCCAGGTCGCGTTTCGCACCCTGCCGCATCGATGCACTCCCACGATTGTAGGAATGTCGAGCTTGCGGGCTATCGCAACAGTCGACGATCGGGACTTCCCACACGCGTGAGTCAGCTCATGCCGCGCCTTGCTGGCGACTCGAACAGCAAGCAATAGGCGCCTCTCCGGAGTGAGCGAGGCAAGATACTAGATGCCGGCGATACGGTTACCTCCCCGCCCGCGCGGGAGGTCGGCGCGTGTGCGCGCCGGGTGGGACCGACGTCTAGGCGCAGCGCGCGCTCAACGTCTCGTCCTTGCAGTGCCGACGCTCAGGCGATCAACCGGGTCAGCGGCGGCAACGCGTAGTGCACGGCGATGCCGATGAAGACCGTCATGCCGACCCAGTGGTTGTGCAGGAATGCGCGGAAGCAGGGCCCACGCTCGCGACCGCGCGCGATCGAGAACTCCCAGACCACCAGCCCCATGGCGACCGCAAGCGCCAGCCAGTAGTTGGGACCCAGTGCTGCCAGGTGACCGGCGATCGCGAGCGCGGCGAACATCGCCGTATACAGCGCCGCCTGCGCGAGCAGGTCGAAGCGCCCGAACAGGATCGCGGTGGAGCGCGCGCCCGCACGGATGTCGTCCTCGCGATCGACCATCGCATACCAGGTGTCGTACGCGGTCGCCCAGAAGATGTTGGCCACGAACAGCACCCAACCCACGACCGGCACCGCGCCCTGCACCGCCGCGAACGCCATCGGGATCGCCCAGCCGAACGACAGCCCCAGGTAGACCTGCGGCAGGTGCGTGTAGCGCTTGAGGTAGGGGTAACTGGCAGCGAGCACGACACCGACGATGCTCATCAGCACCGTCAACCGATTCATCGTCAGCACCAGCGCAAACGCGACCAGCATCAACCCGGCGAACAGCCACAGCGCCTCGCGTCCTCGCACCGCACCGCTCGCCAGCGGGCGATCCTTGGTGCGCTCGACGTGGGGGTCGAGCCAGCGGTCGGCATAGTCGTTGATCACGCAACCAGCCGAGCGCGTCAGCCAGACCCCGGCGCTGAACACAGCGAGCGTCCAGAGCGGCGGCACCCCCTTTGCGGCGACCCACAGCGCCCACCAGGTGGGCCACAGCAGCAGCAACCACCCGATCGGACGATCGCCGCGGACCAGTTTCCAGTACAGCGCCAGACGCTGGCGCCAGGCGGGCCTGCTCGGAGAAGTGGGAAGCGATGCGGACATGACGGGCGACAGGTTAGCGGCGACGCCTCAGCAGGGCCAGGTGTTTCGGCGCGCGTCGCCTCCCTGCCGCGGTACGCCCCCCATCCCAACCTTCCCCCGCACGCGGGGGAAGGCGCAAAAGCGGCAGCCCGTGAAGCGGGCAATGCCCCGAAATGCGGGGGAAGGTGCAAAGGCGGAAGTCCGTGACGGGCGCAAGATCCCGCGATGCGGGGGAAGGCGCAAAGCCGCAGCCCGCACACGTCACCTCCCCCGCTTGCGGGGGAGGTCGATGCCGTCAGGTATCGGGTGGGGGCAAGGGCCTGCCGCACTTTTGCCCCCATCCCAACCTTCCCCCGCACGCGGGGGAAGGCGCAAAAACGGCAGTCCGTGAAGCGCGCAATGCCCCGCGATGCGGGGGAAGGCGCAAAGGCGCGGAAGCGGTGTGCGAGATCAGGCCTTGTCGGCTTTGTACTCGTAGTAGCCGTAGCTGTAATAGCCCGTGGCGCGCTTCTCGACGGCGTTGAAGATCACACCCTTGACCTGCACGCCATTCTGTTCGAAGCGCTTCTTGGTCAGCAGGATCTCCTTGGGCTGATTCACGCCGAAGCGCGTCACCAGCAGGCTCGAGCCGGCATGGCGGGCGATCAGCGCGGCGTCAGTGACGGCCAGGATCGGCGGGGTGTCGACGATCACCAGGTCGTACTGCTTGGACAGCGCCTCAAGCATCTGGCCGAAACGCGGATGCATCAGCAATTCCGACGGGTTCGGCGGGATGTCGCCACGCACCATGTAGTCCATGTTCGCCACACCCTCGGCCGCGCGGATCGCCTCGGTAGCCTCGAGCTTGCCGCCGAGCACATCGGACAGGCCGCTGGTTTGCGCCACGCCGAGCACCTTGTGCAGCGACCCCTTGCGCATGTCCGCATCGATCACCAGCACGCGCTGGCCGGCCTGGGCGATCACCGCAGCCAGGTTCGCCGACACGAAGGTCTTGCCCACCGCCGGACGCGGGCCGGAGATCGCCAGGATGTTGTTCTTGGCCTCGAGCATCGCGAAATGCAGGCTGGTGCGCAGGCTGCGGATCGCTTCAATCGCCAGGTCCGCGGGCGCATTGACCGCGAGCAAGTGCTGCCGCTTGTCGAAGCCCGGGTCGCGGCGCACGCGCCCCCTGCGGTTGCGCAGCCGGTCCATGACCAACAGGTCGCGCGACTCGCTGAGCGGAATCGACGCGTAGACCGGCAGGCCCAGCTCCTCGATCTGCGCAGGATCCTCGATGCCGGCGTGCAACGCACGCTGCAGGAACACCAGGCCCACGGCGAGGAAACCGCCGAGCAGCGTGCCGATCAGCACGATCAGCGATTTGCGCGGCTTCACCGGCCGCAGGGTGTCGACGACCGCCGGGTCGACGATCCGCACGTTGCCGACGGTGCCGGCGCGCGCAACGTCGAGTTGCTGCGCCTGGTTAAGCAGCCCGGTGTAGAGCTCGTTGCTGACCTGCAGGTCACGGGTCAGCGTCAGCAACTCCTGCTGGGTGTCGGG
Organism: Luteimonas sp. TWI662; assembly: GCF_039673825.1. Classification (NCBI taxonomy): domain Bacteria; kingdom Pseudomonadati; phylum Pseudomonadota; class Gammaproteobacteria; order Lysobacterales; family Lysobacteraceae; genus Luteimonas; species Luteimonas sp. TWI662. The sequence continues at coordinate 18,650 of NZ_JBDJMI010000017.1, read as the reverse complement.
CAACTCGCCGACCTGCTTCTGGAAGCCGGCCTTGCGCGCTTCGAGTTCACCGATCTGCTTGAGCAGCGCGCGATAGGCCGGGTGCTCGCGCGTGAAGCTGCGGTCCATCTCCGCCTGCTGCAGGCGCAGCTGCTGGATGCTCGTCTCGACCGCCACTTCCTGCTGCAGCAGCCCCTGGGTCTGCATCGTGATGTCGACCGAGTTCGCCCGGGTCTGGTACTCGTTCATCGCCTTCTGCGCCGCCTCCACCTGGAGGCGCACGGTCGGCAACTGCTCGCGCACGAACTCCAGCTGCGCACCGGCTTCGGCCGAGTTGCGCTCGACATTCTGGCGCACGTAGGCCGATGCGACCGCCTGCAAGAAGGTCTGCGCGAACTGCGGATCGGGATGCTCGAACGACAACTGCAGGATGCCGGACTCGCGCCCTTGCTCGGACGCGTTGACGTCCTGCTGATAGCCGGCCACGACATCGAGCCGGCGCAGCTTGGTCACCTCGAACCGTGTCCCGGGATTGGCGCGCAACGCCGCGACCTGCAGCCTGACCCCGCCGCCTTCGGCGTCGGTGCCGACGGTCCCTTCCAGCAGCAGCTGGTCATCCGGCCCGAACAGGCTGAAGCGCGAGGCGTCGTCCCCCACGCGCAGCGTCAGCGGTTCGTTCTCCCAGGTCGCCGGCACCGTCATACCGACGATTTCGACATGCTCGCCGCCCCAGCCGTAGCGCGACAGCCCGAACCACGGCGATCCCACTGCGTCGGGCGTCTCGGGCGAGAAGCGGCGCGCGAGGAAGCCGCCGATCAACGGAAAGCGCGCCGGCTCGATGACCACATCGGCATGCGTGCTGTCGACGGCGTCGCCGATCACCGTGCGCGACGTGATCAGCGCGATTTCCGTCGTCGCTGCCGCCGACGTGACGCCACCGCCCAGAGACGACAGATCAGGAAGCCCCGGGATGCTGGGCGCCTTGGACTCCACCTGCACCATCGAGCGCGCCTGGTAGATCGGTGTCGCCAGCAGCGCGTACGCTACGCTGACCACGAAGAACGCCGCGGTGATGCCGATGATCCACCACTTTCGGTCGATCAACAGGCCCACGAGTTCTCGCAGATCGATCTCGTCCTCGTCCTTGGGGGACACTCCGGTTTCCTTGCTCATGCAGTGGCTCTGACTTCTGTAGGTGGGCGCGATGCGCGGTTGATCGGGGCGTGCGGTCAGGGACCGCTCAGCGGAGATAGCGCCGCCAGGCAGCGACCGACTCGTCGACCAGGTTCAATACGTGCTCGAACGCAGGGCGCTGCTGCCGGTAGGGATCGGGAATCTCGCGGTCGCCGGCCCACTTGCCCAGCAGCATCACCTTGCCGCTGGCCTGCGGCACCTCACGGGCGATCCGCGCCTGATGGGCCCGCTCCATCACCAGCACCAGATCGGCGTCGGCAAGCAGCGCGGGCGTCAGCTGACGGGCACGATGTTGATCGGTGTCGAGGCCCCGCTCCTGCAGCAGCGTTGCTGCAGTCGGATCGATCGGCCGGTCGACCAGCGCCTGCAACCCGGCAGAGGACACCGCGATGCCCGAGGTCCCGAGCTCCGATCGCAACACGATCTCCGCGGTAGGGCTGCGGCAGATGTTGCCGATGCACACGAACAGGACCTTCCGAAACACCTGGATGCACTCCACTCCCGGACGCCGCCGGGGCGGACACAAGCGCGCAGTCTAGCAAGCTCGCTCTACGTGATCCGTGAGCAACCTATTCAGTCTTGTCGAGACACGCTCACCAAACCATCCGAGCGTCGAAGCCGCCTTGACATGACCAGCTTTCGGCCTATAGCCTCGCAACAGCCTGGACGCATGCCGTCCTTTACATGCTTGGAGCTCCCCCATGAACAAGACCCTTCGCCTGATCGGCACCATCGCCCTGGCCGGCCTGTCCGGTATCGCCTTTGCCGCACCGCAGGCCCAGGGCACGGCAGCCTCCAATAACGACGCATCGCAGGAAAGCGGCATTCCCGGCGGCACCGGCGGCGCAGTCGGCACCGGCCTGAGCACTGGCGCGACCGTTGGCATCGTGGCCGGCGTGGTTGCACTGGCCGCAGTGGCAATGGACAACAACGGCGACAGCGAAGGCGAGTTCACCGGGGGTGATGGCGGCGGCGACGGCGGCGGCGGTACCGGTGGCACGGGCGGTACCGGCGGCACCGGCGGCTGATCGAGCTTCCGCACCTCGCGGTCATACCGATAGATCGACCCCGCCGGTGACCACCGGCGGGGTTTTTTATGGACGGCACCACCCTGGCCGCCCACCGTTGTCAGGAGAGTTCCGCCCATGCGCGTATCGTTGCGCCCCCTCATTGCCCTCGTCGCCGTCTCCGCCCTGTCGGGCTGCATCTGGAGCCCGGGCCAGCACTTGCGCCCTGGCAGCGCCAACGACGAAGGCATCCGCACGGTCGGCAACGACCAGCTCGACCTGATCCCGATCACGCCCAAACTGATCGCGATGGAGCGCGCTACCCAGCAGACGACCGGCGGCCTGCCCACCGCGCTGGTCGAGTACCAGCCGTCCGCCTACACCATCGGGGTCAGCGACGTGCTCTACATCACGGTCTGGGACCACCCCGAGCTGACAGTACCAGCGGGCGCGCAGCAGCAGCTCAACGCCGCCGGCCGTCACGTGCAGACCGACGGCACGCTGTTCTATCCCTACATCGGCAAGGTCCAGGCAGCAGGCCGCACGCCGGCCGAACTGCGCGCGGACATCGCCGAAAAACTGGCGCGCTACATCGAGTCGCCGCAGGTCGACGTCTCGGTGCTGAACTACGGCAGCCAGCGCGCCTGGGTCACCGGCGCGACCGCCAACTCGACCGCCGTGCCGCTGACCATGACGCCGATGACGCTCAATGATGCGATCAGCCAGGCCGGCATCAACCCGACGGTCGCCGACCTCTCGGGCGTGCGCCTGACGCGCGACGGCATCAGCTACACGATCGACCTGGATCGTCAGTCGGGCGATGCGATCTACCTCAAGGCGGGCGACCATCTGTACATCCCGTTCCTCGACGCGAAGGAAGTCTTCGTGGTCGGCGAAGTGACGCTGCCCGGCGCGCAGAGCTTCAGGACCGGCAGCATCAGCCTGAGCCAGGCGTTGGGCCGCGCACGCGGCCTGCTGCAGACCACGTCCAACGGCAATGCGGTCTATGTGATCCGTGGCGCACGGGGCCTCGAGGCCGATGCCCCACCGTCCGTGGTCTACCAGCTCGAAGCCAAGTCCCCGGCGGCATTCGCGGTGGCCAGCCAGTTCCAGTTGCAGCCAGGCGACGTGGTCTTCGTCGGTGCCGCTGGCATCACCCGGTGGAACCGCTTCATTGCGCAACTGATTCCCTTCTCCGGCCTGATCCGCAACGCTGCTGGCACCAGCAACGACCTGCAGTGATGGCGTCGAAATGATGGCCCGACCCTACGCCGCGCCCGCCAAGCGGGCGCTGGCAGCGCTTTGCCTCGTCCTGCTGCTGCCGGTGCTGGCCGGTTGCAGCGGCCTGAGCCGCGGCGGTTTGGATGCCGCCCGCCTTGCGGTTTTCGGCGCCAAGCTCAAGATCACGCCTGAGCAGGTGGCGGCAAATCCCTATGCCCAGATGCTGGTGCAGGGCGACGACTTCGAAGCACTGATGGTGCTGGGCAACGACGACGCCGGCCGCAGCGCCTGGTACAGCCCCGACCGCAGGATCGTCTTCCTGCGCGATGGGCTGCTGGCCGGAACGGCCGGACTGCCGCAGGATGCCAGAGAGATTCGTCTGGTGGGCGACAGTCCGTTCTCGCGGCTGGCGACCTTGCAGGGCACATCCCCCACGCTGCGACGCTATGACTGGATGCCGGGCTATCGCCACGGGGCGATGGTCGAGGGGGAACTGCGGCGGATTGGCCCGGAGCAGGTAGAGATCCTCGGCACCACACACACGCTGGTGCGTTTCGACGAGGTGCTGCACGGGGCCGGTGTCGATGCGACCAACCAGTATTGGGTAGAGCCGCAGACCGGCTTCATCCGCAAGAGCCGGCAGCTCGTCGCGCCCGGCCACAGCATCGAGTTGGTGCAACTCAAGCCGTACCGACCAGGAGGCACGCGATGATGCGGCTACCGCTATGCTTGGCCCTGCTCGCGGCAAGCGTCGCGCAGGCCGACTCCGGAACGCTACAGGTCCGCGTCGAGGGCGCCGTGCAGCGGCCGGCCGAGTATCAGGTTCCGACCGGGACTCGCCTGGCTGACGTCCTGCTGGCCGCGATGCCGACCGAGGCGGCCTACACCTCCGGCGCCGCATTGCTGCGCCCATCCGCGCTCGACGCACAAACCCGACTCAAGGCAGGCGTGCTGCACGACCTGCAAGCCGTGCAGGCGGCTGCCGACGTGCCGCCCTCCACAGCCGCCACCGCCGCACGACTGGAGGCCGAACTGATCGCGCTTCCGGTCACGGGACGCCTCAACAACGAACTCGACGCCCGTGTCGCCGAGGTACGGCCCGAGGCCAACCTCGTCCTGCAGCCCGGCGACCGGATCACGTATCCCACCCGCCCCGCGGACGTGCGCGTGACGGGCGCGGTCGTCGTCCCCTGCACCCTGCCGCACGCGCCGCTGCGCGATGCCGTCGACTACCTGCGCGACTGCCCGACCGCAGGCGCTGACCGCGACCTGCTGTTCGCCGTGCAGCCCGATGGCACGGTCCAGATGCTCGGCATCGCCGCCTGGAACCGCAGCCCCAAGCAGGCGCTCGCCCCGGGCGCGACGCTCTACGTGCCGCTGCCCGAACGCGACCTGCGCCGCGCCGGCGCGCCGGACCTCAACCGCGAATTCGCGTCGTTCCTGGCGACCCAACCGATCGCCTCCTTGCCCGCCCACGCGTCGGACACCTCGAATACGGACCCCGCACCATGACCGCCCGCTGTCGCCGCCGCCCCGCCCACTTGGCACCGGGGCTGCTGGCCCTGGCGATCGCCGGGAGCCTGCATGCGCAGGAGTCGGCGCATAACCTGATCACCCAAAGCGACTGGGGTGGCGCCGGGCTGCTGCAGACCCCGACCGCACGGATGGAGGCCGAGGGGCAGTTCAGCCTGAGCGCCAGCTACACCGCGCCGTATGCGCGCTACAACCTGTCGATGCAGCCGTTTCCCTGGCTTGAAGGGACATTCCGCTACATCAACATCAACACGGTGCGCTACGGCGCGCCGTCGCTCAGTGGAGACCAGCATTACAAGGACAAGTCGATCGACCTCAAAGTGCGCCTTTGGCAGGAGAGTCGATATCTGCCGGAAGTCGCGCTGGGCTTTCGTGACCTTGGCGGTACCGGCCTCTTTTCCAGCGAGTACCTGGTGGCAAGCAAGCGCTTCGGCACTATCGATGCCAGTCTTGGCGTTGCAACAGGCTACATGGGAAATCGAGGCGACTTCGCCAACCCACTTCGCTTGATCGACGACCGCTTCGAAACCCGCCCAGGCCTGGGAACTCCGGGCGACGTCGGAGCCGAATCCATCTTTCGTGGTCCAGTCGGAGTTTTCGGTGGATTGACGTGGCAGACGCCTCTCGACCAGTTGCTGCTCAAGGTCGAATTCGACGGAAACGACTACAAGAACGAAGCAAGGCCCCGCGCCACCCCAATCGAGATTGAGCAGAGCTCACCGATCAACGTCGGCCTGGTCTACCGCCCGAGCCCGAATCTGCAGCTGACGGCAGGCCTGGAGCGCGGCAACACTGCCGTGATCGGCTTGACGCTGACGACCAACTTGGCCACGACACGCAGCAACGCCCCGATCATGGATCGTCCGGTGGTGCCGCTCCGTCGCCAAGCCGATGCTGGGGGCAGCGCCCAAGCATCGACCATGCGGGCGGCCTCCAACCTCGACGAAGCGACCGGCGCGACGCCCGACTGGGCCGGCATCGCCGCCGACCTCAACCAGGAAGCCGGCATCCGCGTCTCGCACATCACGCGCCGCGAGCACGAGGTCATCGTCCACGGGAGCCACAACCGCTATTTCTACCCGGCCCAGGGCATCGGCCGCGGCGCCCGCGTGCTCGACAACGCACTTGGCGATGACGTGACGTGGTTCACCTTCGCGCATGAGCGCGCCGGCACGCCTATTGCCGAGACCAGCGTGGAACGGCAGGCGTTCGTCGACTACGTCGACCGGCGGATCGACCTGCCCGCCTTCGCCCGCAAGGTGGAACTCGCGCCGCCCGCGCAGCAGCGCCGCGAAGAGGTCTACGAAGCACCGTTCCGCCGCCTGCGTGGCAGCATCGCGCCCGGCTACAAGCAGATCCTGGGCGGCCCCGACGGCTTCATCCTGTACCAGCTCTCGGCCGACTTCAGCGGCAGCTACTGGTTCTCGCGCAACACGTGGCTGTCGGGCATGGTCAGCGTGGACATCGCCAACAACTTCGACAAGTACCGCTATGACGCGCCGACGCGCCTGCCGCGCGTGCGCACCTGGCAACGGCAGTACATGACCACGTCCGATGTGACCGTCCCCAACCTGCAACTGACGACCGTGCACCAACTGGGGCGCGACTGGTACGGCATGGCCTATGCCGGCTACCTGGAGTCGATGTACGGCGGCGTCGGCGGCGAAGTCCTGTATCGCCCGTTCGGCGAGCAGTGGGCGCTTGGCATGGACGTCAATCAGGTGCGACAGCGGAATTTCGACCAACATGCCGGCTTCCGCGACTATGAGACCACCACCGGCCACATTACCGGCTACTACACCTTTGGGCGCACGCGCCGGCTGCAGGCCAACGTCAGCGTCGGCAAGTACCTGGCCGGCGACATCGGCACGACGGTCAACCTCACCCGCCGATTCGACAACGGCGTGACCATGGGCGCGTACGCCACCAAGACCAACATCTCCTCGCGCACCTTCGGCGAAGGCAGCTTCGACAAGGGCATTTACTTCTCGATCCCGATGGACTTCGTGTTGCCCCGCCCCAGCCGCGCGCGCGCAGAGATCATGTGGCAACCCCTGTTCCGCGACGGCGGCGCCAAGCTGTTCCGGGCCTACAGCCTGTACCCGATGACGGGTGAGCGGAGCGGCGAGCTGCTGTTCGACAACCTGGAATGGATCGACCGCTGATCTGAATGCGTCGCTCCCTCAACGAAACGGCTATCGTATTCAGCCTGGCCTCGAAGGAGATGAGGGGCGTCTTCACGGGACGCAACGTCGCGATGACATACATTCCCAGGTCTGCCAAAAGGCAATTTCGGACAAGATTTGTCACTTATTGCCGCGCAGTAGCAAATTTTTGTTGCGCCGCCGCACCATCTATGAGAAATTTCTCACAGGTGGTGATCCTGTGTGAGATTGGCAGGCGTATCCACCGCCCGAAGGCACGACCGCGGCGCCTGGCCGCGAGTGGAATATTGAGCACCGCACACAGGGTGAAGCCGGGGGTGCCCCCAGGGAGGGGCCCGGTCCGGCTCTGTGCTCGATGAAGGAGTCGAGCATGTTCTTCGCACCCAGCCGGCCGCAGGCCGAAGGGGACTGGCGCATCGCCAGCAAGCTGACAGCCCTGCTGTCCTGGGGGGTGCGCGCGCTGGACCTGGTGGTTCTGTTGACCGCCGGCCTGGTGGCGTACTGGCTGCGGTTCGACACCGTTGCCATGCCGCTCGATTACGTACGCAACTTGGCGCGCGTGCTGTTGTTCGCGGTTCTGGTGCTCAACGGCTCCACCCTCTACCACAGCTGGCGCGGACGCGGCCTCGTCCGCGAAGGCAGCCAGTTGCTGGCGCTGTGGACGCTGGTGTTCGCTGCCAGCATCCTCTACACCGTTGCATTCAAGCTCAGCGACGATTTCTCGCGGTTGTGGTGGGCTACCTGGTTCGCCCTGACGGTTGCAGCCACCGGGGCACTACGCGTCGGCGTCCGTAGCCTGGCTGACCGGCTGCGCGCACGCGGCGTCGATCGCCGGACTGCGGTGATCGTGGGCGGCGGCCGGGACGCGCGGCGTCTGGCGGACCAACTCCTGGCCCAGCCCTGGCTCGGCCTGCAGGTACGCGGTTGGTTCGCGCCGTCGGCCTCCCGACAGCGGCTCGATGGGCTGCCCCTGCTCGGCAGTGTGGACGCGCTGGAGCAATACGTGCGGCGCCTGCGCATCGATCAGGTGTGGATCGCGCTGCCGATGAGTGCCGAATCCGAGATCCAGGATGTGCTGTATCGCCTCCGGCACTCGACCGCCGACATCAAGCTGGTCCCCGACCTGTTCGGCATGCAGATGCTGAACCACTCGGTGGAGCAGGTGGCCGGCGTGCCGATCATCAACCTGCGCAGCAGTCCTCTGCGCGGCGATGCGTACGTGCTGAAAGCTGTCGAAGACTATGTCCTGGCCTTTCTGATCCTGCTGCTGATTTCGCCGCTGATGCTGACCATCGCACTCGGCGTGAAGCTCTCATCGCCCGGGCCGGTCTTCTTCCGCCAACGCCGGCACGGCCTGCATGGTCGAGAGATCAAGGTCTTGAAGTTCCGCAGCATGCGCGTCCATGCCGAAGCCTCAGGCAAGGTGACCCAGGCCCGGAAAGGCGATCCGCGCGTGACCCCCCTCGGCGCATTTCTGCGCCGCACCAGCCTGGATGAGTTGCCGCAGTTCATCAATGTGCTACTGGGCGACATGTCCATCGTCGGGCCGAGGCCGCATGCCATCGCCCACAACCATGAGTTCATGGACCAAGTGGACGACTATATGCAGCGCCACCGCGTCAAGCCCGGCATCACCGGCTGGGCGCAGGTCAACGGCCTGCGCGGCGAAACCGACACCCTCGATAAAATGGCCCGCCGCGTCGAACACGACCTGTACTACCTGCAGAATTGGTCGCTGGCCTTTGATTTGAGAATCATCGTGATGACCATCTTCAAAGGCTTCATCGGCCGCAACGCCTACTGATCTCTTCCCGTCCGCGCGGTTTCGTCGCTTCTTCCCCGCCCGCGGCCGCTCCTTGCCCGCCTGCGCATCCCCTTCCCCCGACCGCGGGGGAAGTCGGCCCAAAGGGCCGGATGGGGGCGCTCCACGCGCTTCTCCGCTCCCTTTCCAACTTCAATCGCCCAATTAGCCCTTCCGCCCATGAAAATCGCCATCGCCGGCACCGGCTACGTCGGCCTGTCCAATGCCCTCCTCCTGGCACAACACCACACCGTGGTCGCCCTGGACATCGACGCCGCCAAGGTCGAGATGCTCAACCGCCGCGAGTCGCCGCTGGACGACGCCGAGATCCGCGACTATCTGGCGAAGTCGGAATTGGACTTCACGGCGACCACCGACCCCCAGCAGGCGTACACGGACGCGGACTACGTGGTGATCGCCACCCCGACCGACTACGACACGACCTCGAACTACTTCAACACCAGCTCGGTCGAAAGCGTCATCACCCAGGTACAGCAGATCAACCCCACCGCGGTTATGGTGGTCAAATCCACCGTACCGGTCGGCTTCACCGCGAAGGCCCGCGCCCAGTTCGGCACCGACAACATCCTGTTCTCGCCCGAGTTCCTGCGCGAGGGCCGCGCCCTGTACGACAACCTGCACCCCAGCCGGATCATCGTTGGTGAACGATCCGAGCGTGCCACCGTCTTCGCCCGTCTGCTGCAGGAAGGTGCAATCAGGCAGGACGTGCCGGTGCTGTTCACCGATGCGACCGAGGCCGAGGCGATCAAGCTATTCGCAAACACCTACCTCGCGATGCGGGTGGCGTACTTCAACGAGTTGGATACCTACGCCTGCACGCATGGCCTGGACACCCGCCAGATCATCGAAGGCGTGAGCCTGGATTCCCGCATCGGCAGCCACTACAACAACCCTTCGTTCGGTTATGGCGGCTATTGCCTGCCGAAAGACACCAAGCAGCTGCTCGCCAACTACAGCGACGTGCCCCAGAACCTGATCCACGCGATCGTGGAAGCCAACCGGACTCGGAAGGACTTCATCGCCGAGGAAATTCTCCGCAGAAATCCCAAGGTAGTCGGCATCTACAGACTCGCAATGAAAGCAGGTTCCGACAATTTCCGGGCATCAAGCATCCAGGGGGTAATGAAACGCATAAAAGCGCGCGGGGTCGAGGTTATCGTCTATGAGCCTGGACTTCAGGGATTGTTCTTCAACTCCAAGGTTATAGAGAGCCTAGAAAATTTCAAAAGCAGCTCAGACATCATTGTTGCGAATCGCCTCCATCATGACCTAGAAGATGTTCGACCGAAGATCTTTAGCAGAGATCTCTACGGCGGAGATTGATCCGCGCCATAGCTCTCCAATCAAAGCTGTCGGAGTATATCGTTGGGCGTTCTCAGTAATACGCGCTGGGTGGGGCTTTCCCAAGGTACGAAGATCGGCGCACAGGTCGTCGGCATGGTCGTGCTTGCACGCCTATTGTCTCCCAAAGAATACGGCATTATGGCCATGGCAGCCGTCGTGACCAATCTCGCCATCGTCTTTCGCGACATGGGGTCCTCTGCGGCGATCATTCAAAAGCAAGAACTCAGCCAGGAAGTCAAGACAGCGGTGTTTTGGTTCAACATCGCAGTCGGCCTACTAATTTCCTTGATTGTTTTAGCGACAGCGCCCCTGATGGCGGGCTTATTTAGCACGCAAGAGCTAACACCTGTCTTAATGCTGCTAGCGTTGGCGTTTCCCCTCTCTAGTTCCTCCGCAGTACATCAGGCACTACTCGAGCGAAACTCAAGCTTCAAAACCGTTGCCAGGATCGAGATATCGTCAATCGCCACCGGCCTTGTAATTGCCCTGGGCATGGCCGCCACAGGCTTCGGTGTATATAGCCTCGTTGCACAGACGCTGATTACCGTAGGCTTGACATCACTTCAGCTATGGCATGCGTCGCACTGGAGGCCCGCCAGCTTACGCAAATGCTCCTGGTCAGAACTTAGGTCGATCCTCGGCTTCAGCTCGCACCTGGTCGGATTCAATGTCGTCAACTACTTGGCTCGAAACTCGGACAACATTGTCGTGGGACGATACTTCGGGCAAGACGTGCTTGGTGCCTATGCCCTTGCGTACCGAGTTATGTTGTTTCCCTTGCAAAGCCTTACATTCGTGGTGTCCCGCTCTCTCTATCCAGTCCTATCGCGGCAACAGAATCAGCGCCCAGAAATGCGCCGCACATATCTGACTGTTGTAACCGTGGTAGCGACACTCGTTGCCCCGATGATGGGAGGCATGCTCGTTCTTCGTGAAAGCTTCATTCAAGTATTTCTTGGGGATGGCTGGGAGCTCAGCTCCCAGCTTTTGTTCTGGCTAGCGCCAACAGGTTTCATACAGTCATTACTTAGCACTACGGGAGTGGTCTTCATGGCCACAGGCGCAACTCGCACGCTGCTCGTTCTAGGAATTGTAGGCGCAATCCTCCAGATCGGTGCATTCGTGCTAGGTGCAAACTATGGGGTCCTACCCATGGCGAAACTTTACCTTGTTGCCAATGTCCTGAACGCTATACCCGTTATGGCTCTATGCATGAGGCAACTCGAGGGTAGCTGGTTAGATCTCTTGAAACCAACACTGATACCCATTGCAAGCGCGATCTCGATGATCGTCGCCCTCGTTGCCCTCGACGATCTTCTAAGTCGATCCGGTGATTACGGAAAGGTGAGCATCGGCGCCCTAGTTGGCGCCCTTGTCTACGGAACGACTTACCTGATGATCGGACGTCGCCAAGCAGCAGCACTGACCTCACTGGCCAGGAACAGGAAGCGAACGCCTAACAAGGCGGAAGATTAAGCGATGAGCACAGTCACTTGCATTACAGTCACCTATGGACAGCGACGCGCGATGCTCGAAGAGGTCATTCAAGCGCTGATTTCACAGAGCATCGACCACATCGTAGTAGTCGACAACGGCGCGACGTGGCCTGTCAAAAGCACTCTTGAGCGAGCCTACGCTGGCCTAGTTACTGTTCTCGAGATGACGAGAAACCTAGGATCCGCTGCAGGCTATGCGGCGGGCTTGCGCCATGCAGAAACGCTCGATAGCGACTTCGTACTACTTCTCGACGACGATAACAAGCCTGAGCAAGATTGCCTCAGCCGCTTGAAATCCACTTTCCTCCAGATCGAGAGCACCAGTGACGGACCGCTCGCTGTATTGGCGTTCCGACCGGAGCATCAGACGGAAATCACTGAGGGAGAAAATCAACGCCTAGGGCCGCGCATTAACAGCTTTCGAGGATTCCATATCATCGATATCCCAAAAAAGCTGCTCGGTCGAGTCATCACGAAGCCCGCTCCCGATAAACTCCCGGAGCGGGTGATGATGGAAATTGCGCCTTACAGCGGACTCTTTTTCAGAAAGGACCTTATTTTTCAGATCGGCACGCCCCGCGCGGATTTTGTCCTTTACGCGGACGACAGCGAGTTTACTTACCGCATAAACGCGTCTGGCGGCCAGATAGTCTTAGTGACCAGCGCAAAAGTAAAGGATCTGGAATCATCCTGGAACACGAGAGGAAGTACCCGCGCCAGTTCATTCAGCATAATACTGAACCAGGGTAGCGACCTGCGAGCATATTATGGAACGCGCAACGGCGTTTACTTTGGCTACCACTGCAGGCCGAAGAGCCGCGTTCTTTCATGGATAAATAGAGCAATCTACTTGGCTCTCCTTAGACTCCACGCGATGCGAACCGGAAGAGTCGATCGATACAGGCTTGTTCGGCAAGCCGTCAAAGATGGACTGAACAAACAACTGGGCGAGCACCGCGATTTTCCACTCAGGTGATCACCTACGCCAGCAGAGATGTAGAGGGAGCTATAGCAATGAATATTCTTCTGGTCGGCACTTCCGGCCACAATCTCGGGGACGACGCGCTTGCGTCCGTTCTCGTAGAGCAATTGCGGTCACTTATTCCCGACAGCAAGGTAACGGTAACTTCAGTTAATCCAGGCAGGCTCCAGCCACTTGGAGTCGATGAGTTGTCGATGGATAGAAAGTCGCCCAAAGGCTGGATTGCAATTATTCAAGCCATTCGACGGAGCGACGTCATATTGCTCGGCGGCGGTACGCTCATACAGGATGCGTTAGGAATCAGCGTGTTTCGGGGCATGATTCCTTATATCTGGCAGGTCACCGCCATTGCAAAGCTTCTCGGCAAGCCGATAGCGACCGTTCCCATTGGAGTAGATGAACTGAGCTCATCCCGTGCACCTGCTCTCGCCAAGCATATCTTCAATCGCTGCAGCACGGTTCTCCTCAGAGATCAGAAGTCCTTGACCATTGCGCAATCATTGGTGCCTGGGAACGAAAGCAAGTTCGTGCTCTCGTCGGACCCCGTCTTTTTCCTTAGTGGAGAACCTCTGGACGAACCTCGTGATCGATCCATCGTCATCTCGTATGTGAAAGAGAAGCGGAGCCAAGACACCGCCGTTGCTGACGTGGTTGCCCTTGTTGAGGGTGTAAGAAGACAATGGCCGGACCACCGAGTCATCCTTCTTTCAATGGATACTCGCGAACAAGACGAATTGGGGGTTTATCGAGCAGCTGCGGCTAAGATCGGCACCGACAATGTGGAAGTGTTGAGTCCAAACGATTATCGGACCGCCGTTAAGATAATTCGACGCAGTTCCCTTGTGATTGCCATGAGACTGCATGCAATGATCATAGCGCTGGGATATACCCCGCTGGTCGGAATCAGCAGAGCAACGAAGACCGACACGCTCATTCGGGAGTCTGGCATCTACGGAATCAGCATTTCGGAGTTTAGCGCGACTCGGATACTGGAGAAAGCGTTGCTGGCAATCTCAGATCAGGGACGCATCTCTATGCAGAAGCAATATGTGGATGGCGCTGCAGAGAGATTTACATCAACAATGATGTTGCTGAAGAGCAAGCTCCTTCAGGCAGCGGATATTAATTGAATGAAAATCCTCATGGTTGCCACGAACTACGAGGCGCCAGTAGGTGGCGGTGGGCAGAAGTCACTCAAGGTGCTCGTCGACGCATTGATAGCTGCCGGGCACGAAGTTGTCATAGCCGCTCTTGCCCACGAAGCTGTCGGGACACATCTTGTCGATGGGGCCACGGTGCACTACCTCCCGGCCCGCAATGTGTACCGCCCCACCGATGCTGTCGCAAGAAGCGTGTTGCCTCGCATGGCATACCATGCGCTCGATGTCTACAACCCATTGTCGGCGCGGGATGTTCGCCAAGTCATTAAGAACGAAAATCCTGACGTCGTCCATACGCACGTCCTGACTGGATTTTCGGTTTCCGCATGGTCCGCGTCTAAAGCGCTAGGCGTTCCGGTAGTCCATACCATTCGTGATCAATATCTCCTTTGCGCTAGATCGACACTTTTTCGGAATGGGCGCCATTGCAGCAGCCTGTGTGCGGAATGCGCAATCTTCAGATGGCGCCATCGTGATTGGTCAATGCACGTTGACGCTGTGATAGGCGTGAGCCGATACGTGCTGGATGAGCACTGCAAACGCGGGTACTTCGAACAAGCAAAGATCAAACAGGTAATTTACAACGCCCGAGATGCCAAATCTCTCGGCTGCTCGAATGCCAAGACAATCGAACCAAGGAAGGCGCAGCGATTTGGCTTCATAGGATCACTCACACCCAGCAAAGGCATAGAGCTCCTTATTAGTTCGTTTCTCTCACTCGATCGTAGTGATGTAGAGCTTCTCATCGCTGGAACAGGTGATGGAGTTTACGACGAGGCCCTACGCCAGCGATATCAATCGGAACGCATTCATTTCCTAGGCAGAGTGCGACAGCGCGATTTTTTCCCAGAAGTTGACGTCGTCGTTGTCCCCTCTCTTTGGAATGAGCCTCTAGGTATGGTCGTCGCTGAAGCTTTTGCTTTTGGTAGACCCGTGATAGGCGCTAGCAGAGGAGGAATCAGTGAAATGATAGAGCATGGACACAACGGATTAGTTTTCGATCCTGATACGCCTAACGAGCTGCGAGACCGACTAAGTCAGATTCTTAGCTATGGACAATTAAACGTCATTTCAGATAATGCGCGCGAGTCGGCAAAGCCTTTTCTAAATATGACGTCATATGCGGGTGCGCATACCCAGATCTACAGTAAACTTTACACATCGCCTACGAAGCGCCAGCTTCGCCAAGAATGATCTATTGCCGGAGCGAGACCTATTATTTTACGGCCAAGATAATTTTTACCTCGTCACCACACGCCAAGCAATCTAAGAATAGCTACCACGCCCCTCGCTCCTCTAGCAGGAGATATTTAAGATGCGCATACCGTTTCGATCGAACTCAGTAAATCCAGTCTCGCCCTTTGGGCTATCTCTAATATCGCTGACCTTCTTCCTTTCGTGCATATCAATCCCACCCCAGAGCTATAGGTCTGTAATGGGTGAGCGCAGCGATATGTTTTTAGATCCACTGACTTTAGTATTTTTTATTACCTGCGTTGTTAGCTTCCTATTAGGTTCCATTTCGCTGTCGCCGCGCCGTCAAATTGTTCGGAGCTCGCCCCATCCCGCCCTCAGCAGAACTAAAATAGCCGCACCTTTAATTCTTGCCGTAGGGTTGAACCTGCTTTCGATAACGATCTTCTTGAAATCTAATCCGAGCTTTCTTACAGGGTGGCTTGAGGATGCTTACACCGCCAAAAAAGAGCTGGACGTCGCCGGAGGATTAACAGAAGCGCTACCTTTACTCTATGCGATATGCTGCTGGGCCCTTTGGCGGCTGCTCGAACGAGAAGATTTTAACGGCAGGCCAGATTATGTCTTGAGAGCCCTGATTGGCATCGGCATGCTGGTTGCAACCTTCACCGCGGTCGCCAAGGTTGCTCGATACGATCTTATGCCCGGCATTTCCGGCTTCTTCATTACCTACTTCATCTTTAAGACAAATAATGGATCAAAGCCTTTTTTATCCTATCTACTTTCTCTTGGGAGATTTGCCGTAGTCATAGTTTCCGCGTTCCTACTTTTCTCCTGGCTACGAGGTGGAGATGAGCGATCTGCACTATTTCAAGACTTGATGGGCTACACAGGGGCTTCTTATAATAGACTCGCTGCGCTTCTAAATGGAGATATTACGTTTCCACATGCGGGATCAGGAACTTACGCCTTCAGGTTTCTATCGCATATACCGTTTATTCATAGATGGATAGATCTTGGTGACATCTTTGGGATACCTCAGTCATCCGATGTCTGGGCATCTGAGTTCGGCGCGGTGCATCAAGCAGGATTGGATGGACGCTATATTTGGGTCTCTGCTTTCGGCTACGTTTTCTCGGACCTTGGGTTTCTAGTTTTCCCTTACTTTTTTGCGATTGGAGTTATCGCCAAATTTTCCTGGAGAAGCATCCGCTCTGGGAACACGTTCGGCTTATTTCTCTATCCCTGGATGGCATTTTCTGTTCTTTTTTGGTTCGGAAGCCACTACTTTGTTTATTCCAGAGTCCTGACTCTTCTCGGGGGGGCAATTGTCATCTTCCTCTATGAGGCCGTTGTTCGAGGCAGACTAAGACTTAGATGAATTAGCTAGCTGACCTTTTCAAGACGGAATATTATCTTCATGAATCTCATAGCGAATTACTCAATGATCGGCCGAAATCCCACAGGGCTGGGAGCATACGCAAACACTTGCCTAGGGATTTCAGAGATCTTCGATTGCACCTTCATTACTTCTGAATCTAAGATTGCGAGTTCGGCGAAGATCATAAAGTCTCCTTCCGGCATAGAGATCGGGAATGGGAAGCTTGCTGCATTGAAGCGCCAGATATGGAGCCGCAAGATCCGTTTTAGTGAAGATCACCTGGTCTACAGCCCAACTCACCACGGACTTCCTAGACAAACAGACCAGATCATAACTATTCATGATCTTATCTCTCTTAGATTTCCGGAGCAGCATGTAGCGCAGTACTTCTACTTCAAGTACGGAGTCCCACGCCTTCTTCAACGTTGCGCAGCTGTTTTCACAGTATCCGAGGCGACGCGCCAAGACATTTTCGAAGCGTATCATTATCCGCTGAGCAAGATCTATGTAGTCCCGAACTCGGTGGACGTTGATAGATTCAGGCCTGGAAATGTCGAAACTCTGGACCCATATCTCTTGATGGTCGGCGCGCGATATCCCCACAAGAATGTAGAGGAGGTTATTTCCTTCCATGAACTATGGAAGGATCGCTACCGCCTTGTAGTGACATCATGTAGCGGCAGCCATCGAAAGCATCTGACACGCCAAATCGAGCGCTTGGGGTTGGAGTCCAAGGTCACGTTCACTGATTATCTCGACGAGAACGATCTAATTGATCTTTACCGAGGCTGCAGCGCATTGGTCTATCCCTCGAAGTGGGAAGGATTTGGCATTCCGCCGTTAGAAGCGCTTGCTTGCGGCCGCCCTGTTATTGCCTCCGATATACCGGCACATCGTGAGGTTCTCTCCGAGAGCGGTATTTTCGTAGAGCTTGGTCAGGAGACCTCCTGGCGCCGTGCGCTATCCGCCATCCAGAACGCCGATATCGTCGCATCGAAGATTGAAGCGGGCGCAAATAGACTAGCCTATTACACGAAGCGTAATGCGCTGGATGCACTAGAAAGGGCCCTGCTTAGCGTCGCACCTTCCCTGGAACGACGCAGTTCATAGCTACTTCTTCTGCAGGAGACTCAGATAGTATCGAATCGAATCCTTGATATGTATCCGGATAACTTTGCTTTTGAATATTGCGAGCACGCCCCCCTCACTCGCGCGCACCCCATCGGCTTCGACTTGCAACGCCGGTATAAAGTACGACTTTAGCCCATTCCGGTTGCAGCGGTGTCCGTATTCGGTATCGGCCATGAACACAAAATACCGCTCGTCGAAGCCGCCTTGCCGGCTCCAGACTTGACGCGGGACGGCCAGAAAAGAGGACTGGAGCCAGTCCACCTCTAATGGCTTACCGTCTGGATTGAATTCGCACGCATAGCTTTTCATGTACTTCCTAACACTCTCCCTGAGAAGAGGCCGCAGGATCGGAATCCTCTTCCCAATGACAGCTAAAGGAGTTGGGAACCGACGAGCCACTGCCTCGAAGCTACCGTCCGGATTCCTTTGAGAAACCCCCACACACCCTACGGCGCCTAGCTCCATTAATTCTTCCGACAGCCTTAAGAAAAGCGAGCGATCCTGTATTTCGATATCTGGATTCAGGAAGACGATCAGGTCCCAAACCCCTTGCTGCCCAGCATTGCACCCCTTGCTGTATCCAACATTTTCGGGATACTCCTTGATCTCCAGGCTTAAGCTCCAATCACCTCTTTCGATAGTGTCCTTGAGCGTTGGGTCCGGGGAGTTATCTGCAATGAAAACGCTAACGGGCTTTAGCTCCTGAACCTCTAGCTGGCGCAGGAGGCTTATGACAGATTTATCTTTTTTGTAATTTACGATGACGACTTTGTACTTCATTATCTTGAACTTCCTGCTTTTCTTGCGCCCAACTGTCTTCAGACAAAGGTAAAATACTAATCTTGACGGTTTCAGATCAACTTTATTTCTTTCATTAATGGCATATCGAGGTGCAAATTGGCAACTTGGCTCGTCACCGGCGGCGCCGGCTTCATCGGCGGTAATTTCGTGCTCGAGGCGGTCCGCCTGGGCGTGCGCGTGGTCAACCTCGATGCGTTGACCTACGCGGGCAACCTGCAGACCCTGGCCTCGCTGGAAGGC